>NZ_CP088298.1:4073430-4408116 GCF_021117425.1 Brevibacterium zhoupengii | reverse complement strand
GTGGATAACCATGTGGAAAACTACACGCTTGTTACTTGTGGACGGGTGAAGATGTGCAGGGAATGAATTTCGGCGAACAGCTCGCGACAGTGACGTGAAACATTGCCATCGAGTTTGACCAGCAACTTTGACCTTCGCTAAGATGGAGTGTCCTGTGTACCGGGCTTCATCCGATTATCTTGAATATCTTTTGGCTCTTATGCACAGGAGTGCTCGGCGGTCGAGACTCGCACCGCCGTTTTTTGTGAGAACGCATCGCCGTTCGACCGCAACCTAGAAATCGGAGACTTGAAGTGAGTAAGCGTACTTTCCAGCCCAATAACCGCAAGCGCGCCAAGAAGCACGGCTTCCGTCTGCGCATGCGCACCCGTGCCGGTCGTTCGATCCTGGCCGCACGTCGTCGCAAGGGACGTGCCGAAGTTTCGGCATAAGTGTGATCACCGCGGCTCACCGGATCCGCAGCGGAGATGACTTCAGAAGAGTCTTCAAAGCTGGCGTCCGCGTGCGCTCGGACCATTTGATGGCACACAGCCTGATTGATTCTGATGATTCCCACGCTGCACGCGTGGGTTTCATCGTATCCAAGGCCGTTGGAAACGCCGTTGTTCGGAACCGAGTGAAACGTCGTCTTCGAGAGATCATGCGGGTCCGACTCGACAGTCTGGACCCCGGCGCCCTGTTCGTCATCAGAGCATTGCCCCAAGCAGCCGGAGCGGAATTTGCCGAGCTCGAGTCCGAAGTCACGATTCTGATGGACAAGGCGCAGAAGAAGCTCGAGAGCCGTGGACGCCGAGCATGATCTGAAGCACCCCTCGGAGGTGCCTCGCAGGCCCGCCGGGTTCTGGCCCACCGCGTGGTGGCTGATCCGGATCGGACCGCGCATGCCGTTCGTGTGGTTCATCCGGGCCTATCGAATCGTAGTGTCGCCGATGTATGGACAGGTCTGTCGGTACTATCCCAGCTGCTCGATGTACGGCTTGGAGGCTTTCGAGATACACGGAGTTCTCAAGGGAATGGTGTTAACTGGGTGGCGAATACTGCGATGCAATCCCTTTTCCCATGGCGGGGTGGACCATGTTCCCGGTTCAGCGCGCCAGGCCCGCTCAGTCTCCATGCACGATGATGAGGGCCACTGACAATATTTGACGTGTGTGCGACGGATGTTCAGCGCATCTGTGCACCGCGAGTTGCTAGGGGCTGAGGCCTCCGGCGCGTGCGAAAGCAGAACGATGAGTTCTGTGTCGCGAAGACCTGAGAACAATGGCAAAATGAACGATCGTGAAGATTCGTTGTAACGAGGAGTACTGAATGGACTGGATGGACAAGCTGCTCTACCCGCTGCAGTGGGTAGTTGCTTGGATCCTCGCGATCTTCCACGAGATCTTCACAGCGATCGGCCTTCCTGCCGCAAACGGTTGGACCTGGGTGCTGTCGATTGCGGGACTGACTCTCGTGATTCGTGCGGTCCTGATTCCGCTGTTCGTCTATCAGATCAAATCTCAGCGTAAGATGCAGCTGCTGCAGCCTGAGATTCAGCGCCTGCAGGCCAAGTACAAGGGCAAGAAGGATCAGTACTCGCGTCAGGCTATGGCCGAAGAGCAGATGAATCTGTTCCGCGACAACAAGACCAGCCCCTGGGCCTCGTGTCTGCCTCTCCTCGTGCAGATGCCGATCTTCTTCTCTCTCTTCCGTGTCATCCACAACATGCCCAAGGTGGCCGATGGGTCGGTCGGTGCGATCGGCGGGTTCACTCAGAATCTCGCGATTCAGGCTGAGCAGTCGTCGGTCTTCGGAATTTCGCTGTCGGCGGTCTTCACGGACCCGGGCTTCGCTGTCAAGCTCCTGACCGGCATTCTCATCGTCATCATGGCCGGGACGATGTTCATCACTCAGAAGCAGATGATGGCGAAGAACATGTCGGAGTCCGCCATGGCGAACCCGATGATGCAGTCGCAGAAGATGCTTCTCTACGTGATGCCTCTTGTCTTCGGCATCGGCGGAATCTACTTCCCACTCGGTGTCCTCTTCTACTGGCTCGTCTCGAACACCTGGACGATGTGCCAGCAGCATGTCGTCATCCGCAATATGCCAGCTCCCGGTTCCAAAGCCGAGAAGGAGATGCTGGAGCGGAAGGCGCGCAAGGGCAAGCCTGTTCAGAAATCTGAGGTCAAGGGCGGGACCGCCACCGAAGTTCAGCAGACCCCGAACCAGAGCCGTCAGCGGCAGCAACCGGTGAGCAAGAACCGCAAGAAGAACAAGAAGCGCTGAGGAAGAACCATGACTGAAGAGAATGTCGACACGACTGTTGATGAGACCGTCGACGCGACTGCCGACACTGGCGCCGCTGTTGATGGTGCTGAGAAATCTAAGAAGCCGACGAGAGCAGAACTCCTCGAAGAAGAGGGAGAGATTGCAGCGGATTACCTCGAAGAGCTGATGGATGTTGCTGACATCGATGGCGACATCGACATCGATGTCGGGGATGGACGCGCACAGCTGTCGATCGTCTGTGAGGACGACGAGGATTCTAATCTGCGCACCCTGGTCGGCCGCGATGGCAAAACCCTCGGCGCTTTGCAGGAACTCAGCCGGCTTGCCGTGCAGACCAGCACCGGCCAGCGTTCCTGGCTCATGCTCGACATTGACGGCTTCCGCAATAATCGTCGCGATGAGCTCATCAAGAAGGCGAAGCAGGCAATTGACGATGTCAAGGAGTCCGGCAACGAGTTCGCGTTCAAGCCGATGAACAGCTTCGAACGTAAGATCATTCACGATCAGGTTGCTCAGGCCGGATTGGTGTCGGAGTCTGAAGGCGAGGGTGAGGGCCGGCATGTGCTTGTCCGTCCTGCCCATGACTGACCTTTCCGCCCTCGAAATTCCCCCGGCAGGCACAGAAGAGTTCTTCGGTGCCGCCTACCCAACTGCACAGCGGTATGCACAGCATCTGGCTACAACTGGCATCGAATGGGGCCTGATCGGTCCTCGTGAGATCGACAGGCTCTGGACGAGGCACATTCTCAATTGCGCTGTTGTCGCTGAATTCATTGATGACGGTGATGTCGTCGGTGATGTCGGCAGTGGCGCGGGCCTGCCCGGGATTCCGATTGCGCTGCTTCGTCCCGAGGCACAGGTTGTGCTCATCGAGCCGATGGAACGTCGGGTCGAATGGCTGAAGATGGTCGTAGACGATTTGGGCCTGGGCAATGTGCGAATCGTCCGCGCCCGAGTTGAGGAGCTCGTCGATGAGGAGATGTTCACGGTTGTGACCTCACGCGCGGTCAAAGCGATGTCGACCCTCATCGAATGGACGCACGAAGTGATGGGACCTGAGGGTCGCATCCTTGCTCTCAAGGGGGCATCGGTCGAAGCGGAGCTGGTGAAGACGAAGAAGCTTTTGAAGCGTTATCGACTGTCTCAGCCGGAGATTCACATCGTCGACGGCGGAATCCTCGATGTCCCCAGCCGTGTCGTCGAGATAGTCAAGAAATAGTACGAAGTAGATTTGGTCTAGGCTGAGTATAGCTTTGTGAAACCAATGGATGATGGAGTGCGCCGAATGCCGATCATGGACGAGTCGTCTCCCATAGGTGCTGCTATCGCGCGTGATAATCGACGCGCTGATCGACTGTCCCAGGCGAGTTTTCCACGACCAGACTCTACTCGGGTCTTCACGATCGCGAACCAGAAGGGCGGCGTCGGGAAGACCACGACCGCAGTGAATATCGCTGCCGCGTTGGCGAATCAGAACCTCAATGTTCTGCTCATCGACATCGACCCGCAGGGCAACGCGAGTACCGCTCTGGGTATCGACCACTACTCCGAGGTCACCAGCATCTACGACGTCATCATCGACGACGTTCCGATGCGCGAGGCAGTTGCGCAGTGCCCGGACTTCGAAACACTCAAATGTGTGCCGGCGACAATCGACCTGGCCGGCGCGGAGATCGAGCTGGTCTCGCTGGTTGCCCGGGAACAGCGCCTGCAACGCTCTCTTGGTTTCTACCTCGATGAAGAGGCGGCTGCAGGAAATCGGGTTGACTATGTCATCGTTGATTGCCCTCCGAGCCTGGGACTCCTGACAGTCAACGCGTTCGTTGCTGCTCGGGAAGTCCTGATCCCCATCCAGTGCGAGTACTATGCGCTCGAGGGTCTGAGTCAACTGTTGAAGAACATTCAGCTGATCCAGAAGCACCTCAACCCCAAGCTGTCGATCTCAACGATCCTGCTGACGATGTACGACGGTCGGACCAACCTCAGCGCTCAGGTTGCGGAAGATGTTCGCACGCATTTCCCTGAACAGGTATTGTCCTCCGCGATCCCTCGCTCTGTACGGATCTCTGAGGCTCCGAGCTACGGTCAGACTGTCATTTCCTATGACCCCCATTCCAGTGGCGCTTTGTCCTACCGCGAAGCAGCCGAAGAAATCGCACAACGAGGAGTAAATCGTGGCTGAACGCAAGAAGCGTGGACTGGGCCGTGGACTGGGTGCTTTGATCCCGGATGCGGCGTCGAGCGATCGCCCAGTCGACGTGTTCTTCTCCGGAGGCGATTCGGATGAGGCTAAACAGGGATCGGAAGAGCAGAAGGCGCCTCGGACGGCTCGGACAGATCCAGCGGCTTCTATGCAGTCTTCACGGCGGCGGAAGCCGAAAGCAGCGTCCTCTACAACATCGTCGACTGCCAAGACAGCCGAGACAGACTCGTCAACTGGAAAGTCTTCTTCCGCGAAGAGTGCTTCAACACCCAAGTCTTCAACGTCGAAGAGCACACCTGCGAAGCGCACTTCCGCCAAGGCTGCCAGCACGTCATCGACGAACACGAAGAAGTCTGCTCCCTCAGCCAAGGCTCCATCGACGTCGGCCGCGTCATCCACAACTTCCAAGCGTTCAACAACGGGGTCTAAGACCTCCAGGAGCAAGACCGCCGACGGCAAGGCCACGCGCACAGCAGCCAAAACAACGAGTGCCGGCACCGAAGCCTCCACATCCAGTGTGCCGACATCCAGCGTGAAGACGCCGTCCGACGTGAAGATCTCACGAACGAAGGAAGCCGCATCAACGGCATCATCTCCGGAAGTTGATAGTGTCCCCGCGACATCCCGTGTTGAGACTTCACAGGGCCAGGAATATGACACCAGCTATGAGGCCGTCGCACCCAGCTTTGAGACTGCGGAACCTGACGTGGAGGCGAGCTCGGGTGCTGTCACCGACGAAGGTAGTGAATCGGAGACGTCAAGCCTCGATGACGAGGTGTCCGAAAATCACCCTGGGGTATATCGGTCGGGCCATGAAACTTTTGACGAGGCCCGTACGGAACAGAGTGCAATTGGCGAACAGACTACAGATGAAGTAGACCCTTCGTCGGAGATCACTTCCGAGTCGGATGGCTACTCACCTGTGGAAGAGTCGAGTGAGGGGGCTTCGGAAGCAGGCAGTAGTGACGAGGGAGTCTCCGCCTCTGGTGACGAGTCCGGTATCGAGTCGTCAGGCGTCGATTCGATCCCTGATACAGAGTTCGGCGAGATCAATGTAGACCTGATTGATGCCAACCCTCGTCAGCCGCGTACGTTCTTTGATGAAGACCAACTCAGCGAGCTCGTTCACAGCATTCGCGAGATTGGTGTGCTGCAGCCCGTAGTCGTGCGGCAGAAACCCGGGAATTCTGAGCGCTTCGAACTGATCATGGGTGAGCGTCGTCTACGGGCGACGAAGGACGCTGGCCTCTCCGCCATTCCTGCGATCATCCGGTATGTTGACGACACCGATTTGCTCCGCGATGCGTTGCTTGAGAACTTGCATCGCGCAGAACTTAATCCACTGGAGGAAGCTGCTGCCTACGGACAGCTGTTGGAAGACTTCGGCTGCACACAGGAAGAGCTTTCCGAGAGGATCGGTCGATCACGTCCGCAGATTTCCAACACTCTTCGCCTACTCCGTCTGCCACCGCTCGTACAACGTCGAGTTGCGGCGGGGGTCATCTCTGCCGGACATGCTCGTGCGATTCTTGGTTTGCGGGAACCCGAACATATGGAGATTCTGGCTCAGCGCATCGTTGCAGAGGGTTTGTCGGTGAGGGCGTCTGAAGAGGCAGTCGTCCTGTTGAACCGTGGTGATTCCATGAATGTTTCACGTGCAACGACGAAGGTGGCGCCTCAGTTTATTGAAGTTGCTGAGAGGCTCGGGGATCGTCTGGACACGAAGGTGAACATCACCGTTGGTAAGAAGAAGGGTAAATTGAGCGTCGAATTTGCGAACCAAGACGATCTCGACCGAATTCTATTGCTGCTGGGTGTAGAGTCGCCGAACGAATAGCGTACCGCTAGCCGCTAGCCGCTAGATCAGGAGCGGGTGAGAAGATTCAGTTCTTCTCACCCGCTCTTTTTCATTCCTCTTTTGATGCTGATTAATGCCGGCGCGCTCGATTTCCCAAAAATGAGCGCAAATAGATTGATAGACCGGAGTGCATCCACGCTATTGCGGTTCATGCAGCCATACAGGCCGCCATTTCGCTTGTGCTAGCGGGATAGGGCCGAGAGATGAAGTGAGACTACGGGTCGAATAGTGATTAGCAACCGGTATTGTTTCACGTGAAACACCCGATCGTACGAGCTTAAGGGTTCCGAGGAGATGGGTGAAGGCCCATCCACCGTGCATAACATCCGATTGTTTTGGGTTGCTTAACCTTGAAATGTTCCCGATGCGGAGGCGCGGTTCCCAGCTTTGCCTCCGTCTATTGCATGCCTGCCTCTATTCGGAGCTTGTCGTCACTGTGTGATGCACCGCTTTCGATGAACGTAGGGTGGCGGACAATCCTTAAGGGTCTTATGGGTCTGCGCAACTGATCGCGCAGGATCGTTTCACGTGAAACGACCAACGTCGATGGGCAACGTGATTGAAGCGTCAGACGCCTATTGATCGGGTACATAGAAATTCCCCAGTTCGGTGGTTTGGAGCGCGCCCCATGTCTACTTGCCCTAGTGCTAAATGCTGCAGCTTATGTTGGTTTCATCGACTATCTGCACCTGTCTGGGGGGGGCAATGTTGGCACCTCGGTGCTCACGTTTCACGTGAAACGCCTAGTCGGGCAAAGATGTGTCTTCTAGAATATGCATGCCTCTGCTGATTTGCGGGATGAATTTGCGAATGCTCCCTAGGTGATATTGACCGTGCAAGGCAACGTCGTTGGTTGTCCTGCAGTGAACATGTCAGCCAGTTCTTTGGTTCGATTAGAGCGGGGACTTTCCCCAAAATGTAGAGGCGTTAGCGGTTCGGGTTTGCTGTCCCAGTCGCCCAACTGACGTAACTCTCCGACCATAGGATTTCATGTTTCACGTGTAACATCTGTGTCGCTTGGGAGGTCGCTGTTCGGCTGTGTCGCCTGTGCTGACTGGTTTCTAGCCGTCGATGTTGAGACGTGCGGCCTTAACCTGATCTTGCGACGGTCGATGGCCCCTATAGATGGTGGCCTAACGTGGCTCGACAACAGGTAGGAAAGGCCTTCCCCCGCGAGTGTATCGGCAACTGAAAGGCTATAGGGATAGTTTCCGAGGTGTTGGACCCCGGGGGTTCTATGGCTAACACAAGTTCCGAGGCGGGAATTTGTAGTATGTAGTTGCCGCTAGAAGAGCTGGGGTGTCTCTGTTTCACGTGAAACGCGTGGTTGGTGGTCAATTGAAGAGTGAATTTTGATCGTGGAGATGTGCGATGAGATTCCGTTACTACCCGATCGAGGCTGCTCTCGTGGATACACCCATTAGCCGACTGCCGCCCACTCCCTCAACTCTCGGGTGCTTGTTTCACGTCGAACAATTCATGTTCGACCATTGTCATTTGATTTGGTGCGGACCCGAATAGGTCTTTGTACCCCGATCTTCGACTTCAGGCCTCGTTAGTCATGGTCGGAGCCGTTCACTTAACAGCGTCCACTGGTCGGTCTGGCCCCCTTTACTCTTCGCGAATGTGTAGGCCGTAGCCACCGTTTCACGTGAAAGATGTACGTGAGAAACGGTGTCTTACCGCTTTGGGTCCGGTCGGGCTCAACTCCATAGGACGACCGATCGGCAGTGCACCAGGTGTGTGCAGGACGAAATACGGGCCGAGCCTAGTGTCTGTCGACTGTTGATGAGCATCCGAGGGCGTGTCGACTATCTGAGAGCGTTGAGTAGGCTAATCATGTTGCTCCTTTTGGCGCCGTCCGGAATCGACTCGTCACCATTAGCGACTGTGGTTTGTTTTGGTCTATCGACTCCCTAACCCGGTTTCACGTGGAACATCGTATTCGTATTGGTATCTCCGAAAGCTTCCTTTGATAGTCGTAGCTGTACGCCGGGAAGATTGATCGTTACCGCTACGTCAGCCGAATGAGTCTGATCACTCGGTTGCATCCGATGGCCGTCCGTTTGATGCTTACGTGCGTGTGCGGATCGTAAGGTTGGCTCGTAGTGGTGTTGTTTCACGTGAAACCTACTATGAACAGCAGGTAGGACATTCGGTCTTGACTGGAATATCATGACATTCGTCCAACTGGTTGTGTGCTGCGAACGTGTAGGTAGCGAGTCAGAACTCACAGCGGAGAAATCATTACTCTGTCGAATTTCGCTAATGAAGCTGCGGGTATTACAGTCCTACTGTCCTACTGCAAACACGAAGCACCAGTCGCTCCCGGAATCGACTTGGGTGGCGTCTGTAGGGATAACGATTGTTTCACTTGGAACAGCAAGGGTGAATCTCGTTCCCGTAAACGTTGTTGAATCTTCTTGAAATGACTCATCCATACTATTCTTCTCTGTCGAGACAAAGTCGGGCTGGGTCTGCACGCCTGTTCGGGATTACAGAAGTGCTTCGAGGCGGTGCTCGAAGACGTCGAGCTCGACAAGGCAGCGGATGTGCGCCTGATTGTTGATCAGAGCGATTTTGGTATGTGTCCGGTTGAAATAGGCAGCTACAGGTGGCGAATGAATTGTGTTCCAACGGGGCGAGGAATGATGCCCCGTCGCGGGTGCCCTACATTGGGAGATTGAGCTCGAGCGTACGGTCGTACAGATCGAGCCTTGTACTTGGCGTCGATACGGTATCCACTCGGAGAAGGCGCCGGCTAAGGCATTCTTTTAGCTGTTGCTCACCAATGTCGCCAACTTTGGAATAGGCTGCAGCTCATCGTCTTGCGTAGGCGCCTAATGCACCACAAGTGCGTGGATGTATCGTCTGGTAATCTCGGACTCTATTGGTCGACGCTGTGTTTCACGTGAAACTCAGCCCGATGAGGATTCAGCTGTACGCTTTGATTTCCGCGAGGCTCAAGGTACCCGTCTCAGGATCTGAATCTTCTCGAACGTATAGCCTCTGCAGCCCTGCCGCGATGCCGTCTGCAATTGCGTCCCGTACGTTGGGGTCCTCGAGGTTCTCCAGATCATGGCTATTCGTCAGGTAGCCGGAGACCACATGAACCTTCGGGGTGCGTAGTCGTTTCAAGGAGGACCACGTGCGTGCGTGGCTTCGGCAGTCCTTCATTCCGGTGCGCGCAGTGAGTTCGCTCTGTATGAGTTCTGCCAACCGTGCTCCAGTTGGAGAGTTGATATCGGCGTGGGTTTCGTGCCCGAAGAAGAAGGTGGCGATTCCATTTGCGTCTTTGGACTTATTGACGTCGGCAGTCACAGTGATGACGGCGGACGCTCCCAGCTGGTCGGCTGTGTTGACTTCGACTGCATCGCCATCGAGAACGATTGCGCCTGCGCCGACTACTTCGAGCCTACCGGCAAGGCGAGTTGCTATATCGGTTGTGATGCGACGCTCGGTCTCCGCCTGTTCCTGAGTCATTGGCAGCGTGACGAAATCTACAACTGTAGTGGCCGCTTCGATCACGAAGGTCCGACCGGCGAGGGACGTTCCGGATGCCGCGACGCGTGCGCGTTCTTCGAGAGCGAAGAGGTTGCCTGTGTCCTGTTTACGATCGATTGCATCGAGTCCTCGTAGTGTCTGTGGACCGGCGATTCCGTCAACCTTGGTGCCGAGGCTCATCTGCAGTTCTTTGACAGCAGCGTCAGTGATCGCAGAGTATTCGGCATCCATACGGCCCGCGTAGAAACCGAGGCCTGCGAGCGTACGTTGGAGTCGCAGGACATCATCGCCTGTAAGGACTCTGACGGGGTCATAGCGGAGCACGCGGTCCCCGAGCTGATATCTGGCCCGTTCGAGCTCTGAAAACGTCTCTTTGCCCATAACACCGTCGCAGAGGATACCGCGCACTTGCTGGAACTGTCGGACTCCCAGTTCAAAGGCGCGATCGAACGCGTCAGAATCGGCATCACCGACATTGAGTCCCAGACGAGCCATCTGAGATTTGATGTTGGGCAAAACCTCAGAGCTGTCCCCGCGTGAAAACTGCGGGTGTGGGTTGTGAGTCAATGCCATGCCAATCTGCTGTGCGAAGTTCTGAACGTGTTCCTGTCTGCCATCTGGATAGACCTAAGGCGCCTGTTGATCGTACAACAGGCGCCTTAGAACATGATCAGATGAAGTCGGAGAGCTCATCTTCAAGCGCCGGCTTTGGCCGGGCGCCGATGATGGTCTTGGCTACCTCACCATCTTTGAAGACATAGAGGGCCGGAATCGAGGTGATTCCGTACTTGCTCGCAGTCTCGAGGTTCTCGTCTGTGTTGACCTTGACCACGTTGAGCTTCTCGGTGTTCTCTTCCGCGATCTGATCAACAATGGGGCTGACCATACGGCACGGGCCGCACCAGGGTGCCCAGAAATCGACCAGGACCGGCTTGTCGGACTTCAATACGGTCTCTTCGAACGTGGCGTCAGTGACTTCTGTCGACATGACCAACCTTTCTCTCAATGATGTTCAATAGCAGAAACAGCGGTTGCGTGAGTTTCATTCCCCGAGGCGACGTTTCGACTCAGAAGCTGCAGACGCAGTTTGAGACGACTGGCCGTTGTCTACGCCCGGCGAGGTGGGTATATCAGGAGGCGACTGGCGCCGCGGTTTCAGAGACGTCTGCCGTGACAGCTTCGGCCTGCTTTGCTACTGCTTCCAGATCGGCAAGGTAGTGCTCAGCGTCAAGTGCTGCCGAGCAGCCCGATCCTGCAGCCGTGATGGCCTGCCTGTACACCGAATCGATGACATCGCCGGCGGCGAAGACACCCTCGATCGCGGTCTTGGAGGTTCGTCCTTCGACATTGAGATAGCCGTCAGGCCGCAGTGAGAGCTGGTCTCCGAAGAGGCTGGTACGCGGATCCGAGCCGATGGCTACGAACATGCCCGTCACGGGCAGTTCGGAGGTGTCGCCTGTGACGGTGTTGCGGACAGTGAGGCCGGTCAACGAGTCTTCACCGTGTATTTCGGCCACTTCGCTGTCGAGGAGGTACTCGAGCTTCTCATCGGCTGCCGCTCTGTCCTGCATCGCCTGCGAAGCTCGAAGCTCCTGGCGGCGGTGGATCAGCGTCACCTTGGATGCGAAACGCGTGAGGAATGTTGCTTCCTCGAGGGCGGAGTCGCCACCGCCGATCACGGCGATGTGCTGGTCCCGGAAGAAGAAGCCGTCGCAGGTTGCGCACCAGCTGACACCGTGGCCGGACAGTTTCTTCTCATTCGGAAGGTTGAGCTCGCGGTATGCCGAACCGGTCGCGAGGATGACGGCCTGAGCTGTGTACCGGGCCCCGAGGGCCGTTTCGATCTGATGAGCACCTGGTTCAAGCTTGAGGCTCGAGACGTCATCGTAGATGACCTCGGCACCGAACTTCTCAGCCTGCTCGCGCATGCTCTCCATGAGCTCCGGGCCTTGCACACCGGCGGGGAAACCTGGGTAGTTCTCGACATCAGTGGTGTTCATGAGTTCACCACCGGCTGTCACAGAACCCGCAATGACTACGGGCGAAAGATTCGCACGAGCCGCGTAGACGGCCGCGGTGTATCCGGCCGGACCCGACCCGATGATCACCAATTGTGTATCAGTCATGTGAAAATTCCCTGTTTCTGCTCGCTGTGTTCTCAGTGCCCCGCTCGACGGCGGCACAGAATGCCTATCGTACGTGTAACGGTACGGCGGTTGCGACTATTCCGCACCTGCTGTTGAGGGAAACGGGTGGCCGCTCACCCTGCCGGCGTCTGTGGTTCCTACTTGATGTCGACGGTGTTGACGATGGCGCGGAATCCGCCTTCGTCCTGGGGAAGCTCGGTGACCCAGAGGATGAGGTTGTCTGTCTCGACGTCATCATCGAGCTTGATCGTGACACCGTCCGAGTCGAACTTCCCTTCGCCCACCTTCTTCGCATCCTCAGGGTCGGAACCATTGAGAATATCGAAGCTTCCGCCCGAGTTCGACGACTTGACCTTGACCTCTTTCACCGTGGCCTTGTCTTCGAGTTCGAACAGCAGTCCGACACCAGACTTCAGGTTGCCGAAGGACGCCGAGTTATAGCGGTCGGTGCGCCATGATCCGTCGGTGTTGGGAACGACGTCTTGTGCCTGGTCGTCGTTCTCCTCATCGTCGCCCTCGGGATCCAGGGCCGAAACCTTTTCGATCTTCGGCGGTTCTGTCTGAGGCTCTTCTGTCTTCTTGTCTTTGCTGTCATCCGTCTTTGCCGGAGCCGAGGTTTCGGCGACCGGTTCGGGATTGTCATCGCCTGAGGTGAAGCTGAAGACAGTGATAGAGATGACGATGGCGGCGATGACTACGAGTGCGAGGACCAGCCAGGCGAATGGTTTTCGGGTGTTCTTAGGGTCCTCGTCCGAGTCGTGGCCATTGTTCGCAGATCCGCCGGCGGCACCTGCACCGCCCGCTGCACCGGCACCGCCGGCAACCGCATTCCCTGCCCCCGACTTCTTCGCCGGTGTATCTGAGGTCGCAGAGTTACCTCCGGTCGAGGCTCCAGCATTCGCGGACTGCTTCTTGCCTCCTGACGGCTTCTTGCCTGTGGAACCACCGGCCTTCTCACCACCGGCCTTCTCACCACCGGCCTTCGAAGCTCCGGCAAACGCAGCTGCACCTGCGGCGCCGACAGCCGCCGCACCAGCGGCAGCTCCTGCCTTGCCAGAACGTGACTTTTCGGCGGTACCCTGCTCGGGCGAGACGGCGGGAACGGGAGCAGTCGTCCGAGTCGAATCGGTGTCTGACTCGTCGACCGAATTGGGCGAAAGCCTACGCACCTGCTTGGGCGGAGTGGAGGCATTGGCCTCTTGTCGTTTGCTTGCTGACGACGCTTCGAGTGCCGCAATGCGCCGGCGGGCCTCGTCCTCTTTCGCCTTGGCGATGCGGCGTTCGCGTTCGTATTCGCGCAGCTGATGTTCACGCTGCTGCTCATTGGTCTCGAACATTCCGCCGAGGAACCACGAACCGTCGTCTTCGTCATCCATGATGACTCGGGTGTCGTTGTCATCCTCGGTCTCTTCAACAACGTCGTCGGAGACGATGTCGAGTGCTTGGGTATCGGGATCCGAATCCTGAGCATCACGATTCATGATCGGAGACGTCAGATTTTCGTCGTACTCGTGATCGGCGTATGCGGAGTACTCCGAATAGGTCTGCTCAGGCTCCCATTCCTCCCAGTCCTGGGCGGCATTGTCGAGCTGATCCTTACCGATGGGGAAGCTGGATGCCTCACGCATCTGCATCCGATCCGCGTACTGTCCCGTCGTCTTGCCCACGACACCCACAGCCAGTCCGCGTGTTCCCGGACGGGTGATGCCGATGCGTACCAGAGCAGCCTTGACCTGGTCGTCACTGGCGGTGTTCGCCGGGGTCGCACCGATTGATGTCGATCGCGGCGTGGGCAGGCTCGTCGCCTCGTCGAAGCTGCGTGGTGACTGGTTGAAGACGCTGTCGTTGTCGAGCACCGGTGCACGATTGACGTAGCGCAGCAGCTCGGCATCCCACTCATCAAGGTAGCCCAGCACTTCTGCCACAGATCCGGGTCCCGGATCAGATCCGGTGAGGATTCCGCTGACGAAGTCATCGAGTTCGTTGGAGACCTCGGGATTGAGAGACTTGGCGCGCGCGATGCGCGAGTTCTCTCGTCCGGCGGCGGGTATTCCGTTGAATGGTTCTTCGGCGGGCCAGTATCCGGTGATGGCGGCATAGAAGAGCCGGATGAGTCCCAGTGCATCTTCGCGCGAGGCCTTCGTCGGCGTGTAGTCCTCGGGAGCGATGACCTCAGTGCCCAGTGCCAGGGCGGCGTCGATGCCGATACCGGAGACCAGTACGGTGCCCTTGGTCGTGATTCCCACGGTGTTCGGGCGCAGGAACATATGAAACAGGCCGCGCCGGGCGGCGGTGACGAGAACCGTTCCGATCTCGCCGATGAGAGCGCAGGCGGCATCGATGGGTAGCGGGGATTTGGGGAGGATCTCGCTCAGTGGCGTGACGGCGATGCGTTTGGACACGACATAGTCGAGTCCGTTCGAATGGCCGACGTCCAAGGTCGGGGCAATGCGATGATCGCCGAGGATGGAGACCCGTCGCGCTGCCTCGAGCACATCCGTGGATCCATCGGCATCGGCGACGTGGATGAGCACTGGTTCATCGAGGATGGCATCCAGAGCTGTGCACACTGCCCCCGCTTGCGGATTCTCCTCGAGCCACCGACGGTCGACCGTTGATACGACGTAACGACCGGCAACTACCATGCCGGGTTCGATATCGATCAGGGTGACCACCTCCAGAGGGGCTTCAATGCGCAGGCTATTTTCTTAGTTTTCCAGCAACGACGCCAATAATCGAATGCAACTCTCTGACTTTCAGCAAATAACATGCTCCCAAGAAGACAATGAGCATGAGTGTGCCGACGGCAGCGGTGGAGACGAATGCCTGCCACTGTCCCGACAGAGCGAAGTCCGGGAAGAAGAAGAGAAGCCCGTATCCGGCCATTCCAGCAACCAAAGCTGCTACCAAGAACTTCATGTGAGCGGTCAGGATCCCGCGAAGATCAATGTCGCCGAGTCGTTTCTTCAAGAGTGTGAACGACAGGATCATCGCGAGCAGATACCCCAGGCTCATCGCCAGGCCGATGATGGCCACCGTGACCGAATTCGGGAAGATCGAGGCCGAGAGCACCAAAAGGGATTGGAAGATCACCTGCGGAAGTTGGATGAAGAACGGCGTCTTCGCATCCTCATAGGCATAGAAGACCCTCTGCGCCAGGTAGTTGGCACTGAAGGGAATGAGTCCGAACACCATGGCGATGATGACGAGCCCAACTGCCATTGCCTGTTCGCGGCCGTCGCCGGCAATGATCATCGCCACGGGCGAGGCGAGGACGATGAGTGCTGCCACGGCAAAGGAGTTGATCAGGCCGACCATGCGCACACCCATGGAGAAATCGCCGACGACCGCCTCGGTGTCCTTGTTGGCGGCATTCTTGCTCAACGAGGTGAACAGCGCTGTGGCCAGCGATACCGCAATGAGCGAGTGCGGGAGCATGAAGACGAGATAGCCGTATGAATATGCGGCATTCGAGGCATTGCCCTCACCCGGGACGGAGGCTCCAGCGGCGATGCGGGAGATGATGAGGAAGCCGATCTGTCCGATGAGCATGGCCGAGAAGGTCCAGAACGCCACCTTTCCTGCGGTGGCCAGGCCGACCCCGCGGAAGCCGAAGGTCGGCTTGTACTTGAACCCGATGCGCTTGAGCGGCCAGATCAGGATGAGTGCCTGAGCGACGACTCCCAATGTGGCCGATCCTGCCAGGAGAGCGATCATGCCCGGAGTCCAGGTGCTCAACTCATGCGGATTCGCATCGTTCGTGCCGAAGACGAGGATGAAGACGAGGAGGCCCACGATGGCCACGACATTGTTGAGCACAGGCGCCCACATGTATGGACCGAAGGAGGACTTGGCGTTGAGTACCTGGCCCAGGAGTGTGTAGAGGCCGTAGAAGAACAGCTGCGGCAGGCACCAGAAGGCGAAGGCCGTTGCCAAGGCCATCTGATCCGGACCCCACCCCGAGGAGTAGAGCCAGACGAGCAGCGGTGCGGCCAGAGTGGCGATGAGGCCGACTGCCGCCAGGATGAGGAATGCCAGGGTCAGAAGTCGGTTTGTGTAGTCTTCGCCCCCGTCCTTCCTCTTCGACGCCCGAACCAGCTGCGGGACGAGGACGGCGTTGACCACACCGCCGGCCAGCAGCATGTACAGGGTGTTGGGCACCTTGTTGGCGACATCGAAGGCATCGGCTTGCACCGCGGTGACGCCGATCGCCATCGCGAGCAGCGACGCCTTGACCAAGCCCAAAATGCGCGAGGTCAGGGTTCCTGCGGTCATAATGGCCGAGGATTTGGCCAATGATGAAAGATTGGACAAGTCCTACCTCGTTTCCGATTCGTCGTTGTGCGCGCGGGCCATCGCATCGGCCAGCTGCTGTTCGGGGATCTTCCTGCGGCCGCGGGAGATCGTCTTGATCAAGCCGACCACGAACACTGCGGCCAGTGCCAATCCGACAACTGCCGTGCCGATGTTCTCCCAGTCGGCCCGCACTCTGACAAGCAGAGTCTCGTCCTTCGGCAGAACGACGTCATCGGTGGCGACCATCTCGATCGTCGTCGGCACATCGGCGTTGGCCAGACCCTTGACCGGAACGTCGACGCGCATGGTCTCCTCAGCGGGCACGACCACGGTTTCCGTGGGTTCGGCCCGCAGCTGAGGGGTCTTCGGCTTCATCCGGATGCTCATCGTCGCCTCGGCGGAGGAATCATTGACGATCGTCACCGGAATGGTCGTCTCCTCACCGGTGACCAGCAGTACTGAGGATCCCTTTTCGAGATAGAGACTGTTTCGCACCTTCTCGCTCGAAGCCTGCGCCTCGTCGGCGCAGCGTGTGGCATTTCCACCCAGGGTCCACGCCACCGAGGTGCAGCTGAGCAGCTCGCGGTCCAGCCGCGCATTCGCTCCTGCCGGATCGGAGAACACACTGTTGAATTTCCTCTGCGTCGTCCGGGTCTCGGCAAGGCTCTTCACAGCCTTCGCGCCGATGGTCTTCGAATCCGTCCCGGTCTGCAGCACGCCACGGGGCACGACATCGGTGTCGAGGAGCTCATCGATGCCGGAGGGGTCGACCCACGGGGCGTCCGCGATGGCCCCGACCGTCTGCTCCCAGTTCGCCGAGGCTGCTGTACGCGGCATGGGCAGCAGCAGGTGCCGCGTCCGGTAGGGGGCCTCGGCTTGGATCGCGGCGGTCGTTGCGACCAATTCCGAGATCCCTGAGGCCGGATGGTCCGAGTCGGCTACTTGAGCGCTCTGCTTTGCCAGAGCGGAATCGCTGATCAGGGTGTCGATCGATGACTGAGCATCGGAGGTGAGTCGGGTCTTCGAATGGGCGTTGTCGTGGACGCCACCCAAAGAGGGCTGCTGGGTGTTGTCGAGGATCACGGCCTTGTCCCCGGCTTTGGCGAAGGCGGCGAGGTCAGAGCGCTGAGCGGAGCCGGCGATGGGCCAGGCGATGTCGGTCTTGGCCTTCGGCAGGACATCCTTGACGATCGTCCGCTGCTTGCGTGCGAAGGTCCCCAGGCTCTTCAGATCGCCCTTGCGCAGAGTTGTTTGGTCGGGGTCTCCGAAGGGCAGAGCGATGACGGTGTGCGACTCCGCCTCGTCGAGGAAATCCTGATACCAGGTGTCGAGGCGCTTGCGCTGCTCTTCCTGGGCTTTCAGCTCATCGGCGGTGAGTCCGTCGGCATTGCCCTGATCATTGGAGTCTGCGCCAGGGTCGGTGTCATGGGCGTCGGGTCCTGCGGTCGCCGTTTCGGTGTCCTGCGGTGAGGGTTCGTCGGTCTCCTCGGGATCCGACCCGTCATCCTCGGGAGTTGGGTCGGCGACCGCGGCTTCGAAGGACGCGATGACCCTGGGGTCCAGGGCGATGCCCACTCCAGGGTTGTCGAGCACGTTCCTGATCGCGGTCAGGGAACCGCCCTTGCCGATCGCCTTGTCGAGTTCGTCGGGATCGATGATCCCGTCGGTGGTGTGAGCCGGAAGCGTCACCGGGGCGAGCATGCTGACCTTGGTCTTGTCGAACTTCGGGCTCGGATACCAGGTGGAGAAGCCGACTTCTGAAGCCCGCCGTCCGGTGTCGTCGCCGAGCTGCACGCTCAGGCCGCGTGGGCCCCAGGCCGAGACGGGAGAGGACTTCTGCAGCCCCAACTCATCCGCTGGGACGGAGAACGTGAATTCCGAGGAGGACTCTGCCGCGATCTCTTTGTCGAAGGCGGTGTCCACTTTAGTCTCCGAATCCGAGTTCTCATCGGTGCTCTGCCCCGCTTCCTTGGCCTTTTTACGAGCATCGGGGCCGTTGTTCTCGATGTCGGCGACCAGGCGGTTCCGGGACTGATCGGTCTTCCAACTCTGGATCTTGCGTCCGGAGTCGAGTTTCTGTGTGGACATCGCCAAAGCCAGATCGGGATCAGAGATCGCTTGATCTGTGGGGTTTGTGATCGTGCCGCGCACCGTGAGCGTGCCCTTCTCATCCACCCATGGTGTGACCTCGTCGAGGGTGATCGAGACCTCAGCGGCGCTCGAACTGGTGTTCGTCGCGGCGCTGGCGGGACCAGCCGTACCCAAGAGCGGGACAGCGAAAACTGACCCTGCGAGCAGCAGGACTGTGCTCAGCAGGGCGAGGAGGAAACGCGTGTGACTGATGGGTTTCACTGCTCCAATCGGGCAACCATCGGGCGGGCTGCGGCAACGATGCGACGCTCATTGGCGAATGAGAGCCGGGAGCGCAGATCGTTGAAGGGGATCCACGCGGCGTCGATCGCTTCCTGGTCAGGATCATTATCCACGGTCAGCGTCCCCGACCGCGCACGCAGCAGGAAGTGGTGGACGAGTTTGTGGACACGGATTCCCGTCACCGTGAACCAGTAGTCGACGGTGCCCAGCGGGCAGATGATCTGCCCGAGGATCCCTGTCTCCTCTTCCACCTCACGGCGAGCCGCCTCGGCGGGGGTCTCAATTCCTTCGAGATGACCCTTGGGAAGGCACCATTCTATGCGTCCTGCTCGGTTGATCCGCGCGATCACGGCCACGGTCAGCTCCGGGCGTGTGAAGTCGACGACGATGCCCCCGGCGGAAATCTCCTCTACCGTGGTGCGACGAGACGCTCTGGGTCCCGGCTTGGGCATCGGTGTGGTCATTCTCCTACCTTAGTAGGCGATTCTTGGAAGTGTCGTGGGGCGCGCTCCCGGTAGGCTGGACTCTGCTGAAGTTGAGTCGTCTCCGATCGGAGCGGCGCAGGAGAACACAAAGGAGCTCGGTGGACCCGAAGACCGCGCACGCCCGTCTGTACGACAAGCTCGATGAGCTCGAGAACATTCTCGGGCCCTTGGGCAAGCGCTTCGCAGCGGCCGGATTCGAACTCGCCCTCGTCGGCGGCTCCGTCCGTGATGCACTGTTGGGTCGTCCCATGCCCGATCTCGACTTCACCACTGACGCACGCCCCGACGACATCCTCGCTCTCATCTCCGACTGGGTGGACACCCACTGGGACATCGGCCGGGAATTCGGCACCATCGGCGCCATCAAATCCGGTGTGCAGATCGAGATCACCACCTATCGTGCCGAGGCCTATGATCCGGAATCGCGGAAGCCGACGGTGCAATTCGGCACCGACCTCGACGCTGATCTGGTCCGACGCGACTTCACGATCGGGGCGATGGCGATCCGCCTCCCGGCGATGACCTTCGTCGACCCGTTCGATGGCTTCACCGATCTCATCGAAGGTGTTATCCGCACCCCGGGCACCGCCGCGGATTCGTTCTCCGATGATCCGCTGCGCATGATGCGCGCCGCTCGGTTCACCGCTCAGCTGGGTCTCGATCCCGTCGCCGAGGTGGAAGCGGCGATGCGTGACATGGCCGATCGGATCGCGATCATCTCCGCTGAACGTATCCAGGTGGAGCTGTTCAAGCTGATGACCGGCATCGACCCGGCCGCGGGCATCGATCTGCTGGTGCGCACCGATGTCGCCGATCATGTTCTGCCCGAAGTCGCCGGCCTGCGGCTCGAGACCGATGAGCATCATCGCCACAAGGACGTCTATCAGCACTCACTGACCGTGCTGCGCCAAGCCGTCGAGCTCGAAGAGCAGTATGCGGCCAAACAGCGCGAAGCCGGGTTGAGCTCCGATGATCCCAACTGCCTCGTGGTGCCGGACTTCGTCGTCAGGTTCGCGGCGCTGATGCACGATGTCGGCAAACCCGCGACCCGCAGGTTCCTGCCTGGTGGGGCCGTGACCTTCTATCACCATGATGCTGTCGGTGCGAAGCTGACGGCGAAGCGGATGAAGGCGCTGCGCTTCGACAAGGACACGACCAAGGCCGTCGGCCGCCTCGTCGAGCTGCACCTGCGCTTCTACGGCTACGGCGACGCCGGCTGGACCGATTCTGCCGTGCGCCGCTACGTCACCGATGCCGGCCCACTGCTCTCCCGCCTGCACATCCTCACCCGGGCAGACGTGACCACCCGGAACAAGAAGAAGGCCGATCGGCTCGCCTTCGCCTACGACGATCTGGAGCACCGGATCGAGAAGCTCAGCGAACAGGAAGAACTGGCAGCGATCCGTCCCGATCTCGACGGTCGCCAGATCATGGCCATCCTCGACATCAAGCCCTCGCCGCTGGTGGGCAAGGCCTACAAGCACCTGCTCGAGGAGCGGATGGAGCACGGCCCGCTGGGACACGAGCGCGCCGAAGAGGTTCTGCGGCAGTGGTGGGCCGAGAACGGGCCCGCCGAAGTTGGGCCCAACGAAACTGAGCCTGACGACGTCGAGCCTGGCGAGGAGTCCTAGGCTCCACCCCCGCCTGTTGTCCTCCTCACATCAACTGATAGCTTCGTAAATCGCGTATGTTTGTGCTTGTCGTCACATGATGTGGCGCAGGCGACGATGTGAGGAGAACCTGATGACTGTGACCGATGAATTCCGTGCAGCCAGAGACAAGCTGATCGAGTTGCGCAGCGATGCCGCGGCGGCCGGCGACGGCTTTCAATGGCCGCGCTTCGACCACTTCAACTTCGGCATCGACTGGTTCGACAAGGTCGCCGAGGGCAACGACAGCCCAGCCCTGTGGATCGTCGAACAAGACGGGACAGAGGGCAAGTGGAGCTATGCCGAACTCTCTCGTCGCTCGAATCAGGTGGCCAATTTCCTCCGCCGCTCCGGTGTGAAGCGCGGTGACCACGTCATGATCATGCTCAACAACCAGGTTGAGCTGTGGGAGACCATGCTCGCCGGCATCAAACTCGGCGCGGTTCTCCTACCCACGACGACTCAGCTGGGGCCCATCGATCTCAACGATCGCGTCGATCGCGGCAAGGCCGAATTCGTTATCGCCGGTGCTGCGGATGCCGCGAAGTTTGACGAGGTCGACGCCGAGGTGGTGCGCATCGTCGTCGGTGCTGACGCCTCTCGTCAGCAGGACTACAGCTACGTCGATGCCGATGACGAAGACAACATCTTCGACCCGCAGGGCACCTCGCGCGCCGATGATCTGCTCCTCCTCTACTTCACCTCGGGCACGACCTCGAAGGCGAAGATGGTCGCCCACTCCCACGTGTCCTACCCCGTCGGTCACCTGTCGACGATGTACTGGATGGGCCTGACCCCCGGCGATGTCCACCTCAATGTGGCCTCGCCCGGCTGGGCCAAGCACGCTTGGTCGAATATCTTCACTCCTTGGATCGCCGAATCCTGCGTCTTCCTCTACAACTACTCGCGTTTCGACGCGAATGCCCTGATGGAGACCATGGATCGGGTCGGCGTGACCAGCTTCTGTGCCCCTCCGACTGTGTGGCGCATGCTCATCCAGGCAGACCTCAGCCACCTCAAGAACCCGCCGAAGATCGCCCTGGGTGCTGGCGAACCCCTCAACCCGGAGGTCATCGACCGGGTCAAGCAGGAATGGGACGTGCTCATCCGCGACGGCTACGGCCAGACGGAGACGACCCTGCAGGTCGGCAACTCCCCTGACCAGGAGCTCAAATACGGTTCCATGGGCAAGGTTCTGCCCGGCTACGACGTGGTCCTCATCGATCCGGCGACCGGCGAAGAGGGCAATGAGGGCGAGATCTGCCTGCGCCTGGATCCCCGCCCCTTGGGTCTGACCAGCGGGTACTGGTCAAACGAGGAGAAGACCGCTGAAGCTTTCGAAGGCGGTGTCTATCACACCGGTGACGTCGCCGAACGCGATGAAAACGGCTACATCACCTATGTCGGCCGCGCCGATGACGTGTTCAAGGCCAGCGACTATCGTCTGTCTCCGTTCGAGCTCGAGAGTGTGCTCATCGAGCACGAGGCCGTCGCCGAGGCGGCTGTGGTCCCATCGCCGGATCCCGTGCGTCTCGCTGTTCCCAAGGCCTACGTTGTCCCTGCGGGCGGATTCGAGCCCAACGCGGAGACCGCGCGAGCCATTCTCGCCTACTGCCGTGAGCATCTGGCTCCTTATAAGCGCATCCGCCGGCTCGAGTTCTCTGAGCTGCCGAAGACGATCTCCGGCAAGATCCGCCGCGTAGAGCTTCGTGCCCGTGAGGATCAGCTGCACCCGTTCAGCGGTGAGCCGGTTGTCGAGGGCAAGGAGTACGCCGACACGGACTTCGACCTCAAGAGCTGATCAACTCTCGTTGGGAGCTGAGGGCACTTCCCTCCCTCGCCGAGTACTGAGGGCACTTCTCATCCCTCGCCGAGTGCTGAGGGATGGGAGTGCACAGTTTTGTGCACGGGGGTGGGCCGACAGGCGGCTGATAGTTGAAAAATGGGCTAAATGTGAGCAATTCCGCACTGGATGTGGTCGATGAACTCGACAGACGGTAAAATCCCTGGTGAGAGCGGATATCAGCCGCTACTCGTAAGTACAGACAGGTAACTAATGGGTCAGGTGGGCGCCAGATTCAGGGGATTTTCACTCTGTTCCAAAGAAGGCGTGCCACACTGAAGCCCAAGTGTGACCTTATCGAACCTCGTCGCCACGCAATGCGGCAGGCAAACTGACCTGGAGGACCTTGGGTGGCTAAGGGACAAGAACAAGCCAAAACCAGAGGCAAGAAGACAAAGAACATTCTCAACTATCCGCGCTCAGGTGTGCGCGGATGGACGCGTTTTCTGCCCAGCATCCGGCTGCTCGTCGTCGGCGGACTCAGCATCATCATCGCCTTGTGCGTGCTGTTCTCCATCGGCTACGCCGCCACCGACGTCCCTGAGCCCAATATCGAGGCCACCGGTCAGACGTCGACTATCTACTATAACGACGGCAAGACCCCCATTGGTCAGTACAAAGTCCAAGACCGCAAGTCCGTGAAGATCGATGAGATCTCCGAGCCGATGCGCAAGGCCGCCATCGCCGCCGAAGACACCTCGTTCTATGAGAACCGCGGAATCTCGATCAAGGGACTCTCCCGCGCCGTTGTCGGCGTCGTCACGAACCAGTACGCCGGCGGCGGTTCGACGATCACACAGCAGTACGTGAAGAACTTCTACCTGACCAACGAGCATTCTCTGGATCGCAAGGTCAAGGAGATGTTCATCTCCCTCAAGATCGACCAGCAGCAGAGCAAGGATGAGATCCTCGCCAACTACCTGAACACGATCTATCTGGGACGCCGGTCCTACGGCATCGAGGTCGCCAGCCAGAACTACTTCGACAAGTCGGCGAAGGACCTCGATGTCAGCGAGTCGGCTCTGCTGGCCGCGATGATCCAGCGCCCGGGTGCAGCTGACCCTGCAGACAATCCCGAGGCCTACCAGGATCGCTTCGACTACGTTGTGAAGTCGATGGCCGATGAGGGCTTCATCACCGACGAGCAGGCCGCCAAGGTCGAGATGCCCGAGGTGAAGGAAGCAAGCAAGGAAGAATCCCTCAAGGGCCAGACCGGGTACATGTGGGAATACGTACGCCGTGAGGCGCTGCGCAAGCTCGACATCGACGAGGCTCAGCTGGACCGCGGTGGCTACAACATCGTCACCACTTTCGACAAAGACCGGATGAAGGAAGCCGAAAAGGCCATCAAGAACCTTCCACCGGATCAGCCCGACGGGATGCAGGCGGGTCTGGTCTCGATCGACCCGGACAACGGCGGAATCGAAGCCTTCTACGGTGGTAAGAACTACTTGGACCAGGCCTTCAATGTCTCGACTCAGGGCCATGCTCAGGCCGGTTCGACCTTCAAGCCCTTCGCTCTAGTGGCGGGCTTGGAAAACGGTGTGCGATTGACGGACCGGTACCCGGGCACCGCGACAACAATCAAAAATGACGGCAACCCGTGGGAAGTCTCCAACTTCGGCGGAGCGAACTATGGGCCAGTGACCCTGCTCAAGGCAACGGAGTCCTCGATCAACACCGCCTATGCGGCTCTCAACGAACAGGTTGGCCCTGACAAGACAGTTGACGTCGCTCAGCGAGCGGGACTCAGCGGGAACTGCACGAAAAAGCAGATGAAAACGGGTGATACCAGGAACTGCACGATCGATCTGACCCCGGACCTGTCGAACGTTCTGGGCACCCCAAGCGTCAAAGTCGTCGATATGGCGAATGCATACGCGACGTTCGCCTCTAATGGCGTCAAGCACGATGCCCACGCCATTAAGAAGGTCACTCAGGGCGAACAGGACGAAGAGATCTACAAGTCGAAGACCAAGGGCGATCGTGTCTTCGACGAGGCAGTTGCTGCCGAGACTTCTTTCGCTCTCAGCCAGGTCGTCAACGGTGGTTCGGGCAGTTACGCACAGCAACTTGGTCGACCTGCAGCCGGCAAGACTGGTACCACGTCGAACAATAAGGCTGCGTGGTTCACCGGGTACACCCCGAACCTAGCCACTGCTGTCGTCCTCTACCGCGAAGTCGACGGCAAGTCGATTCCGATCGGCCCATACGGCGGTCGCGGCGAGGTCACCGGTGGCTCCTTCCCGATCCAGGTCTGGACCGAGTACATGAAGGCTGCTCTTGAAGGCGAAAAGGTCGAACAGTTCCCCGAGCGCGGAGAGCTGCCGGATAAGCCGAAGCCCAAGAACACGAATGAACCGGTAGCGCCTGCCCCGAAGCCCGAGCCCAAGACTCCCAGCGGCAGCGACGACGGCAGCGACGGTGGTGACGGGTCCGATAAGAAGGCCCCGGTCGACGAACCGAGCGAGAAGCCGAAGGACGACAAGGACAAGGAAAAGGACGCCGACAGTTCGAAGGATGGCGACTCGGGTGCAGACGAGCCGAAGCCGACCGAACCGCCTAAGGACGATCCACCTAAGGACGATCCACCTAAGGACGATCCACCTAAGGACGACCCGCCTAAGGACGACACGCCGAAGGGCAACGACGACAGTTCTGAGGACGGTGGCGATTCGTCAGGAGGACTGCCCGTTAAGCCACCGGCGTCACCCGGAGGCTGATAACGGTCATCGGCCCGCTGGCCGGTAACCTCTAGTCATGCCCCATCAGTCCAGCACCCGGATCGCCGAGCCTCTGCTCGGCGGTCCGGACGGCATTCACCTCGCATCAGCAGGAGCGCGGTTCCGGCGCGGTCAGGCATATGTCTTCGCCGGAATCCTCGGTTTCACCACGTTCTTCGCCCTCGCCCTGCAGGGCCCGTGCCTGAGTTCGGGCTACGAACAGCCGACAGCCTCGGCGAGGATGTGCTCCGGGCCTCTGTCCATGGCATTCCTCGGAGAGTTCAATCCCGAGGATGCTCTAGGACGCTCCCACGGGGGCATGCCGGGACTGCCCGCGCTCGAGTCTCGTCTCGTCCAACTGGGCAAACTCATGACCGACGATGTCTCGGTCTTCATGGCGATGGTCCTCATCATCAACGTCCTCGCCTTCGCCGCGCTCGGCGTCGCACTTCTGGTCCTCGCCAGGCAGAGAGCTTGGCTGGTCGCAGCCTTCGCTTCGCCGGTCATCCTCTTCACCCTGGGGTCGAGTCTGGACCCCGTGGCGCTTGCACTGAGCGTCTGGGCCATGGTCATCTTCGTCGGATCCTCCCCGATGAGATCACGTCCCTGGCTCTCCGGGGTCCTCCTTGGGATAGCCGCGTTCATCAACCCGCTGGCCCTGCTGGTTCTCCTCGCCCTCACCCTGGCCGGTCCGCGCCCGGCTGGACGACTGCGTCCCCGGGACCCGCGGATGATGCTCGCGGCGGTCACCATCACCTCGGCGCTTCTCCTGGTCATCGACGGCACCGCCATCGACCGGGTCCTGCACTGGATGAGCGATGCCGTCGACGGCGGCTCCTTCGCCTCCATCCTGGTCATGGCACGGCTGGGGACCGCCGAGGTCTGGGCACCGGTGTGGATCATCGCCAGCGCGGGAGTCATCGCCGCAATCGCCGTCTCGCTGTTCATGGTCCGGCGGACGGGACTCGACCCGGCCGTCGCCGCCTGCCTCCTCATCGGCGGCTGTCTGCTGCTGGCCCCCGGGATGATGCCCTGGGACAGCCTGTGGATCCTGCCGTTCCTCGCCCTGACCGTTCGTCGCTGGTGGGTGCTCATCATCTGGGCTGTGGCGGAGACTGCGTTCGCCATTGCCATCCACCTCGGCGATGTCGCTGCCATTGAGCCCGACAAAGGACTCGAGCCGACCTTCGTCGCGCTCCTGACTCTCCTGCGGTTGCTCGCACTCGTCGCCGTCGTCATCTGCGCGGGTGAGAATCTGTACCGACGACGAATCCGCGGTCGACTGCGCTCTGCACAACCACCTCGCCGAGTTGAAGCCGATCGTCCGGTCATCCGTGTGCAAGGGCACGGGGATCCGACATGACACCACAGGTGCCCGTCCACTAGACTGTGTAGGTCTGTTCCCATTTCACGACAAGCGTGAGGGACGGAACGGACATGCATATACCCTCCTGCCATGGAACGACCATGGCCGTAAAGACCAGAGGAGGTGGGTGACAGATGCGTCATTACGAGCTCATGCTCATTCTTGACAACGAAACCGACGAGCGGACGTTGGCTGACACCGTGGACAAACTGATGAAGGTTGTCCCGGCTGAAAACGGAACCGTCGACAACGTGGACATCTGGGGACGCAGGCGCTTCGCCTACGACATCCAGAAGAAGTCCGAAGGCTTCTATGTCGTGGTTGATTTCCACGCAGAGCCTGCAACGACCAAGGAACTCGATCGCCAGCTCGGACTCAACGAGTCCGTCCTGCGCACCAAGATCCTCCGCCCAGACGCCAAGTAATAGCGTCAAGCACCTCGTTTCAAGGAGCAGTCAATGGCAGGCGAAACAGTCATCACGGTCGTCGGGAACCTGACAAGTGATCCCGAACTGCGATTCACACCTAATGGTGCTGCGGTCGCAAACTTCACCGTGGCTTCGACGCCGCGTATGTTCGACCGTCAGTCCAACGAGTTCAAGGACGGGGAAACCCTGTTCCTTCGCTGCTCGGTATGGCGTGAGATGGGCGAAAACGTAGCCGAATCCTTGCAGCGTGGTACTCGGGTCGTCGTTCAGGGCCGCCTGAAGTCGCGGTCCTTCGAAACCAAAGAGGGCGAAAAGCGCACCGTCATGGAACTGGACGTCGACGAAGTCGGCCCCAGCCTGCGACGCGCCACCGCTCAGGTGACGAAGAACGAACGCAGCGGAGGCGGATTCTCCGGCGGCGGTAACTTCGGTGGACAGCAGCAGGGCGGAGGCGCCCAGCAGGGTGGCTTCGGTCAGCAGCAGTCTTCCGGCTGGGGCAACAACCCGAATCAGGGCAACCCGAATCAGGGCGGTTCGCAGCAGGGTGGTCAGCGCCAGGGTGGTTACAGCCAGGGGAACAACGCACCGGCAAATGACCCGTGGGCATCATCGAGTCCACAGGGCGGCAACGGCGGCTGGGGCAACCCGGGCGCCGATGAACCGCCGTTCTAAACACGTTCAAGACATTTCGTAAATCAGGAGATACTCATGGCAAAGCCAGAGATCCGGAAGCCTATCAAGAAGAAGGCTAATCCGCTCAAGAAGGGCGAAGCGGCGAAGATCCACTACAAGGACACCGCTACGCTCCGTAAGTTCATTTCCGACCGCGGCAAGATCCGTGCTCGTCGCGTCACCGGCGTGACCGTGCAGGAACAGCGCGTCATCGCAAAGGCCGTCAAGAACGCCCGCGAGATGGCACTTCTGCCCTACTCGAGCACTGCTCGCTGATCGGAGGGAGAGAACATGCCTAATCGCAAAGTTATTCTGAACCAGGAAGTTGATGGTCTGGGAGCCGCCGGCGACATCGTCGAGGTTCGCGCCGGATACGCACGTAACCTGCTCCTGCCTCGTGGCTGGGCTTCTGCATGGACCGCGGGCGCGGAGAAGCATGTCAATGCTCTTCGCAAGGCTCGTCAGGCCAAGCAGATTGCTGACCATGATGAAGCAGTCAAGGTGAAGGCTCAGCTGGAATCCTCCAGCGCCCGCATCGAACTCAAGTCCGGTAAGAACGGCCGCCTCTTCGGCGCCGTGACCCCGGCTCTTGTGGCCGAAGCACTGCACACCGCGACCGGGCACGACTTCGATCGTCGTCAGGTCGCACTGCCTGCTCACGTCAAGACCTCCGGCAGCTACACCGCTACCGTGCGCGTCAACGACGAGATCACCGCGAACGCCAAGTTCGAGGTCATCGGCAAGGCCTGAAGCTTTTACAGCCAGCCTGGCCGACCAGCGGTCAGCCCGGCTCGTAGTCGAAAGCAGACCTAAACGTCGAGGGGACACTTTACAGAGTGTTCCCTCGACGTTTTTGTTTGCTCTCGGTGAGTCGAGGCGCGAGTGGCGTGGCTCTCGACGACGGTGCGGTCGTTCGAGCGTCAGAACAGGATGCGTTCGGGTGGCGGGAACTCCGTGAATACCTCATCATCTGTGGGAGCCAATTCGAGGTAGCTGGGGCTGTCGTCGTCGATGAACAGCAGCAGCATGCACCCGTCGACCGTGGCATCGAGGATGACTCGGTTCGCGAAATCTCCCTGTCCACCGGTGTCGTCCCTGCTCTCGTCGTCGACTCGAGTCACCGGTCGCATGCCGATCGACGGGCAGGAACCGCAGTCACAGGGGTTGGTCACGACCACCTCGGCGAGGTTGGACTCCCAGGTCACACGCTGCGCGGGTGTGACCTGGGCCGAACTATCCCACGTCTCTTGCTGGGCATCGGCGTACGTGGCACTCGCCTCCTCAGCGGATGAGGGGTGGGCATGACGGATCATCGTCAGCGCGACCTCATGCTCCCGGGGCGTCAGTGGCCAGTACATGCCGCCAGGATACCAAGGCAGGCGCGCCGGCGGCAGACCTGCCGCCACTTGTATCAGCGCTGGTCGTAGTGCCTGCGAACGAAGAACAGGCCGATGAGGGAGAGTACGGCGACTCCCATGTAGTACACGCTCGGCGAGTTCAGCGAACCGGTGATGTCGAGCAGCCACGTGAGCACCAAGGGAGCGATGCCGCCGAGCAGCGTCACACCGATGTTGTAGGCCGTGGACAGCCCGGTGCCTCTGATCTCTGCCGGGAAGAGGACAGAGAGCATGCCCGGCAGCGGAGCGAAGTAGAACGCCATGATCACGCCGAGCACGGCGATGACGAAGATGAACGCGGGCACGCTGCGCTGGGTGACGATGAGCTGGAACAGCGGCCACGCGAGCACCAGGGCCGCGATCGCGGCATAGGTCATGATCCGCGCCGCACCGACCCGATCGGCAAGTCGTCCCACCAACGGTGAACCGAGCAGACAGATCAGACCCGCCAAAATGCCGCCGAGGTAGGCCGCCGTCGGTGAGATGCCCAAGTTGGACATCGCGAAGGTGGGCATGAAGAGGATCATGTACACGGAGATCGTAGCGACACCGACAGACGCGGAGGCCGCGAGAATGCGACCCCAGTGGTTGGCGAAAAGCGTGCGCAGGGGCGACTTCGCCGGAGGCCGCGACACGAACTCCTCGGTCTCGTCGAGCTTGGAGCGGATGTAGAGTCCGACCGGTCCGACGAGGAGGCCGATGAGGAACGGCACCCTCCAGCCCCAGGAGTGGAGTGCTTCTTCGGACAGGTACGTATTGAGGGCGAAGCCGAAGGCCGAGGCCAAGGCCATCGAGGCTCCCTGGCTGGCGATCTGCCAGGAGGCGTAGTACATCTTCCGGTGCGGAGCGGTCTCCACCAGGAAGGTCGTCGCCGTGCCGAACTCGCCGCCGGCGGAGAACCCCTGCAGGAGTCTGGATGCCAAGATGATGAGAGCGCCCCAGACCCCGATCTGCGAATAGGTCGGGGCGATCGCCATGAGCAGGGTGCCGAGCATCATGAGGAACAGGGTGAGGGTCAGCGCCGGTTTGCGGCCGCGTCGATCGGCGAACCTGCCCAGGACCAGGCCGCCGATGGGGCGGACGAGGTAGGAGATCGCGAAGGTGGCGAAGGTGAGGATGAGGGAGAAGACCGGATCGCCCTCAGGGTAGAAGATCTCCGAGATCACGACGGCGAACGACGCGAAGACGATGATGTCGAACCATTCGAGGGCGGCACCGATCGAACTGGAGATGACGGCCTTGCGTGCGGCCAGGAGACGCTCCGGAGTTGCCTCGAGCACAGGCCCCTGCTGCGCATCCGCGGTGGACGAGCTCATGGTGCTCACTCTCCTTCCGCGTTGAGGTCGGTGTTGCTGCTGAGGTCGGTGATGAGGTTGCCGATGAACGCTTCGCAGGCGACGATCTGTTCGAGTTCGATGTACTCATCGGGAGCGTGGGCCTGTGCGATGTCTCCGGGGCCGCACACGACGGTGGGGATGCCCGCGTTCGAGAACAGTCCCGCCTCGGTGCCGTAGGTGACCTTGTCGTCGCTGACCTCTCCGCCCCATTGACCGGCCAGGGAGACGATGTCGGCCTCAGCTGGAGTTTCGCAGCCGGGAGCGGCAGCCTCAACGGTGAAGTCGACGTGAGCGCTGTCGTTCTCCGCGCGCATCATGCGCTCGAGGCGGGCCGCCTCGGCGCGGAATCGATCGACGAGTGCTTCACGATCCACAGATCCCAGGGATCGGAACTCGAATTGCACGCTCGCCTCGGCGGGGATCGTGTTGACGGCGATGCCGCCGCTGATCGTATTCGCCGTCACCGTGGTGAAGGGCACGACGTAGTTCTCGTCGAAGGGTCCCTCGGTGCGGAATTCAGCGGCGACCGCATGGACGAAGGTGACGAACTCGGAGGCGTAGGCAATCGAGTTCACACCTTCCGGGGTCAGCGAGGAATGTGCCGCGACGCCGTGGAAATCAACCCGGAAGACGTTCATCGACTTGTGGCCGCGCACGACCCGCATGCTTGAGGGCTCACCGACGATGCAGCCGCGTGGGGCCAGGCCCGTCTCGGTGATCGTGTCGACGAGGTCGATCGCACCCACGCAGCCGACCTCTTCGTCATAGGAGAAGGCGAGGTGGATGGGCTCCTTGAGCTTCGCGGCGGTGAGCTCAGGCAGTTTCGCGAGGATCACGCCGATGAAGGACTTCATATCCGCACTGCCGCGCGCGTAGAGCTTGCCGTTTCTGATCTGCGGAGTGAAGGGCTCACTTGACCAATCCTGTCCGTCGACGGGTACGACATCGGTGTGCCCGGACAGGACGATTCCGCCGGTCGTAGAACCATCGGAGGCCGGCAGTGTGGCCAGCAGGTTTGCCTTGGTGCCCTCGGCGTTGGGCACACGCTGAGATTCGATGCCTGCGGCTTTGAGACGGTCGACGACGTGGTTGATGAGCGGGAGATTGGAATCCCGGCTGGTGGTGTCGAAGGTGATGAGATCGGTGATCTCGGAAATGGTGGCCTCGGCCGGTTGTGCTGGCACGGCTGCTCCTGACTGTACGGGGGTGAACCGTCCGGTCAGCCTGAAGCGGAAACCTGGTCAGGTCCCTTCCCGTGCGGGACAGCGGTGACCAGACCCCGACACACTACGCCCGAAATGTTGGTGAGACTGCTGGGTCTCGCCAATTGAGACCATTCACCAGAGCGACGGTGGGGCAGTTCAATGCGTGCGCCCTACATTCTGCTACCTACGAATCCACCGCCGCGCCCTACATTCTGTTGCCTACGGATCCTGTGTGGCACCCGACTAGTCGTTCGAGGCAGTTGCCGGGTAGGTGACACGTCTGTCCTTGTCGACGACTGCTCCTGAGCTGAGTTCGGCGGCAGAGGTCTGGTTCTTGCCCATGATGTGGGTGACTGGGTAGTCGTGGGCGAGCAGGTTGTCGGCGATGATGCGACGGTGGCAGCGCCACCACACCGCCTCTGAACACATGAGCACACAGCGGTTGCTCGCGCCCCACTCAAGCAGCTGCTCGAAATCGGTCCGGAACTCCTCGGTCAGGGCGTGATCGGCATAGTTGTGGAAGCTGCGGTTCTTCCACCACCCATTGACCTCGAAGTCGATGTCACGGTTCACCGGGCGTCTGCCGATCAGGCCCTCGAGCCGACGCGGGTCCGCTCCCACCTTGGCCAGGTCATCGACGAGAGTGTCCGCGTTGAACTGGGGATTCCTATTCGATCCGGGCAGCTTGCGGACGTCGACGACCACCTCGGCGGCATTGTCGGTAAGAAGGTCGATGAACTCCTCGAGGGGATGGTTCGAGTGACCGATGGTGAAGAACTGCGATCTGCTCACCTTTTGTCGATCCGGTGGAGAGTCGTGCCCTTGTGAGCGGCGATGTGATCGGTCTTGTCGCTTTTGATCTCGTACTGCGGTTCGTCCTTCGATGCCCGACGATTGTGGCCTTTGTACTCGAAATCCGAGGTGTGGACTTTCGTGATCGTGCCTGAGACCTCGCCGGCCTCCGAGTTCCACCCCACGTGATCGCCCACATTGAACGTCTCCGCCATGTCATCCTCCCGAAAGTCGTCGAATGTTGCCTCTTCCCATACAAACACGATGCGGCAATCGGCGACAGGGCGCAGACTCCATGACGCAGGTTCCCAGGCTCGGCACAGCCTGCCGATGCCCACGTCGGGCCGCTACTTCGCTAAAGTCGATGGCAGGCGAAGAAGGGGGAACGATGTCGATCGAGAAAGCACCATCCGTGCCGCGTTTCGGCGGTCCGAGCGAGCTGACGCCGGAGGACCAGGAACGGGCGCGGGGTCTGCGCAAGATGCGGACGCTGGCGCTGTCGCTGCTCGTTCTCGCCACCCTCATTTTTCTCTCGACCCACATCTTCACCGACAACACCGGGGTCTGGGGCTTCGTCTCCCGTGCTTCGGAGGCTGCGATGATCGGTGCGATTGCCGACTGGTTTGCCGTCACGGCACTTTTTCGCCACCCACTCGGGCTGCCGATTCCGCACACCGCGATCATTCCTCGCAAGAAGGACACCCTGGGCGCGAGCCTGTCCGCGTTCGTCGCCGCGAACTTCCTCCACGCCGAGGCGGTGTCGACGAAGATCCGGTCCGCTCAGGTCTCCCACCGTGCCGGTGAGTGGCTGAGCAAGTCCGCCAACCGGGACCTCGTCGTCGACCGTGCCGCCGGTGGGCTCGAATATGTGCTCGCCCGCATCGACGACGATTCCGTCGTGGCCCTGACCAAGAACGTCATCATTCCGCGCCTGGTCGCGACCCGTAAGACTCCGGTGCTGGCGCAGCTGCTGCGTCAGATCGTCCTCGACGGTGCGCATCACAAACTTGTCGACCTCATCGTCGCCGAGGCATACTCCTGGTTGGGCGACAACCCGCAGGTCATCGATGAGATCGTCCACAACCGGGCCCCGTCCTGGGTTCCCGACTTCGTCAACGAGCAGCTCTCCAACCGACTGCAGCGAGAGGTGCTCGGCTGGGTCGCCGACGTCCGCGACAACGAATACCACAAGGCACGACAGGCTCTCGACGCCTGGCTCGTCGATCTCTCCGACGACCTGAACTCCGACACTCCGCTGTCGGAGAAGGCCGAAGTCATCATCAACGACCTGCTCAGCCAATCCGGGGTCGTCGATTCGGTGCTCGAGATATGGACTTCACTCAAACAGCTGCTGCGCCAAGCCATCATCGATCCGAACGGCGAGGTCCGCGGACGTATCTCGGAGCTCATCGGAGAATTCGCTCAGCGACTGCAGAGCGACTCTGAGTTCGCAGCCAAGATCGACGATCGGATCGCCACCACAGCCGGAGACCTGGCAGAGAGTTTCGGCCCCGAGATCGCCAGCGTCATCTCCGACACGATCGAACGCTGGGATGCGAAGGAAGCTGCCGAGAGGATCGAGCTCTACGTCGGCCGGGATCTGCAGTACATCCGCATCAACGGCACAGTCATCGGTGCCCTGGTCGGCCTCGTCATCCATACGATCATCGTGCTGCTGCCCGGGTGATCGCAAGCGCGAAGATCAGGCGATCAGCTCGAGGCTGACTCAACCGGAATGCACAGTTCCGGAAGCAGGTTCGTCACCTGTGATCTGATCCAGTCGACTGCACCTGCCCGATCGGCGAGGAAGTCGCGCAGTGTGAGCTCGCAGTAGAACTCGGTCATACAGTTGACAGCGCGACCTCCGGTGACGGATATTGCGTTCATGCGAAGAAGCAGACAATACGTGAGCAGCAGTCAGTCTGTGAGCTGTCAGTGACTTCTCAGCCAGCAGGGCCCGTCAACACATCGGCGGCAAGGCCCCCGTCCCGTCCCGAGCCGAGCTCAGCAAGCGGTCGAACTGTCACTCACAAGGTGCTCAGCCTGCTCACGACATTCGAAGAGCCGAAGCGCAGCTTCACTCTCACTCAGTTGGCCGAATCGGCAGAGATTCCATTGAGCACAGCTCACCGCCTGACGAGCGAGCTGGTGGACTGGGGATTCCTCACCCGCACGGCACAAGGCCGATATCAGCTCGGTCTGCGCATCTGGGAGATGGGCCAGAATGTCGGACATCAGCTTCGCGAAACGGCTCAGCCTTTCATCCAGGATCTCTATTCCTTCACCGGCGAAACCTCGCAGCTGGCCATTCGCGATGGTCGTGAAGTGCTCTATATCGATCGTGTTTATGGGACGGAACGCGTGCCTCGCGCCTCTCGCGTCGGCGGTCGCCTGCCGATGCATTCGACAGCCGTCGGCAAGGTGCTCCTCGCCTTCGATGAAGCATGGGTTCGGGAAGCCTACCTGCAGCGACCGATGAAGCAGGTCGCACCGCGTACGGTTACCAACCCCGGAGTGCTGTCGAGACAGTTGGAAGCCATCTCAGAAGAAGGCTATGCCGCCACCGTCGAAGAGCAGCGCCTCGGCGCGTGTTCGATTGCAGTGCCGGTCTTTCATACAGGGCGCATCGGGGCTGCGCTCGGCCTCGTCGTCGCCTCGGAGAAAGCGTCAACATTGACGCGCCACCTGCCTGCGTTGCGCGGCATCAGCCAACGTCTCGAACAGGCGACGGCGCACATCCCACTCGAGACCTTGCTTGAGACACAGTTCGGCATTCACGGTCGGCGCTGAATTCCAGTCTCCCGTCGGCCATCGATTTCACATCCCAGAATGACCAGCGCCAGCGGAAGTCACTTCCATTCAACGGAAGTCTAATCATTGCCTCCAGCGTGCCAGCCAGTAGTGTGATCAGCACGTTCAACAGTGACCCCGCTCACAGGAGAGACAATGACTTTGGATTCGGCTCAGACCACCGGCGGCTGCCCCTACAGCGGCTCCGGAAACTCTGGCTCCTCGGACCACCACGGCTTCGAGCCCTTCGACATGAAGAACCCCTTCCCCTCTTACGCTCAGATGCGCAAAGAAGAGCCCGTGATGTTCGATGAGCGGGTCGGCTATTGGGTCGTCAGCCGCTATGACGACATCAAGGCCGTCTTCGACGACTGGGAGACCTTCTCCTCTGAAAATGCCCAGGCCCCCGTCCGCAAGCGCGGGCCTCAGGCCACGCAAATCATGAAGGACGGCGGATTCACCGCGTACTCCGGGCTTTCGGCTCGCGTTCCGCCCGAGCACACACGGATCCGCACGGTCGTCCAGAAGGCCTTCACACCTCGGCGATTCAAGGTTCTCGAACCGGAGATCCGTGACAATGTCATCTCCCGAATCGAGACGATGCTCGCTAGGCCAGACAAGGACGGTGAACTCGTCCGCGACCTCGCCTACGACATCCCGACGATCACCATTCTCACCCTAATCGGCGCCGACGTATCTCAGGTCGACACCTACAAGCGCTGGTCAGACTCCCGCGCGGCCATGACATGGGGCGACTTGAGTGATGAGGAACAGATTCCTCACGCTCACAACCTCGTCGAGTACTGGCAGGAATGCCTCCAGCTCGTCGCCGACGCGCACGAGAACGGCGGCGACAGCATGACAGCAGATCTTGTCCGCGCCCAGTCGGGAGGAGCGGAGATCACCGATCACGAGATCGCTTCGGTCCTCTACTCGCTTCTCTTCGCCGGCCACGAGACCACGACGACGCTCATCGGAAACTGCTTCCGGGTCCTTCTCAACCACCCGGCACAGTGGCAGGCCATCATCGATGATGAAAAGAAGATTCCGGCGGCTGTCGATGAGGTGCTGCGCTACTCGGGCTCGATCGTGGGCTGGCGCCGCAAGGCACTCAAAGACGCCGAGGTTGGAGGAGTGAGCATCAAAAAGGGCGAAGAGCTCCTGTTGCTCATGGGATCGGCCAACCGTGACGCAGACCGATTCGACGATGGCGAAGAGTTCGACATCGGTCGGTCCAACGCTCGTGAACATCTGTCGTTCGGGTTCGGCATCCACTACTGCTTGGGCAATATGCTCGCCAAGCTCCAGGCGAAGATCTGCTTCCAGGAGGTCACTCGACTGGCCCCGAACCTGCAACTCGTCGACCCGGAGACCATCGACTTCCGCAAGAACCTGTCATTTCGGGTCCCGATCTCCGTACCCGTGACTTGGTGAGAGGACCATCATGAACTATGTTCAGACATTCGACTCCACGATCGAACCTAAGCTGGAGAACCTCGGCGGTAAAGGAGCCTCACTGGTCACGATGACCACGGCTGGTATGCCCGTGCCTCCTGGATTCGTCGTGACCACGGCAGCCTTCGATGCCTTCCTCGCCGAATCCGGAATCGCCGATGAGATCAGCCGCGAGCTCGGCAACCTCAACTCCGAGAACGTCACAGAGGTCGACGAGGTATCCGCCCGGATCCGCGAGCGACTCACCAGCGCCGAGGTGCCCGAGAGCATCCGCACATCCACCCGAGAAGCCTACGACGGGCTCATCGCCCAATGCGGCGGCGAGGCGCCTGTGGCGGTGCGTTCATCCGCGACCGCCGAAGATCTGCCCGATGCCAGCTTTGCCGGGCAGCAGGACACCTACCTGTGGATCAACGGCTACGCCGAGGTGACCGATCACATCCGGCAGTGCTGGGCCTCGCTCTACACCTCCCGTGCAATCATCTACCGCCTGAAGAACTCGATTCCCGACGAGGGGCTGTCGATGGCTGTGGTGGTGCAGAAGATGGTCAATGCTCGCACCGCCGGCGTGGCGATCACGATGAATCCGTCCAACGGCGACCGCTCGAAGATCGCCATCGACGCCTCCTGGGGAGTCGGAGAGACAGTCGTCTCAGGACTCGTCACTCCCGACAACATCCTCATGGACAAGATCACACTGCAGGTCGTCACCGAACACATCGGCGATAAGCACATCGAACTCGTCCCTGCCGACGGAAGGCTGGCCGAAAAGGAAGTCAGCGCCGACCGCGCTGAAGTCAGATGCCTCAGCGACGACGAAGTCACCGCAGTGGCCAGCCTTGCCAAGGGTGCAGAGAAGCATTACAAGTGCCCGCAGGACATCGAGTGGGCCTTCGACCGTGATCTGCCGGACGGGGAGAACCTCCTCCTGCTGCAGTCCCGACCGGAGACAGTCCACTCCTCTGCAGAGAAGAAGGCTGAGGGAACAGCTGAGAAGAAGCCGACCACGGCTGGCTTCGACCTCGGTTCGATCACCGCGTCGCTGATGAAGTCCAACGGCTGACGCACCAGACGCGAAAGCCTCCTGAACCTGGAGTCCGGCCACTAACAACCCATGTATCTCGACAAACAATGGAGCAGAACAATGCCGATGAAGTCATTTCCACGTCCCTCTGACCTAGCTGTGCCGGCAGGCGCCGAAGGATGGGAGAAGATCTACCCCTACTACCTTGTATTCCAAGACGAGCTGAGAGACTTCGAGGACGAGAAGTTCTGGTTCTGCGACTCCCAGCACTGGCCCACCGCGTTCAAGCCCTTTGAGACCATCGGTGGAGAGTTCGCCGTCAAATGCCTGGGCCAGTACAACGCCCGGCACCTGATGATCCCCAACGCCAACGGCATCGACTTCCGTGTCCACCTCGGCTACCTCTACATGTCGCCGATCCCGGTCCCCGAGGAGCAGATCGAAGCCAGGTTGCCCGAGTTCCAGGCCCGCATCGGCCACTACTTCGCGAACTGGGACACCATGCTCGACCAGTGGCGAACCAAGGTCCGCGGCACGATCGACGAGTTGGAGTCCCTGCGTTTCGATCCGCTGCCGGAGATGGTGCCCATGGACGATATCGTCTCCGGCAAGGCCATGGACGGTTCGGAAGTCCTCATGGAGAACTACGACCGGCTGATCCAGCTGTGCTACCAGAACTGGCAGTACCATTTCGAGTTCCTCAACCTCGGCTACATCGCCTACCTCGACTTCTTCAACTACTGCAAGGAGATCTTCCCCGATATTCCCGACCAGTCGATCGCGACCATGGTCCAGGGCGTCGACATGGAGCTGTTCAAACCCGATGACGAGCTCAAGGAACTTGCCACACTTGCAGTCGAACTCGGCCTGCAGTCGAAGTTCGAGACCACCGATGATGCTGCACAGGTACTTGATGCCATCGCCTCTGCCGACGGCGGATCCCGCTGGCTGACCAGGTGGGAGGAAGCGCAGGATCCCTGGTTCAACTTCACCACCGGCAACGGCTTCTATGCCCACGACGTGTACTGGCGCGAAGAACTGTCAATTCCGCTCGGCTTCATCGCCGACTACATTCGCAGACTCGACGACGGACAGCAGATCATGCGCCCAACCGAGACTCTTATCGCGGAGAAGGACCGCATCGTGAGCGAATACCAGGACCTGCTCGACAGTGAAGCGCGCGAGGTCTTCGACGCCAAACGTCAGCTCGCCGCTACCGCCTACCCATATGTTGAAAACCACAACTTCTACATCGAGCACTGGACGATGGGCGTGTTCTGGCGCAAGGTCCGTGAACTCTCCCGGACACTGGTTCACCACGGTGTCTTCGAAGATGAGGGGGACCTGCTCTACCTCAATCGCAATGAGGTCCGTGACGTCATCTTCGACCTCGTCACCTCGTGGGGAGTCGGCGCCCCACAGGGACCGATCGCTCCCGCCCACTGGCCGCCGATCCTCAAAGAGCGCAAGGCGATCGTCTCGGCGCTGAAGACTGCACGCCCGCAGCCGGCGCTGAACACACCTCCGGAGTCGATCACCGAACCCTTCACCCGCATGCTGTGGGGAATCACCACCGAACAGGTCCAGTCCTGGCTCTCGGCCGACGATGAGGACAACGGTGGGCTCAAGGGCATGGCCGCCTCGCCCGGCGTTGTCGAAGGAACAGCTCGGGTGGTCATGGACGCCTCCCAGATCCACGAGGTCGAACAGGATGAGATCCTCGTCGCGCCCATCACCGCACCCAGCTGGGGTCCGATCTTCGGCAAGCTCAAGGCCACCGTCACCGACATCGGCGGCATGATGAGCCACGCTGCCATCGTCTGTCGCGAATATGCTCTGCCCGCTGTGACCGGCACCGGCAACGCCTCCACGAAGATCCGCACCGGTCAACGACTGCGTGTCGACGGCACCCGCGGCACCGTCGAAATCCTTGACGCTGAGGAAACCATCCCAGAAGTAGCAGGGCCCGGTGCCCACAGCCACGCCCACGCACCGGTGGGTGGCTGAGATGAGCGACTCACGCACGGTCCTCATCACCGGGGCCGCCGGTGGACTCGGCCGAGCCTTCGCCGAAGGATTTGCGGCAGGCGGAGACCGCGTGATCGTCGCCGATCGCAACATCGACGGCGCCGAAACGACGGCAGCGGCGCTGCGGGCCACCTCGGCGGAGGCACTGGCCGTGGAAGTCGACGTCACCTCGGCGGAATCGACGAAGGCAATGGCGACAACCGCTGCGGAGTTCGGAGACGGACGCATCGACGTCGTCATCAACAACGCAGCGATCTACGCCGGAATCACCCGTGCACCCTTCGAGGACATCAGTGAGGACGAATGGGACCTCGTGATGAACGTCAACCTCAAAGGCCCGTGGCAGGTGGCCAGGGCACTCAGCCCACACCTGCCTGAGGGCGGGCGGATGATCAATCTGTCGAGTGCAACGGTGATGTCCGGGTCAGCCAATTGGGCCCACTACGTCGCGTCGAAGGGCGGAGTCATCGCACTGACCCGGGTGCTCGCGAAGGAACTCGGGCAGCGTTCGATCACCGTCAACACGATCGCCCCAGGATTTACACTCACCGAGGCCAGCCTCGAACTCATGGACGACGCCGCGACCTATGGCGTCGACCGGGGTGCCATCAAACGATCCAGCCAACCCGACGACATCGTCGGCACGGCGCTGTTCCTCGCCTCGTCGACGGCCGGTTACATCACCGGTCAGACCATCGTCGTCGACGGCGGCCGCCAATTCATCTGATCAGGAGGAAGAACCATGCCGACAGTTCACTTCACCGACACCGAGGGCACCACCCGTGACATCGACGCGAACCCGGGCGACTCCGTGATGGAGACTGCTGTGCGCAACGGCGTACCCGGCATCGTCGCTGAATGCGGCGGATCCCTGTCCTGCGCCACCTGCCACGTCTTCGTCGCCGAGAACCAGCTCGACGAACTCGATGAGATGTCAGAGATGGAGGACGAGATGCTCTACGGAACCACCGAGGATCGCGAAGACAATTCGCGCCTGTCCTGCCAGCTCAAGATCACCGAGGACACCGATCTTCACGTGACCACCCCCGAAACGCAGGTCTGACATGTCCACAACACAAGAATCCACAACCGCCGAGGCGGCCGGCAGCACCGCCGCCACCGCCGCAGGTACGTCGACCACTCACACCGAGACAGGTATGCTCATCGTCGGCGCCTCCCAAGCGGGGGTGCAGCTGGCGATTTCCCTGCGGGGGACCGGATTCGAGGAGCCGATCACCCTCCTCGGCGAGGAGGACCATAGGCCGTATCAGCGTCCGGCACTGTCCAAGGAGTTCCTCCAAGGTAAGGTCGACAAGGAAAACCTCATCTTCCGGTCTGCCGAGTACTGGGACGAGCATGACATCACTCTGGTCAAGAATTCTCGGATCGAAAGAATAGAGAAGAAGCCGGACGGCTCTGGCACAGCACTTGCCACCGACGGCCAGGAGCACCCGTTCCTGCGGATCGCACTCGCTGTCGGCGCTCGTGCCAGGCCGCTCCAGGTACCCGGTGCAGATCTGACAGGTGTGAGCTATCTGCGCAGCGCCGATGACGCTCTCGACCTCAAAGGCCGCCTCGACGAGTTCACGGACGTCGTCGTCATCGGCGGCGGATTCATCGGTCTCGAGGTTGCCTGCTCACTACACGGAATGGGCAAGACCACGACCGTGCTCGAACATGGTTCCCGCCTCATCGGACGAGCTGTCGGCGAGGAGACTTCTGATTACTTCCTCAAAGCCCACCGGGAACGTGGAGTCGACATCGTCCTCAACTCCCGCGTCGAATCGCTCGTCGACTCGGGTAACGGCACGGTCTCCGGGGTCAAGCTCGAGGACGGAACCTTCGTCCCCGCACAGTTGGTCATCGTCGGCATCGGTGTCATCCCGAACACTGGATTGGCCGAACAGATGGGGCTCGAAGTCGACAACGGCATCGTCGTCGACGGTTATGCGCTCGCCTCCGACGGCTCAACGATCGCCGTCGGCGATGTCGCCAATATGCCCAACCCGCTGCCTGGTTCCCCTGAGGGTGAGCGGATCAGGCTTGAGAGCGTCAACAACGCGATCGAACACGCGAAGGTCGCCGCTTATTCCGTCTCAGGAAGACGAGAGGAATACGCCGGCATCCCCTGGTTCTGGTCAAACCAGGCCGATATGAAACTGCAGATCGCGGGACTGTCGATGGGGTTCGACTCGACCGTGGTCAGGAGAGTGGACGACAAAGGTAAGTTCACCGTGCTCTACTACCGCGAGGGGCAGATCATCGCCGCCGACTGCGTCAACACACCTTTGGACTTCATGGCCGTACGGGCGGCTCTGGGTAAGAACCAGCAGATTCCCGCCGAAGCCGCAGCCGATCCCGACGTCATGCTCAAATCGCTGGTCGTCGACAGAGAGGACACCCGATGAACAGCTCGACGAATACCTCTACGACTCCTAATCCACGCGATCAGAACTACGCCAAGTGGGCTCCAGCGGAATCCGCATCGGAGTTCGACTCGGATCCGCGGGCGAAGCAGTTCGCTGCGGACTACCCGATCCGTCCGGTCCCTGGTGAAGGGCAGACGGATACCGCGACGATCTGCGACACTCCGACCGCAGGCTTCGACGAGCTGTGGAAAGCCATCGAGCCTGAGACCAGAACGCGCGGAAACGACGTTCATCTGCCGGTCTCCACTGCTTATGCGGAGCGACTTTGCGCCGCCTATCCGCAAGCCGACCGGGAGCTTGTCATCGTCACGATCATGCTTCACGACACAGGTTGGGCTCATGTCGACGAGTCTCGCATCATCTCCGAAGGCTTCGCCGGTGACTGGCGCAAGGCCGGAATCCGCTACGAGCATGAGCGAGAAGGATGCCTTGTGGCGCGTCGGGTGCTACCCGAACTGGGATACTCAGACGACTTCATTGATCGGGTATGCGAGATCATCGACGGTCATGACACGAGACCCGTTGCCTTCAGCCTCGAAGACGCCTTAGTTCGCGATGCCGACAGGCTCTGGCGCTTCGACCGAGCAGGAATCGCGCTGTCGTCTTCGTGGTTCGGCATGGACATGGCCACCTACACTGATCGGCTCAAGTACGAGATCGTTCCCGAGCTCATCACCGCCCCTGCGGTTGCGATGGCACAGGAAGATCTGGCACGTCACCAGGCCCTGCTGCGCACAGAGGTGATCCGATGACTTCGCCAACTCAGGCGCAGGCGCCAACTCGACCCGAGGTCCTCGCACACTTGCCATACACTCACGTCGACGACCACTTCATCGGCGGCGCCTGGACCACTGCGAAAGACTCGACTCGTAACCCGGTGACCGATCCGGCGACGAACGAGCAGTGGGGTTCTGTTCCAGCAGCCACTGACGACGAGCTCGACCGGGCTGTCGGCGCCGCACGCGATGTCCTGCCCGAGTGGTCGGGCCTCCAAGCGGCGGATCGCGCCGAATTCCTGCTGCGCATCGCCGATGAGATCGAGGCGCGTGCCGAAGACCTGGCTCTGACGAACACAATGGAGAACGGCACTCCGATCACGGAGACACGAGGGGCAGCGGCGAATGCGGCCGGCATCTTCCGGCACTTCGCTTCCCTGGCCCACTGGCTCGATGATGAGGATGCGCGGGAGTTTCCTGTCGAGGACGGTTCGTATTCCGTTGTGCGTAAGGACCCGATCGGCGTATGCGCACTCATCGCGCCGTGGAACTTCCCCATCAACCTCGTCGTCGTCAAGCTCGCTCCCGCACTGCTGGCCGGGTGCAGCGTCGTCATCAAACCCGCCTCGGTGACGCCCTTGTCCATCCGCTTCATCATCGACGCGGTCGTTGCCGCCGGTGTCCCGTCTGGGGTAGTCAACCTCCTGACCGGACCGGGCCGATTCGGTGATGCTCTGGTCAAGCACTCGGCAATCGACAAGGTCGCCTTCACCGGATCGACCCCGGTCGGTCGGCGAATCGCCTCGGCGTGCGGAGAGTTGCTGCGTCCGGTGACCTTGGAACTGGGCGGCAAATCCTCGGCGATTGTGCTGCCCGATGCTGACCTCGCCGCCATGTCGAAGGTGCTCATCCGCTCTTGCATGCGCAACACCGGCCAGACCTGTTACATCTCCACCCGCATCATCGCCCCGGCCTCCCGCTATGAGGCAGTCGTCGAAGCAGTGGCCGAGACGATCGGCCAGGCACGGCAGGGCGATCCGCTCGACGATTCGACCGTATTCGGCCCGGTCGCCTCGGCGAACCAGTATGCGACCGTGATGGAGTACATCGACTCGGCACACACCCAGGGTGCTCGCGCACTCACCGGTGGTCAGGCGGCGACGATGAGTGGAGACCTGTCCACAGGCCAGTTCATCGAACCGACCGTCTTCGCCGAGGTGACCCCGGACATGCGGATCTCTGCGGAGGAGGTCTTCGGACCCGTCATCTCCATCCTGCGTTACGACGACTCGACTGATGTGCAGGAAGCCATCGACCTGGCCAACAACACGGAGTTCGGCCTTGGAGGCATCGTCTTCGGGACCGATGCGGAAAGGGCACAGGAGGTCGCCGAGCAGGTGGACTCAGGGTCGGTCGGCGTGAACTTCTTCGGTTCCAACCACAATGCCCCCTTCGGTGGCCGGCATGACTCGGGACTCGGTGTCGAGTACGGCATTGAGGGACTGAGTCAGTACATCAGCTACAAATCGATCCATCGGAAGGGCTGAATCGACCGTTCCGCCGACCCCACTCCATGCGCTCCTTCACCACTCAGGGCAGATCCGGCTCGTTGTTCTCCTCAGGGCAGGTGAGCTCCCAAGCTTTATCGGCGTGAGTGCCTGTTCATGGGCGATCACGCAGACCGCACCAACTGTTCAGTGAGCTGATCGGAGACGGTACGGGGCTCCCGTCCGAGAAGACGAGACAACGTGAGATCGGAGTGTCCGAAGTGGCCGCTTCGCGTTGCTTGGAACATCGTCAGAGTGAATCGTGCGGCAGCCTCGAGCACCCCATTGGCAACCTCACCGGCAATCCATTCTTCGTCCTCGACGACCATGCGTTCGACAGAGTGGCCCGATAGTTTGGAGGCGCTCGTGGCGAAGTCACCGAGGGTTACCGGTGAGGGCAGCGTGAGATCGACTGGGCCGTCGAAGGGCGACGAGCTGGTCAGTATTGTCGCGGCCGCTTCGCCAGCATCGCGTCGGTCGATCCACGAGAAGGGACCGTCGGCTGGCTTGGCGATTGTGCCCGTCGTCTGCCACGGTCCGAGCAGATCTCCTAGATCTCCGTAGAAGCCATTGCGCAGAGCCGTCCAAGAAACGCCTGACTCGGCAAGATGCTGCTCGGTGGCAGCATGAATTGCCAGCGGAGGGTAGGGGGAGTTGAAACCGGTCCCGAGGGCGCTCGTGTACAGGATCCGTTGCGTCCCAGCCTCGACTGCCGCGTCGATGGCAGTTCTGTGCTGTGTGATGACGTCCGCGGTGACATCACTCGAGGAGACGAGAAGCACCTGCTCGGCGTCGGCGAACGAGTGGCGGAGTGCATCAGGATCGTCGTAGCTTCCTTGTCTGACGCGAACTCCCTGGTCAGCCAAGTGTTGTGCGCGGTCGGGATCGCGGACGCTGACACCGATGTCGCTCGGTGCAATCCGTTGGAGGAGATGCTCCACAGTGAACCCGTTGAGAGCGCCCGTTGCTCCGGTCACGATGATCATGACGACGACCTTTCGCTCAAGCCGGTCCTACGACCGGTGATGATGGAGAGCACCTCTTTCAAGTTGACTCGGATGGTCAACTTAGTGCCGATATCCATCCTGAGTTAAAGTGACCAGGTAAGTCAAGTTATGGAAACAGCAGAGAAGAGCTGAGGATGGCCGATAGGAATTCTGAGCCGACGTTGCGTACGGACGCCCGCCGGAATATCGAGAGGATCCGCGCCGCCGCTATCGAGGTGTTTCGCGCCGAGGGACTTTCGGCACCACTGGAGAACGTTGCCGGTGCCGCTCAGGTGAGCAAGGCGACGATCTTCAACAGGTTCGGCGGGCGGATCGGACTGATCGATGCCGTCATCGACGAGGTCGTCGCGACTAAGCTGAGGGCTGTCATCGATGATGCCCGTTCAGTGACCGGTATCAGCGAGCGGATTCGATTCTACGTCGGTGCCATCCGCGATCTTCAATACCGATTGCCGGCGGTCAACGACGTCCTCCTACAGGCGTTTCCCGCCTCGGACCCGCTCATGGAGCTCTGTCACCTCGGGGGAGGTTTCCACGAGGAGCTGGTGCGGGACGGGCATGCTGCCAGCGCTCTGGCCGAGGAGGTCACGCCGGATGACTTTCAAGCGATGGCCATCGACAACTCACTCGCACTCAAGTACGGGGTCCGCCCCTCCAGAGCGGCCTACGATCGGAGAACCGGATTTATCCTTGATGGTATCTGCCACCCGGCTCAAGGCAGGTCCGGCTCGGTGTCCTCTTCCTGATGAATGAGCTGAATGAGGTTGCCGACGGTGTCGTCGAGGACCGCCGTGGTGACAGGTCCCATCGTCGTCGGTTTCTGCGTGAACGTGACACCGAGCGTTGACAGGCGATCGTATTCGGCCTGGACATCCTCTACGGCGAACTGGTTGAGGGGGATTCCGTCGGCCTTCAGCGCAGAAGTGAAGTCGTTCGCTGCGGGGTGGCCCTTCGGCTCCAGGACGATCTCGACTCCGTCTGGGGCCTCGGGTGAGACCACGGTGAGCCAGCGGAAGTCGTCCCCGACCGGCACGTCGACCTTCGGAATGAAGCCGAGCCTGTCGGTGTAGAACTTCAGGGCCCGAGCCTGATCGTCGACGAGAATGCTGATCCACTGTGCCTTCATGATGACTCCTCAGTTGTAGACGTGTCTTGGTCGGTCCTCGTCGTGAGCTCATCCGGAGTGGTTCACGCAGAGTGGCTCAAGTGCAGCGGAACCGTCGGGCACCCGCTACGCATTCACAATAGGCGGCTGATCGCCGATTGGTCTATCGGCAAGTCCGATCTCAAGCCAATCACCAGGTGATTCGCCGGATCTGTAACCCCCATTCCAAGAGTCGGGTTTTCCTCGCCGAGGTGGTGGGTCGTCTCCATAGTGGCACAAGTCCGATTGCGAAAACATGGAGACATGACAAACACACAGCTTCCTGCGATCATCGCCGCCTCGAACGTGACCAAGCACTACAACCAGACCTACGCACTCGCCGGAGTCGATCTGGGCATCGGCCTCGGCGAATCCCTGGCCATCATGGGACCCTCCGGTTCCGGCAAAACGACCCTCTTGCACTGCCTGGCAGGCATCATCCGCCCGGACGAGGGCAACATCCGTCTCCTGCCCACAGACCGCAGCGCCGCCGCAGAGATCACCTCGCTGAAGGAGAAGGGCCGTACCGCGCTGCGCCGCGAGGTCTTCGGCTTCGTGTTCCAGCAGGGTCTGCTCCTGCCCGAGCTCACCGCTTTGGACAATGTCGCGCTCGCCGCCATGCTCTCAGGGATGAAACGCTCCGATGCGACCGAGCATGCCCGCGCGTGGTTGCAGCGTCTGGGACTGGCCGAACACCTGAACAAACGCATCGGACAGCTCTCCGGTGGTCAGGCACAGCGTGTGGCCATCGCCCGCGCCCAGGTCACCCAGCCCGTGGTCACCTTCGCCGACGAACCCACCGGCGCCCTTGACTCCTCCACCTCCACCGAGGTGCTCTCCGAACTTCTCGCCTCGACGACCGGCCGCGGATCCACTCTGGTCGTGGTCACCCACGATGAGTCTGTGGCTGCCCGCTGCTCCCGCAGCGTCCGCCTCGCCGACGGCCGCCTCGTCTCCGACTCTGCAAACCAGATCGTGCAGACCAACCAACATGCGCAGAATATCCAGTACGTTGAGAACAACCGGTGATGTCGACCATGAAAATCCTTCCAGTCGTACTGACCAAGAAATCCTTCACCTCGACGACCTCGAAGCTCGTCGCCATCGCATTCTTCGCATGCTCCACGCTCTTCCTCACCGTCGCCGGCGGCGCCTGGGCCTTCAATGACCGACCCGATGTGACCGGATACGCCGAGGTGGCCGGGCTCTATCGCATGCTCGCGACCTTGGCCACGGTCTTCCTCATCGTTCCCGCGATCAGCTTGGGGGTCGCCTCGGCGAAGCTCAGTGCCCGGCGTCAGGATGAACGCCTGTCCACGCTCTCCCTGCTGGGCGCGAAGCCTGGCACCGTCCGACTCCTCGCAGTTGCCGAACCCTTCATTCCCGCCTCGGCCGGGATCATCGCGGGGATCGCCGGCTACTTCATGCTGGCCTTCCCGCTCAGCCTCCTCGTCTTCAACGGCCAGGCGCTCGGATACTCTGAGCTGATGATGCCCCTGTGGCTGCTTGCCGCGGTCGTCATCGGACTGCTTCTGGTCTGCCTGCTCTCGGCTCTGCTCGGCCTGCGCAAGATCACGGTTTCACCATTGGGCGTGCGCACCCGGTCCTTGGCCCGGAAATTCCCCGTGGCCCGCATCATCGCCGTGATCGTGCTCGTGGCGGGAATGATCGGTGCGCTCGTCTTCTCTCTGGACCGCAACCAGCCGACGATGGTCTTCGTCGTTGCCAGCATCATCACGATCGGCATCGCCCTCTTACTCATCAATGTCGTCGGCGTCCTCGTCATGCGCATCCACGGCTGGTTCAGTCACAGGATTGCCCGAACACCCACCTCGATGATCGCGGCGTCGATGATCGCCGATGCCCCCGCACAGTACTGGCGTCGCGTCGCGGGTCTGTCGATGATCACCTTCATCGCGGTCGTCGGCGGTGCCGGAACGGCGATGATGCGGGCGAATCAGGGAGATCTCACCGCTGAGGACAAGGCCGTCATGGGCCCCTACCAGTACATGGCCGATGACATCTTCACCGGACTCATCCTCACCCTGGCTATTGCCTTCGTCTTCATCGTCATCTCCGCAACGATCAATCAGGCCGCAGACATCCTCGACCGGGCATCGACCTACCGGGAGCTGCATTCGGCGGGCATGACGCAGAAGATGATGCACCGAGTCACCGTCAACGCGGTCATGTCACCCATCGTCCTCGTCACCCTCGTGTCGCTGCTGCTTGGCGGAATGCTGGCCGGACTCATGGCATCGGCGAGCGACCTCGGCGATCCGCTGACCATCGGGGTCGTCGCATCAGTGCTCATCGGCGGCGTGGTGATGGTGTGGCTGGGACTGCAGTTCACCCGTCCGCTAGTGCGCAGCGTCACCACCGTGAACGCTGCGGTCTGAGAAGGAGATCGACATGTCCACTGCACTGCCGACAGCAACCCGCATCGTTCCCCTGGTCCTGGGGCGGAAGACGCTGAGTTCGTCGAGTTCGCTGCTGGTGATGAGTGCCTTCTTCGCCTGCGCGACCCTGTTCCTCACTGTCGCCGCCGGAGCCTGGATGTTCTTCCAGGTCCCACCCAGTCCGGACCCGGACATGGCGGGCATGGACTTCATGTACAAGTTCCTCGCGAGCTTCGCGACCATTCTGCTCGTGATTCCCGCGAGCACACTGGCGTCGGCCTCGGCGACCCTGTCCGCCCGGCGACAGGATGAGCGGCTGTCTACGATGTCGCTGCTCGGGGCGAGGCGCTCGTCCATCGTCACCATCGCAGTGGCCGAACCACTGGTGCCCGCGATCTGCGGAATCGTGCTCGGAGTCTTCGGCTATCTGGGTCTGACGTGGCCGGTGAGCCTGATTCACTTCATGGGACATCCCATCGGGTACGAGAACATGCTCATGCCCGCGTGGCTGGTGGCCTCGGTGGTCGTCTTCCTCATCCTCGTGTGCATCGCCTCGGCCCTGCTGGGGCTGCGCAAGGTCGCGATCTCACCGTTGGGTGTGCGCACCAAGGCCCTGGAACGGAAGTTCCCCGTGGTGCAGGTGGTCATAGCGGCCATCGTGATCCTGACCTTGCCGGTGGTCGTGATGCTGTCGAAGTCCGGAGGGCTGGGAATGGGAATCGTCCTCTCGGCGGGCATTGCCACCTTCGTTCTCGGTCTGCTCGTCGTCGACCTCCTCGGCGGACTCCTGATCAGGTGGTTTGCCCATCTGAGCGGGAACAGGGCGCAGACTCCGGAACGACTCCTCGCCGCGCGTCTAGTCTCCGACGAACCCAAACGGTTCTGGCGCAGAGTTTCCGGGCTGGCCATGGCCGCGTTCGTCGCTGCCGTGGGTGGAACGGGCGTCTCGCTCATGCAGCTCGGTCTCGATGCGGGTGACGAACCCGGGGCGCAGATGCAGGACGCCGACAGGTTCCTGCTGCAGGACATCTTCACCGGAGTCCTGCTCGTGATGGGCATATCGATCCTGCTCATCGCCGTATCAGCCCTGATCAACCAAGTCGCCGACATCTACGACCGGGCCGACACCTTCCAGGACCTCTATGCTGCGGGCATGGACCCGGAGACCATGCACAAAGCCATGGTGAGAGCAGTGCTGGGTCCGGTCATCTGGGTGTCGCTGCTGGCCGGCGGGCTCGGTCTGGTTCTCGTGCTGCCCTTGGCCGGGGCCGCCCTCGTGCTCAAACCGATCACATTCCTCACAATTCTCGCGTCAGTGGTCCTCGGTATTCTCATCATCAGATCGGGACTGCAGCTGGCGAAGCCGATCCTCGTGACCGTGGCGACAGCTGGTCGTTCACGGGAATGAGGTGGGTCTGCGGCTCCTCGATCCAGGTACAGTTGGAGGGCGTTGAAAGCGGGTGTCCGCCGACGAGGTTCGAGGAAGAGGAAGACGATTGAGCAACAATCAGGGGTTTGACGGGATGAGGACCCCGCCGCAGGACGTCGAAGCCGAGCAGAGCGTCCTCGGTGCGATGCTTCTGTCCAAGGATGCGATCGCCGACTGCGTCGAATCCATGACTGGCGACGACTTCTACAAACCTGCTCACGAGACCATCTACGAAGCCGTCCTCGACCTGTATTCGCGTGGTGAACCCGCAGACTCGGTGACCGTGGCGAACTACCTCACGAAGACCGGCGACCTTTCACGCGTCGGCGGTGCGGCCTACCTGCACACGCTCATCTCCTCCGTTCCGACGGCCGCGAACGCCGGCTACTACGCCGCGATCGTGCGTGAGCAGGCCGTGCTGCGCCGACTCGTCGAGGCCGGCACCCGCATCGTGCAGATGGGCTATGACGCCGAAGGCGACACCGATGAGGTCGTGAACTCGGCCCAGGCGGAGATCTACCAGGTCACCGAGCGTCACACCACTGAGGACTATGTGATCCTCTCCGACATCCTCAGCGATGTTGCCCAGGAGATCGAACGCAATGGTGACACCGATGGCCAGACCGCGGGCGTGCCGACCGGATTCACCGAATTCGATGCGCTGACCAACGGTTTCCATCCGGGCACGATGATCGTCATCGCGGCTCGACCCGGTGTCGGCAAGTCCACGCTGGCGTTGGACTTCATGCGCTCGGCGGCGATCCACCACGGCCAGGCCGCGGTCTTCTTCTCCTTGGAGATGGGCAAGAACGAGCTCGTCATGCGTCTGCTGTCTGCGGAGTCGGAGATTCCCCTGCAGAACCTTCGCCGCGGTGAGCTGAGCCCCCACGACTGGACAACCCTGGCCGCGACCGAGTCGCGCATCAACGATGCGCCTCTGTTCGTCGACGATTCGCCGAACATGGCGCTGACCGAGATCCGCGCAAAGTGCCGTCGCCTGAAACAGCAGCATGATCTCAAGATGGTCTGCGTGGACTACCTGCAGCTGATGAGCTCCGGTAAGAAGGTCGAATCGCGTCAGCAGGAGGTCTCCGAGTTCTCCCGTTCGCTCAAGCTCCTGGCCAAGGAGCTCGAGATTCCGGTCATCGCGCTTTCGCAGCTCAACCGTGGCAGCGAGCAGAGGACGGACAAGCGGCCGATGATCTCGGATCTGCGTGAGTCCGGTTCGATCGAGCAGGACGCCGATATGGTGCTGCTTATCCACCGTGACGACATGTACGACAAGGAACACGAACGCGCTGGCGAAGCCGACATCATCGTCGCCAAGCACCGTGCGGGTCCGACCGCGGACATCTCCGTGGCCTTCCAGGGCGCGAAGTCCCGCTTCGTCAACATGCCGCAGTAGGGGTATCGCATGTAGAGGCACCGTCTGTCGAGTACGGGCCCGGAAGTACATCGTTGTCCAGGATCCGATGCCTATAGGCTGGAGGCCATGGCTACCTATCTCGTTCAGCAGACTCTTGATGGCCTCGGTCGGGACATCGTCGCGGGCAAGCTCCCGGAGGGCCACGTGGTGACCGCTCAGCAGTTGGCCACGGAGTTAGGCGTATCACAGCCAGTAGTCCGAGAATCCATCCGCGTCCTGCAATCGATCGGGTTGGTCAGCAGTGTGAAGCGGGTAGGGGTCAAAGTCTTGGCATCTTCGTCCTGGAACTATTTCGATCCACTGGTCATCAAGTGGCGACTGGACAGTGAAGCGAGCTTCGCGCAGTTGCGATCGCTGAACGAATTGCGGACGGCTGTGGAACCTGTGGCAGCCTCGCTGGCTGCCACGCACGCCCCCGATGCGATCACCACGCAGCTGCTCCGGCTTGCCGGTGAACTCCGCGCTGAAGTACGCGCCGGAAACCAACAGCGATTCATCGAGGTGGACATGTTATTCCACACCACAATCCTCGAGGCCTCAGGTAACGAGATGTTCCGTATGCTCGCAGGCCCCATGGGCCTGACTGTCTCCGCGCGAAACAATCTGGGACTGCTCCCGGAACTTCCTGACGAGGCGTCGATGCAGCTGCACGTCGATCTCGCCGACGCAATCCAAGGCCACCGCTCATCCGATGCTCGTGATACTGCTTGGCGCCTTGTCTGTGCCATCAATGAGGAGCTGGAATCGACGTGGCGGACAACGCCGCGCTTTTATCCGACCGACTGACCACCAGCGCACCCAACACGGCATTTGTCACCGGCAGCAGGTGACCCTCGTCGAGAAAAACCATCGTATATGCATTGCGTATAGCTTTAAACGATGCTTTTATTGGTAGATGGCGCATGACACACCTCATGTTGCCTTTCTGACCAACCGAGGGAGTCTGGTTTGAATGCCGACTATCGACACGCGTCTTGATCGAATAGTGATCCGCAAGATCACAGTGCGGATCATGCTCTTTCTGACCCTGATGTATCTGCTGAACCAGATCGATCGAGGGAATCTCGCCTTCGCGCAAGAGCGGATGTCAACTGATCTGGGCCTCAGCAACGCAGCGTTCGGCCTTGGGGCTGGCATCTTCTTCATCGGGTATTTTATTTTCGAGGTACCAAGCAACATCCTGCTTCATCGGATCGGCGCACGCCGCTGGTTGGCACGCATCATGGTCAGCTGGGGTCTGGTCGCCGCGGCGATGATGTTCACTTTCAACGAGTCCAGCTTCTATATCCTTCGATTTCTCCTGGGCGCCGCGGAGGCGGGCTTCTTTCCCGGCGCTGTCTATTACATTGCCCTGTGGCTCCCCGGCCGGCGCCGGAGCCAGGCAATGGCCTTGCTCAGCGCCGCTGGCCCGGCGGCATACCTGTTGGCCGGACCCTTGGCAGGATTGATACTGGGACTCGAAGGATTCGCCGGCCTTCACGGCTGGCAGTGGCTCTTCGCTATCGAGGGGGGCGCCACCGTGCTCGTCGGAATCCTTTGCTGGTTCGTTCTGACGGACCGACCGGAGCAGGCAAAGTGGCTTTCTCCGTCCGAGAAGTCGCATCTGCTCGCCAGCCTTGCGGAGTCCAGCACCAGCCACGATTCGGGTAAGCGTAGCTTGAGCACCGTGATTCGCGAGCCGCGAGTTGTGATGCTGGCTGGCATATACGCGTGTATCCAAATCACGAATGCCGGACTCATCTTCTGGCTGCCCAGCATCACTGCTCAGATCCCGGGCCTGTCTCAATTCCAGCTGATGTCCCTGTCAGTGCTCCCCTACGCCTTCCAAGTCATTGGACTCTTCGTTCTGGGGCGTTCCTCGGACCGCCATGGCCGGCGTCACCTGCACGTCCTGCTAGGGGTGCTCTGCATCGTCGTCGGTCTGTGTGTCAGCGCACTCACCGGCCCGGTCGCGGGACTCATTGCTCTGTGCTTGGCATTCTTCGGATACGGCACCATGTCCGCGTTTTGGTCGCTGGCGTCTGACTACCTCGGAACCACTGCGGCAGGAGCCGGCGGACTGGCTTTCGTCAATTCGGTCGCGGCACTGGGCGGTTTTGTCGGGCCAACACTATTTGGATACCTGCTGGATATCACCGGTGACACAGTGCTCGCGCTGTGTTCACTGGCGACGTTCGGCGCGATCGCAGCAGTTCTGACCCTGTTTGTGAAGGACAATCTGTCCTCCGGGCGAGGCGGACACACCGCTGACAGTATCAATACATCCATCCCCGCGCCTTCGAAAGGGGCATCATCATGAAATATGGCCACATCCTATGGATCGGCGAAAAGGATCCGGAAGTCACCACCTTGCTCTATGAAGCCGCGCCGGCTTGCTTCCAACTCGAGATCGCTAGCGATGATCCACAAGTATTCGATGAACAACTGGCCCAAACCAGTGTGATCGTCAATGGCGCCGGAACAATCGACGCGCCACTTATGGACAAAGCTCCAGGGCTGATGTTCATCCAGCGCGTCGGTGCCGGAATCGACGGAATTGATATCGAAGCCGCTCATGCCCGCGGAATCCGGATAGGGAATCTGTCCGGCCTGAATGCTGTGTCTGTTGCCGAACACACCATCTTGATGATGCTGGCAGTTTCGCGTCACCTTGTACCACTGCACAACGGCCTCGTGGCGGGCCGGTCGAATTCAAACAGCTACCTGAACTCATCGCTGGAAGTGACCGGCAAGACAATTGGCATCATCGGACTGGGTCATATTGGCAAGGCGGTGGCCACTCGCGCGGCTGGGCTGGGCATGAAGGTGATCTACTACGACCTAGTCCAGAGCCAGCAAGACGCCGAGATATCCCATCACGCGTCCTTTGCCCAGCTCGACGTCCTCCTGCAGACCAGCGACGTCGTCAGTGTTCATGTACCGCTCACCGCTGAGACGATGTCGATGATTGGTGAAGCTGAACTGTCTACGATGAAACCGGGATCCTTGGTTTTGTGTATGTCACGCTCGGGGATCGTTGACGAGGTAGCCTTGGCGTCACACCTGGAACGCGGGCACCTCGCCGGTGCCGGTATCGACGTCTGGTCGACGGAACCTCCTCGGCCGGATGATCCGCTTCTGGCTCTTCCCAACGTTGTTGGGACACCTCACTCAGGTGCGCAAACCCGTGATGCCGTCTCCCGTTGCTTCCGAGCAGCAATGGACAGTATTGCGCGGATGGATGTAGGCGAAGTCGTCGTTCAATAGGTGCTCAACCGCAGCGCGCAGATCAGGTGGTTCTGTCATCCTGTCATCAGTTCTTGGAAGCCGAAGGCACTTCAGAGTCGAAGCTTTCGTGGGTCGATTTGGAGGTACGCATCGTCGCCGAGGCGCTGTAGGATCTACCTGACTAGGGGCGGTCAGCTCGTGAGAGGCGTGACATTATGCGGAAACTGACCTTTGCGATGAACGTGAGCCTGGACGGCTACGTCGCCGCCCCTGGAGACGATCTTGGCTGGAGCGCACCGAACGATGAGGTGTTCCAGTGGTGGTCTGACAGGGTCGGAACCACCGAATTGGCTCTGTACGGCAGGAGGCTGTGGGAAGGTATGAGCTCCTTTTGGCCACACGCCGACCAGCAGCGCGATGTCACACCGGAACAGCTTGAGTATGCCCGCCGTTGGATGGAGATGCCGAAGGCAGTATTCTCATCGACGCTCAGCACCCTAGGATGGAATGCGCGGCTGGTCTCCGGCGATGCCGCCTCGGAGATCGCCAGATTCAAGTCGGAGGACGGTGGTCCCATGGACATCGGCGGCGCCACCCTCGCCGCGACCGCCATGCGGGCCGGACTGATCGACGAGTACATTCTTGTCACCTACCCCGTCCTGGTGGGTGGAGGTACACCGTTCTTCACGCCCCTCGACAGCTGGGTGAATATGAATCTGGTGGAGACTCAGTCGTTTCCCGACGGAGTTCACCTGACTCGATACGAGACAAGGCGTTGAGTATCCGAGTGCGCATCGGTGCGCGGTAGTCTGATTTTCATGTTGATCAGACGAGAACGTTCAGGCGACATCGAAGCGATCCGCGCCGTCACCGCAGCTGCATTTCGCAGTGCAGAGCACAGTGCTCCACCTGTGGAGCCGGGAGGAGATCCTGGGGAAGCGACCCTGATCTCATGGCTTCGGGACGATCCCGCGTGGGTCCCCGAGTTCTCTCTCGTCGCCGTCGAAGATGACGAGATCATCGGGCACGTTCTGGCCACCCGTGCTCACGTCGATTCCTCCCCAGCTCTCGGCATCGGACCGGTCAGTGTCCAACCGGGGCAGCAGGGAAGAGGCGTCGGTTCCGCGCTGATGCATGCGGTGCTCGGCGCTGCAGATGCACGAGGCGAGACAATTGTCGGCCTGCTCGGAGAGCCTGCCTATTACTCGCGCTTCGGTTTCGTCCCAGCCTCGACGACAGCGGTTACCTCACCGGAGTCCGAGTGGGGCGACTACTTCCAGATCCGCACACTCTCTGACTATGACGGTCAGAGCGGCACATTCCAGTACGCGGGACCATTTGACCGATTCTGACACATACCGATTCTGAACAGCTGAATCCGATCGTTCTGCGTAGGTCGTGAGCATTCGTGCACAGATATTGCGAGATTGAGACCCAAATCCGCGCCCACTCTGCCTAATATTGCAGATATGGACACGAAGCCCAACGACCTGCTTGTGCTGCTCACGGTTTCCCGATCGGCCAAGTTCACGACCGCGGCACAAACCTTGGGCTTGAACCACACGACGATCTCCCGGCGCATCGCTGCACTGGAGAAGGCCCTCGGCGGACGCGTCCTGTCTCGAGCATCCGGCGGGTGGGAACTCACCGAAATGGGTGAAGAGGCAGTGCGCGTGGCGGAACAGGTGGAGGATGCGGTGCGTAGCCTCGGCGAACCGGGCCGTGCCCCTGACCCGATCACCGGAGTGGTCCGAATGACAGCCACGGACGGCTTCAGCGCCTACGTGGCGGCCCCGGCCGTGGCAAAGCTGCGGAGTCGACACCCCGGACTCAGCGTGGAGATCGTGACAGTGACCCGCCAGGCCCTGCAGCAGCGCTCGGGTCTGGATATCGAAGTGGTCGTCGGTGAACCCCAGGTCCACCGTGCCGAAGCGTTCAAACTCGGCGACTACGAACTGGGCATGTATGCCTCCAGGAACTATCTGGCAGAGCACGGGACCCCGGTCACCGAGGATGAGCTGACCGAACATCGGCTCGTGTACTTCGTGGACTCGATGCTCCAAGTCGACGACCTCGACGCTCCGCGTCGCCTGGTCCCCACGATGAAGGACGGATTGTCCTCGACCAATGTGTTCGTTCATGTGGAAGCCACACGTGCCAGTGCGGGCATCGGCTTCCTGCCGTGTTTCATGGGTGACTTGCATGCCGACCTGGTACGACTCCTACCAGAGACCCTGTCGGAACGGCTTCCCTATTGGATGGTGCTGCGCCCAGATTCGATGCGCCGACCGGCCGTTGCCGCCGTCGTGCAGGCACTCCGGGATCAGACGGTTGCCCGTGGTGAAGCGTTGCTAGGGAGGGGCACTCGCCCAGTAGACGCTGGCTGAACTCCAGGTCCGGTCACGTCGTACTCCAGCCTTTCGGTCAACAGAACTCGACGTCGACCTCACCCGCAGTGACTCCGCGCAGGCTGGCCACCTTCTCGGCCTCGGCTTCCACCGTCTTCTTCGAATGGGCCGACAGCGGGTCGAATGCCGCGACGGACATGTGCAGTTTCTTCCCCTTCTTGCGCGCTCGCCAGGTGCCGACGATTCGGCCGTCGACAAGGATGGTCCCCGGCTCACCGACGGTCTTGAACACGTCGCGGTGGAACTGCTTGTCGATGATGGTCTCCCGATCGCGCCCCTGAGTATAGGGATCGCGCGGTGGGAGGAGGCGAATACCCGCCGGAGTGGGCGGTGACTGCAGCGCATCGAGATCCTCGGTCAGGACCCAGGTTTTGCGAGCGAAGTCGACCTCGGTCATCTCCTCTGTGAGCAGCTCCCACCACGCCTCGCCTTCTCGCGCACGCACACCGAGCCACGAGGCGAAGTCCCCGCGCGTGGACGGCCCATAGGCGTGCAGGTAGCGCCGGAGAAGCTCAGCCCGGGCGTCCTCCGGAGCCACGTCGGGAACGTCCGTGTCCAGCCATTCATCGAGCAGCACGAACGGTGCCTTGTTGCCGTCCCGCGGAGCGAAGCAGATGACCTTCTGCAGGGTGAGGACGCGCAGGCAGAAATGAACGACACCGTCTCCCAGAGGCTGACCCTTGGCATACGGTCCCTCACGCTCCCAGTCGGCGCGCTTCTTCTTCGGCAATTCGTGAGCGATCTGCTCGGCAATCTCGGCTCCCAGGTCGTTGACCGTGAGTCTGCGACCGGACAACACGGATCCGATCGTGTCACGGGTCCGGTCGACAACCTCGGCGAGGGACATCTCCAGCTTCTCGAGCGAAGCCTCGACTCCGAGGATCAAGTGGCGGCGTCCATCCTCCGTGGGCGGGAGGACTCCAGTGGTGAAAACGGGAAGGTCGCTTGCCGGAAAGAAGAAGGGTGCGCCGCGCATGGACCAGCTCTGCAACAGGCTCTTGTCCTCGGAGATCGCAGTGTCGACCGCTTCCCGGGTGACATCGGAGACGCGGGCGTTGAGCGCGATCAGAGCCGATCCGGGCGGACTGTTCTGAGTCCCGCAGACTCCGGTGGCAGCGACCAACAACCGCTCATCCAGGCGTCGATTCAGGTTCTGCGCCTCAAGGCGAAACGCAATGACCTCGTCCCGGGTGACCTTCACGCTCATAGATCCAGGCTATCGCGGCAGGTGCACGGCCACATCGACGGAGAGTCTCTCAAGTTCAGAGGTCCCTCGCGTAGACGAGATGGATCGGCGACGAATGCGTGAGCGTGCGATCACGGTGCATGCCGATCTTCGCCGCTACGCGCTGCGAGTGCCGATTGTTGTGGTGGATGATCGCGACTAACCGGGACGCCAGCACATGTGAACTGGCGAAATCACGGCAAGAGGCGGCCGCCTCGGTGGCAAATCCGAGATTCTGGGCAGAAGCCTTTACATGGAAACCGATCTCCAAGGCAGGAGACTCGTTGACCGTCTGCCAGGTCAGACCGCAGTCTCCGATGAATTCGCCGTCGTGGGTTTCGATGACCCAGAGTCCGAGTCCGTCCGCGGCATAGCTACGCTGATTCCAGTTGATCCACCGGGCCGCTTCTTCACGGTCCTTGGGATGTGGGTAGTACTCCATGACCTGTGGATCGCCGAGGAGGTCCGCCATTTCGTCGAGATCGTCCGGTGACATCTCACGGAATCTCAGGCGCGGCGTCGCGTTCGGTGGCATAGGCTTCAGGGTACTCCGCGTCCGCGCCGCTAGGGTGGATGTGAGCGAGGAAGGGAAGCGAATGAAGCGCACAATGCAGGTCAGTGACAGCATGATCATTGACGTCGACGCACTCACCCTCTGGGAACAGGTGGCGGATCCGACGCAGATGCCACGCTGGAGTCCCGAGAACACCGGCGCGCACACGCCTGCCGAATCCAGACCATTGCAGGTGGGCGAGATCTTCGAAGGCAGCAACCGACGCAATAGGGCACGGTGGGTCACCGAATGCGTCGTCACAGCCTCAGAGCCGGGCCGCCGATTCGCCTTCGAAGTCCGCAAGATCGGTGCGAGTGCACCGAAGATCAGCGGCGGCATCGCCACCTGGAGCTACGAATTCGAGGACCTCGGCGATCGCACACGGGTCACTGAAACGTGGAGCGATGACCGCACGACGTGGCCGGACTGGGTCGCGGAGATCGTGGACAGGGTGCTCACCGGAGGCAGATCCTTCTCCGACTTCCAGCGATTGAACATCAACAGGACGCTGACGTCGATGAAGGACGAGTTCGCGGACCTCGGGACGACAGGGTCGTCCTGATGGAGCGTCGGGACAAGATCCGGTCCCGACAATGAGCGCGTTTCCGAGCAAGAGTGCAGAAAAGTGAGAAACGCGAAAGGATAGCCAGTATGGAACTCAAGGATCTGGTCAAGGCACTCAACAACGGTCAAACAATCGCCGGCGACTCGCCCCTCCACGAGGTCATGCATCGCAGCAGCCAGGAAGCACTGCGCATCACCGCCGAGCTCAACGGTTCATATCACGAACCCGACGAGGTCCGGCAGCTGCTGGCTTCGCTGATCGGCAAGCCGGTGGACAAGACCGTCACGTTGTTCCCGCCCTTCCACACCGACTTCGGGAAGAACACGACACTGGGCCGACGGGTCTTCATCAACTCCGGATGCAGCTTCCAGGACCAGGGCGGCATCAGGATCGGAGACGACAGCCTCATCGGCCACAATGTCGTGCTGGCAACCCTCAACCACGACATCTCCCCGGACCGTCGCTCAGACATGCATCCTGGCCACATCATCATCGGCCGCAACGTGTGGATCGGTGCGAATGTGACCGTGCTGCCCGGCGTGACTATCGGCGACAACGCCGTGGTTGCGGCGGCCTCGGTGGTGACCAAGGACGTGCGTGCAGGAACCGTCGTGGTCGGGTCGCCGGCACGTGTGGTGCGCTCGGTCAACGACTGAGGCCCGGGCGGTTGCCGGGAGTTGCCTCAGCTGCCCAACTGCGACAGAGCCGCAATCACCTGAGCCTTGGTGGCGATTTCAAGCGTCGGGTCGATGACCGGGGCGAACTGGGGCGAATGATTGGCCGGGATGTCCGAGTTCACGGTCCCCGCCTCGGCGGCCTTCTTGTACACATCGGCATCGGCGCAGCCGATCATCCAGTAGGCGTAGGGAATCTCGAAGGCGTCGGGGATCTCGCTGAAGTCCTCTGAGGCGGTGGCGGGAGTCGCTGGCAGAACCACTCCGTCGTCGAAGTAGTCCTCAAACGCCTTGGTGACCGCGTCGTTGGCGCCCTCATCATTGTCGGTGAGGGGGAATTGATCGTAGTACTCGAAGCTCGGTTCCTTCGGAGAGCCGGCTGCTTCGCATTCGCCCTTGACGATGCGCTCGATCGAGGCGATGATCCGATCACGAACCGCCATGTCGTAGGTGCGCAGGTTGAGCAGAAGTTCGGCCCGATCGGGAATGATGTTGGACTTCGATCCCGAGTTCGACGCACCGATCGTGACCACCGCGAACTCACCGGGATCGGTCTCCCGAGACACGATGGTCTGCAGGCGAAGAACGATGGTGGCGGCAAGGACCACAGGGTCCACAGACAGATGGGGCATGGACCCGTGGGCACCGCGTCCGTGCACGGTGATCTTCACAGAGTCACCGGCGGAGAGCACAGGCCCAGCCTTGGTGTTGACCGTTCCGGTGGGCATCGGCATGACGTGCTGAGCGTAGGCGATGTCGGGCTTGGGGATCTTCGATGTCAACCCGTCGTCGATCATCGCTTTGGCGCCGGCCGCATTCTCTTCCGAGGGCTGGAACAGGGCGATGTACGTTCCTGACCAGGCGTTGAGGTTCTCATTCAGCAGTCGGACTGCGCCTAGCAGGGACGTGATGTGCATATCGTGACCGCAGGCGTGCATGACACCGTCGATCGTGGAGGAGTAGTCGAGACCGGTGTCCTCAGAAACGGGGAGGGCATCGATGTCGGCTCGCGCCAGTACAGTCGGTCCCTTGCCGTTCTCAATGACGGCGACAAGACCGGTGGCCGAGATGCGCTTAGCGCTGAGTCCCATGTCCTTGAGCTCGGATTCGATTCGTTCAGAAGTCTTATGCTCCTCGAGACCGAGTTCGGGCTCTCGGTGGAAGTCTTTGTAGAGGTCGCGCTGCCAATCCAGCTGGGAGTCGATGGTGTCCAGGAAACCGGTATTCGTCATCACTTCTCCTCGTCAAAGAGTGCGGGGCGGGGGTGGCCCGTTCTCAGTTTTCCACGTTAGCAGGGGAGGAGAGGAGCCCAAGAGTGTGCAGGTCGTTGCGGAGCTGCTGGGCACCGGTGAACAGCAGGCCGACGAACCCGAGCTGGTTTGCGGCATCGATGTTCGCCGGCAGGTCATCGACGAAGACGGTCTGCTCGGGAACAAGATCGAAGCGTCGGCTCAGGAGGCGGAAGATCTCAGGGTCGGGTTTGACTAGTTTCTCCCGTCCCGACACCACGATATCTTCGAGCTCGTTGATCGCCGGTGCGACCTTCGGCGCATGGTGGAAGGTCTCGGCCGACCAGTTCGAGAGACCCAGCAACCTGATTTCCGAGGCCTTGAGGTCGGTGACGACCTCGGCCATTCCCTGAATCGGACCGGTCAGAGACTGATCGAAGCGGTCGTAGTAGGCGGCGACGATCTCACCATGACGTGGATCTGATTCGGTCGCCCGTGCAATCACCTCTGTGATCGGCACACCGCGATCGGCCAGCGTATTCAGCATGCCGAAGTCCGCCTCGGCAGCAAAAGCATTCCACTCGTCGCGGGTCAGCTGATCGGCAAGAGGGGCAGTCTGATCCCAGCCTATGAGCACGTTGCCCAGGTCGAAGACGACGGTGGTGGGGTGCAGGTCGGTCGGCTGAGACATCGTGGAATCACCTGTTCTGTGTGGGGACCTCAGGAGTTCCAACGCTACTCTCGGACAACCGTGCCTGCATCTGCTGAAGATGCTCGACGAGGGCTCGCCGAGCATCGTGTGGTCTCAGTTCTGTGGGCTGCCACACCAGATGAGACGCCAGACCGTTGATGACGGCGTGAAGCAGAGTCACCTCGGTCTCGATACGCTCGGTGCGGTCCTTGGCCTCCGCGCCTACCACTTGGCCGATGATGATGCGGCAGGTCGTGCGCACCCGCTTCCAAGCGTCCTGCTTCATCTCCTGCAGGTTCGGATCGGCACCCGACGCGGAAAAGAGGGCGAGGTAGACCTCCATCTCTAGGCGTCGATCCTCGTCCAGAGGAAGCAGCTCTCCCGCGATGGCCTCGGCCGACTCCAGCGGACTCGGTGCCTGCGGAAGTCTCCGTACGCGCTCGCCGGCGCGGTCGATGACCAGTTTCATGGCGAACGCGAGGAGCTGGGACTGGCTTGCGAAGACGTGCCGGAGCGAACCGACGGACAGCCCGGCTTCTGCGGCCACTGTGCGCACAGATGCTCCGGCGACGCCGTCTCGAGCGATGACCCGCCATGCTGCTGCGGCGATCTCCTCGCGCCGACTCTCATGATCGATGAGCTTGGGCACAAGAGATCCTTTCCGGTGGCAGGACAGCTGTATCACCGTAGCAACCGGAAGGGCGGCATGCATGGATGTGAGTCGGCGGCGTCACAGCTGGTGAGTCATAGATCGCTGAGGCCCGAAGTACCGGCGCACGGAGGAAGGTATCCAGAGCAGGCCGATCATGAGGACGTGGAGAATATCCGTGGGGATCACGGCCCACAGGAACATTGCTCCCTGAGTGGCCGAGTAGAGGCTGAAATAGGTGGCGACTATCAGATAGACCGTCAACGTGATGCGAGCCCAATTGCGCCCGCGCAGGACTTTGGGAACTAGCCAGAGCAGCAGGGCGACGTCGATGAGGTGGAGCACCACTGCGTAGACGATGCTCGCGACGAGGACCCAGTCCTTCCACTCGGGATCCAGGTTGCCTCCGGTGTCTTCCTCGATGGCAGCTCTGAGGCCAGCTTGGTCGACCATCATGACAATGGGCAGGGCGATGAGCAGGATGATGCTGGCGATGACTCCGACCACCAGCCAGCGAAGCGCCCGCGGTGCAGGTGGCGGCTGTTGAGCTTGGGTATTGTGCTCGTTTTGGTAGTACGACTGTGATTCCATAATTGAAACCGTAGTTGCCAAGCGAGCTGTCGACAATGGCTCGGCGAACCTCAGCTCATTGCCCGCAAGAGGTCCATCATTCAGTGTTCGGGCATGACAATTTTTGAACTGCCATCTGCATGATATATCGTTGAGTACTCAATGAGTTAACAATGAAAGGTTGTGCTTCATGCTGGAGCTGTGCATGCGACTCGTCCGAGCGGACACCGAAATCCGTAGGAAACTGGAGGTCCAGGGCCTGACGCTCAACGACCTGAGCGTGCTGCAGAGCCTATGCGCCGCCCCGGGTCGACGACTGCGCCGTGTCGAATTGGCTGAGCGCTTGGGAATCACCCCGTCGGGGATCGCCCGCCTGGTCGCACCGCTTGAAAAGCTCGGATACCTGTCGCGGGACTCTGACCCGCACGATGCGAGGATCTCACTTGTCTGCGTCACTGACGTCGGCGCCGAGCTCTATCAGAATGCCGTCAAGGTCGCCGAGGAGAAGGCCACCACCCTGCTGGGCGACGTCTTCGATTCCGCAGAACAGGAACAGCTGACCGAATTGCTGGGACGCCTGGCTCCGTCATTTGCGGGGCGACCAGTTTCGGCAGAGAACTGATGTCAGCCGGCGCTCCGACTCGGAACCGTCGCTGGATCCTCACAGCACGGCCGCAGGCCCGGTCGGTGGCATCGTGTTTCGAGCTCCAGGAGGAGCGGCTGACCCCGCTGCAGCCGGGCGAGGCGCGAGTGCACGTCGAGTGGTTGAGCATTGATCCGACACAGCGCGGCTGGCTCAACTCCGGAACCAATTATCGTTCACCCGTCGGCCTCGGCGAGGTGATGAGGGGCGCAGGGGTCGGCACCGTCATCGAGTCGGACGCTGAGTTCCTCCCCGTGGGCGCAAAGGTATACGGCGAATTGGGGTGGCAGGAATACATGAGCGCCTCCGCCTCTGGACTCTTCGGCGTCAACGTCGTTCCCGACGGAATCGAGTCCCGCCACATGCTCAGCCTCTTCGGCACCAATGGTCTGACGGCGTACTTCGGACTGACGGAGATCGGCAGGCCATCGCCAGGAGACACCGTCCTGGTGTCGGGCGCGGGCGGTGCCACAGGTTCCATCGCCGCCCAGATGGCTCGGTCCCTCGGGTGCCGTACGATCGGGATCGCCGGAGGGCAGGAGAAGTGCGAATGGGTGCGTGAGTCAGCCGGATTGGATGCCTGTATCGACTACCGTTCGGAGGATGTCCCCTCGGCGTTGGAGACTCTGGCCCCGGAAGGTATCGATGTCTACTTCGACAACGTCGGCGGCGAGCTGCTCGAAGCGGCCATCGACAACCTCGCGAATCACGGGCGAATCGTCCTCTGCGGAGCGATAGCCACGGGATATGACGGAAACCTGCCGAACACCGGGATCCGCAACTACATGCAGCTGGGCCTGCGCCGGGCGACCATGGAGGGCTTCGTGTTCCTCGACTACCTCGAACGATTCCCAGAAGCCGTGACTCACTTGTCTGGATTGCTCGGCCGCGGCGAACTCGTCATCGCCGAATCGATTGCTGACGGGCTGGAGACGGCACCGGGTGCTCTCGATGGGCTGTTCACCGGCGCAAATCTGGGAAAACAGCTGGTGCGCATCTGAAGGCCGCAGCACTTTTGCCCTGCAGACGCCGAAAAGCGTGTGGTCGTGCTCGGAGCAAGTGAGAACACAAGCTCCAAACGCGAACACACGCTTTTGGTAAAACTGAGGGTAACTTCGCTCCCGCGAGGTGATCGTTGCTGACGAATCAGCAGCGCTCAGGCCGGGACCGGAGAGTTACGGGTTTTCTCAGAGGGGACGAACGCTGGTGGCCTGGAGGCCCTTGGAACCCATTTCCGAGTCGAACTCAACGTTCTGACCTTCGGTGAGCTCACGGTAGCCGGTCGATTCGATCGCGGAGAAGTGAGTGAAGACGTCTGCTGAACCATCGTCAGGCTGGATGAATCCGAAACCTTTTTCCGAGTTGAACCATTTCACGGTACCTGTAGCCATAATCTTTGTATCCTTATTTTAAACTGGTGATCGCCGAAGCGATCTGGATGGTCGGACCCTTTTGCGGGCCCGGCTGTTCACACTCTCAGAGACCTGATCTGATCGACAGAGTCGACAAGCTGATCGTCTGAGTGTGTGATTTCTCGTTGGATGGTCTGCGCATTGAACGCAGGTCCGACGAAATCTGTGGTGAAACCGACGTTCCGGAATTCGTGCTGATGTGAAGAATCCTTGTCTCAGGCGAAAGCGGGAAAGCTCGGTATCGGTAATGCACTCGAAGGTGCGGGATGGAAGCCGAAGAACGGCTGGACTGAAAGTATAGAAAAATCTTATGAGGCGCGGACGGTAGACACGCGCCAACTGGCAACTGCACGATGCCAAGCGAATCTACCTACGCTCGCGACACCATGTGCTCCGCACTGTTTCGTACGGGAACAATTTAACTCTAACAGAGTGTTTCGGGCATCGGTGCCAGAAAGTTCGGAGAAATTATATTTAGAATTGTATGCAATCCGTCGTCCACTTCGAATTGACTTTCTATGCAGCACCGCGAAACCGGCCCTTCCTCCGAGATCGGCCCACGCCGCCAGCGCCGCCTGGCCATGAAATACCGTCGCCGCCGCACGATGGTCGCTATTCTCGCGGTCCTCGTCATCGCGGTACCGGTCACGGTCGTCACCCTTGTGCACGGCTTGAAGTCGAACATCACCTCCTCGCCGCTGCGGGCGGGAGGCGGCGAGGTGCCAGAGAAGATCACAGACGAACTCAACGTTCTCATCCTCGGCTCAGACACCAGGGAGCTGGATGCCGATGACTACGGCGCCGGCGAGGGTGCCCGCAGCGACGCGATGATCCTGGCCCACATCTCCGATGACTCCTCGCGCATCGACGCCATTCAGATTCCCCGCGACACGATGATGGACTTGCCTGCATGTCAGGACACCGGCTCGGGGGCGTCGGAACCTCGGCGCGCCATGATCAATTCGGCGCTCAACCAGGGCCCGGCGTGCTCGGTTTCCGCGGCCGAAGAGCTCACGGGAGTCCGCCTCGATCACTTCATCGAAGTCAATTTCGACGGCTTCGCCACCATCATCGACGCATTGGACGGAATCGTCGTCGACCTCGACGAACCCCTGTACGACGATAAGGCGAATCTCGATCTCCCAGCCGGAGAGCAGACACTGGGCGGCACCGATGCCCTGGCGCTCGCGCGGACCCGTCACGCCGTCGGCGACGGCAGCGACATCTCGCGCATGGGCAACCAGCAGATGGTCATGGACTCAATCATCGACAGAGCCAAGAGCTCTCACACCCTGTCGCGGCCCGACCGGCTGTACAACTTTCTTGACGCGGTCACCTCGTCTCTGCGCGTCGATGATGACCTCGATTCGGTCTCGGCACTTGGATCACTGGCGTCGACAGTGTCATCGGTTCCCAAGGAGTCGATCAGCTTCGCGATCATGCCGTGGCAGCCGGCGCCCGACAATCAGAACCGAGTCGTCAAGGCTCCGGCAGCTGACGCCGTCTTCTCCGCAATCACCGCAGATGAGCCGATCGGCGACCTCGTCGACTGAGCCGCAGATGATCGACTGAACTGCAGAAGATCGGCCGAACTGCAGACAATCGACGCTGACCAGAGAGGACGAGTCGCTGTCCGGACAGCAGTCCAGACTGCGAAAGTGTCCAGACAGTATTCATAGTCGGCGTTTAGACTGCCCGAATGTCTACGATCGAAATCACCAAAGACAACTTCGAGTCAACCATCACCGACAGCTCGATCCTCCTTCTCGACTTCTGGGCCGACTGGTGCGGCCCCTGCAAGCAGTTCGCCCCTGTGTACGAAGAGGCCTCCGAACAGAACTCGGACGTGGTCTTCGGCAAGGTCGACACCGAGGCACAGCAGGAGCTCGCAGGTCTCTTTGCGATCTCCTCGATACCGACCCTCGTGGCCTTCCGTGAGGGCATCGTCGTCTTCGCTCAGCCCGGCGCTCTCGCCGCACCTCAGCTCGAGCAGGTCATCACCGCAGTCAAGGACCTCGACATGGACGAGGTCCGCGCGGAACTGGCCAAGCAGGAAGCCGGAGTCGACCAGGCAGATCCCTCGGCTATTCCCGAAGACGCAAGCCAGTCAGCTCCCGAAGCCGGGCAGCAGGCCTCTGGACCAGGATCGGCACAGTGACCGAACCCCAGCAGGCCGTTTCCCAGGAGTCTGCCTCGAACGAGGGAGTCCCTGACACAGTCGCTGCGTGGGAGGAGCGCTACGCCGGAACCGGCGAGGCAATCTGGTCGGGCAACCCCAACGAGTCACTCGTCGCCGTTGCCACCGGCCTCACCCCCGACCGCGTCCTCGACGTCGGCTGCGGTGAGGGCGCCGACGTCACCTGGCTGGCCGAACAGGGCTGGGACGCGACCGGAATCGACCTGTCCCAGACCGCAATCGACCGTGCCGGTGAGACGGCCGAAGCAAAGGGCGTGAGCGTGAAGCTCGAAGTCGCCGACATCACCACGTGGAGTGACCCCGAACCTCGCCGAGGCGGCTTCGACCTCGTCCTCGGCTGTTTCCTCCACACCCGGTTGCCTGACACCCGGGAAGAACTCGTCGGCCGCTTGGCTGAGTACGTCGCTCCGGGAGGCAGAATGCTTCTCATCTCCCATGCGGAGATGCCGGACTGGGCCGAGAACCATGATGACGAACTGGGCCACGGGCTCGGCCATCATCATGAGCCGGTCACCCCGAACGGAGACTTCGCCCTGCTCATCGGCGGCAGCCCGGCTCGCTGGGAGATCGAACTGGGTGAGCTTCGCACCCGCGAGGTCGAAGGCCCGGACGGGAAGCCATCCGAAATCGACGACAGCGTGCTCCTGGCGCACATGGTCACCGACTGAGGAGCCACCTCGGCGAGTGAGATCACCACATCTCACCTCGTGAAACGCTGACGGATGATCGTGATCGAATTGGTCACCACCGACCGCTTGGAAGGGCTAGGATTGAGCCATGGCTCGGTTCAGTCCTCTCGAGTGGCCGGTGATCCGGCAGCTGCGATCCTCCGATGCGTCGGGGCGCGGCGAATCAGTGGTGTCCCAGAAAACCCGCGACACCACCTCACGCACCGCCACAGCAGACAAGGTCGTGCAGTCGGTCTGCCCGTACTGCGCCGTCGGCTGTGGTCAGAAGGTCTTCGTCAAGGATGACAAGGTCATCCAGATCGAAGGCGACCCGGACTCACCGATCTCACGCGGACGTCTCTGCCCCAAGGGCGCGGCCAGCGAACAGCTCGTCAACGCCAATGGGCGCATCACCGACGTCCTCTACCGAGCGCCACGAGCCAAAGACTGGCAGAAACTCGATCTGCCCACCGCGATCGACATGGTCGCCGACCGCTTCATCGAAGCCCGCCGCAAGCATTGGGAGGACTTCGACGACAAGGGCCACCCGCTGCGTCGCACGATGGGGATCGCCAGCCTCGGCGGGGCGACCATCGACAACGAGGAGAACTACCTCGCGAAGAAGCTCTACACCGCCGCGGGCGCCATACAGATCGAGAACCAGGCGCGTATTTGACACTCCGCCACGGTTCCCAGTTTGGGAACCTCGTTTGGGCGAGGCGGCGCCACACAACCCGTCCAGGATATGGCGAATGCGGACTGCATCATCATCCAGGGATCCAATATGGCCGAGTGCCACCCAGTGGGCTTCCAGTGGGTGACCGAGGCCAAGGCCCGGGGTGCCCGCGTCATCCACGTCGATCCTCGTTTCACGCGCACCACAGCGGTTGCCGATAAGCATGTCCCGATCCGGGCCGGGTCCGACATCGTCCTACTCGGTGCGCTCATCAACCGTGTCTTAAGCGACGGTCTGCACTTCGACGAGTACGTCCGCGCCTACACGAACGCGACGAACCTCATCAGTGAGAACTATCAGGATCCCGAGGACCTGGGCGGTCTCTTCTCCGGCTTCGACCCGGAGACGAACTCCTACGACAACTCGACCTGGTCCTACCAGACCGATGAGGAAGGTCGTGCGGTCAGGGATGAGAGCCTGAGCGACCCGCGCAGCGTGTTTCAGATCCTCAAGCGTCACTACGCTCGCTACACTCCGGAGATGGTGGCCGAGAACTGCGGCATCAAGCCCGCCGACTTCGAATACCTGCTCGAATCCGTGACCCAGAACTCCGGACGCGAACGCACCACCTGCTTCGCCTACGCGGTGGGTTGGACCCAGCACTCCCTGGGTGCCCAGTTCATCCGCACCGCCTCGATCCTCCAGCTCCTGCTGGGCAACATGGGACGTCCCGGTGGCGGCATCATGGCACTGCGCGGGCACGCCACGATCCAGGGTTCGACGGACATCCCGACCCTGTTCAACCTGCTGCCCGGCTACCTGCCGATGCCCAGCGCCGGAGTTCACGAGACCTTCGATGACTACGTCAAAGCCGTCGGCACCCCGGAGACCCACAAAGGTTTCTGGGCGAATGGACGCAGCTACGCCACCAACCTGCTCAAGGCCTGGTGGGGCGATGCGGCGACGCCGGAGAACAACTTCGCCTACGACTATCTGCCGAAGATCAATGGCGCCCACGGCACCTATCAGACGCAGGTGCGAATGCTCAATGACGGCGTCGACGGGTACTTCCTGCTGGGCCAGAACCCGGCCGTGGGCTCAGCCAACGGCCGGATGCAGCGAATGGCCATGAGCCACCTGAAGTGGATGGTCGTCCGCGACTTCCGGCTCATTGAGTCCGCCACCTGGTGGAAGGACGGTCCCGAGATCGCCACCGGCGAGCTCAAGACCGAGGACATCGAGACCGAGATGTTCTTCATGCCCGCCGCCAACCACACGGAGAAGGCCGGCACCTTCACGCAGACGCAGCGCCTCGTGCAGTGGCGGCACAAGGCCGTCAACCCGCCCGGCGACGCACAGAGCGAACTCGACTTCTTCTTCGAACTCGGTCAGCGAGTGCGCGAGAAGTTGAAGGACTCGACCGATCCCCGCGACCGTCCGCTCCTCGACATGACCTGGGACTACCCGGTCGACGAGGAGGGCGAGGTCGATCCCGAATCGGTGCTGGCCGAGATCAACGGCTACTACGTCGGCGGAGAGAAGGACGGGCAGCCGCTCGACAACTTCAACCAGATGACCGACGACGGCACCACCGCCGGAGGCTGTTGGATCTACGCGGGCATCTACGCCGGCGGGCAGAACATGGCCGCCCGGCGCAAACCCAGGACGGAGCAGGACGAGACTGCCGCCGAATGGGCCTGGGCGTGGCCGGCGAATCGCCGGATCCTCTACAACCGCGCCTCGGCAGCTCCGGATGGCACACCGTGGTCAGAGCGGAAGAAGTTCGTCTGGTGGGATGAGGAGACCGGCAAGTGGACGGGCAAGGATGTGCCCGACTTCCCGATCGACCGAGCGCCCTCGACCCGATCGGATCAGGCCTACGGCGGTCCTGCCAACCTTGACGGGGACGACCCGTTCATCATGCAGGCCGATGGCAAGGGCTGGCTGTTCGCGCCCAGCGGCATGGTCGACGGACCGATGCCCACACACTACGAACCGCAGGAATCGACGGTTGCCAACCCGCTCTACGATCAGCAGAGCTCACCGACGCGACTGGTCATGCGCCGTGAGGACAACCTGTCCGCGCCCGGTGCCGGCAATCCCGGTTCCGAGGTCTACCCCTACGTGTTCACCACCTACCGTCTGACCGAGCACCACACCGCCGGTGGCATGTCCCGATGGCTGCCCTACCTGTCCGAACTGCAGCCCGAGATGTTCTGCGAGATCTCACCGGAGCTCGCCGCCGAGGTGGGCCTGGAGCCCTACGGTTGGGCGACTCTGGTCTCCCCGCGCGCAGCCATCGAGGCCCGCGTGCTCGTGACGAAGAGGATGACGCCGCTGACGATCGGCGGGAAGATCATCCACCAGATCGGCCTGCCCTATCACTGGGGCGTCGGCGGGGACGCCACCGTCGAAGGCGACTCCGCGAACGATCTGCTGGGTGTCACGATGGATCCCAACGTGTTCATCCAGAACAGCAAGTACGTGGCCGGAACGATCATGCCGGGCAGGCGTCCGCGCGGTCCCGAACTCGTCGACTTCGTCGAGAAGTATCAGCGCGAGGCGGGACTGAGTCCCGAATCTGGCAACCAGCTCGTCACGGTCTCCGAGGATGTTGTGGACGCTTCGCAGGCGGCGGATTCTGCAGCCAGCAAGGGCGGACATCCGCATCGTGGCGGCGACTCCGCAGTTGGTGTCACCCCCGGGCGCACCTTCGGAGGCGAAGCGACCGACAGTGGGGAATCGGACGACGCCGAGGCGAGCGGTGGTTCGGCACACGATGGCGCTTCCAGCGTCGTTGACAGTGCCGACGACCGTACTGGTCGTGTCGATCTTCGACCCGCCGATTCCATCGACGAGAACAGGACCGAGACCGTGGGCGCGAACCGCGCGGACGACGGGGACCCGACCGACGGGGATCCGGATCGTGGCTACATCGGCGAGGATGCTGACAGCGTTCAGAAGGGCAACCTCGGCGAGGGTGCGCCTTCTCCTGAGGGCGAGCCCACCGGCGACGATACGGTGGACAATAGAGGAAACGAGGAGGAGGACTGATGTCGACGACTGTCGAGGATGACGCTGTTGCTGACGGGCACTGGCACGGTTCCGCGCACGAGCGCAAAGGGTTCTTCACCGATACGTCGATCTGCATCGGCTGCAAGGCCTGCGAGGTCGCCTGCAAGGAATGGAACAACAACCCGCAGGACGGGACCTTCGAACTCCTCGGCTCCTCCTACGACAACACGGGCAGCCTCGGCGCCAACACCTGGCGTCACGTCGCCTTCATCGAACAGGATTCCGAGCGGATCGAAGCCGCCCGCGAATCCGGACGCAAACTCGTCAACCTCGGCATGCCGACGATCCGACCACGTTCGAACGAGTCCGCAGGTGAACAGCCTTTGGGTGGAGCCCTCGGAGCCGCAGAGTCCGGGTCCAATGGGGCTGGCGCCTCGGGTGGCGGTCTGCCGTCGACACCGCCGATGGGCATCGACCTGCTGGCACCCGGAGCCCTGAGCCCGAGCGACCCGGAGGACATCGCCAAACTCGACACGACGCCTCCGGACACAGCGGACTTCCGCTGGCTGATGTCCTCGGACGTGTGCAAGCACTGCACCCACGCCGGCTGCCTCGACGTGTGCCCCACGGGTGCACTCTTTCGCACGGAATTCGACACGGTCGTCGTGCAGAACGATGTCTGCAACGGCTGCGGCACCTGCGTGGCCGGCTGCCCCTTCGGCGTCATCGAACGCCGTGATGACGGCACGATCAATACGCCCACCGATCGCGATGACCGCAAGGCCGCGGATATGGACGTGCCGAACAAGAACACGGCCAACAAGTGCACGCTCTGCTACGACCGCCTCGTCGAAGGTGACACTCCGGCCTGTGCGCAGACCTGCCCGACCGAGTCGATCAAGTTCGGCGACCACGACGACATGGTCGACAAGGCCCACGCCCGCGTCGCCGACCTCCACGCGAAAGGCATGACCGAGGCCCGACTCTACGGCGCCAACCCGAACGACGGCGTCGGCGGAACCGGATCTGTCTTCCTCATCCTCGACGAGCCCGAGGTCTATGGTCTGCCGCCGGATCCGCGGGTGCCGACGAAGGACCTGCCCCAGATGTATGCCAAGGCGGGCATGGCCGCACTCGGCATGGTCGCTGCCGCCGGACTCGCGTTTCTCGGGAGCCGGCATTGAGCACATCCGAATACGATTCCTACCGTCCACCTGAGCTTGATCGCGGACGGAAGAAGCGTCGCCGAGGTGGTCGCCCCGGTGGCCGCGGCGGTGGTCAGGGTTGGAAGAACCGCGGGGCCGACGGCAACCGTGAGATGCCGATGGTCGAGGATGTCGAATTCTCCTCTTACTACGGACGTGCCATCGTCAAGGCTCCACCATGGGGCGACGAGATCGCGCTCTACCTGTTCCTCGGCGGCTTGGCCGGCGGCTCGAGCCTCTTGGGCCTCGGCGCCCAGTTCAGCGACCGCCCGGGTCTGCGCATCGCCACCAGGCTCACGGCGATCACCGCGACCGGTGTCGGGGGAGCGGCACTCGTGGCTGACCTCGGCCGTCCCGAACGCTTCCTCAACATGATGCGCGTGTTCAAAGTCAGCTCGCCCATGAGCCTGGGCACCTGGATTCTCTCCGGATTCGGCGTCGGCTCGGGAGTACTTGCCGCGATCGAAGTCGACCGGCTGACCGGTCTGCGGCTTCCGCTGGGGCCGCTGCGTCGAATTCTCCATGCTTTCGAGACTCCTGCCGCGCTCGAGTCGGCACTCTTCGCCACTCCTCTGGCCGCGTACACCGGAGCGCTCCTCGGCGACACCGCGGTCCCCACCTGGAACGCCGCCGGTCGCAACGGTCTCTCCTACGTCTTCGTGTCCTCGGCCGCAGTGGCTGCCGGAGGCACTGCGATGGCTCTGGCTCCCGTGCGGGAGACCGGACCGGCACGCCTGCTCGCTCTGGTCGGTGCCGCCGGAGAGGCGATCACGATGGATCGGATGAAGAAGGGCATGCACCCCGCCGAGGTGGATCCTCTCGAAGAGGGCGAACCCGGCCACAAGCTCCACCGGGCGGAGAAGCTGCTCATCGCCGGTGCGATCGGAACAGCCGCCGCCGAGGTGGGGGCCAGGGTGTTCGCAAAGAAGCTGGGGAAGGGTGCGGGTTGGAAGACTCGAGCCGCACTACGTGCCGTCTCAGCGGTCAGCGGTGCGGCACTTGCAGCCGCCTCGGCGTACACGCGATTCGGGGTCCTCGAGGCCGGCATCGAATCCACGAAGGATCCGCGCCACGTGGTCGAACCGCAGCGCGCTCGCCTCGAAGAACGTCGCGCCCGCGGAATTACTGGCGATTCGATCACGACCGGGGTGTAAGCGGCACCCCCCCCTGACGCGGACAGCGGGTGGAACTCCTCACTGGGAGCAGCACTACCACGTGCCGCAGTGGTGCGTTGTGGCGTCAACGGTGAGGGATGCTCGGAATTTCCGACAACACATGTTGCACAATAATGCACGTGCAGTAACGTGTGGAACCTATGAAGGTTGCAGTCAAGGAGTTGCTCGCCGACCGGCGCAGTCTCAAAGAGGCCGCAGTTGTGACCATACTCGTTCCCATCGTCCGGATCCTCATGCACCTGATCGGCTGGGGACACGACCCATTTGTCTGGTGGGAGATTCTCCTCGGCGCGCTCTTGACCGGAGTCTTCTATTGGCTCTTCGTGAGCGGATTCAGGCGCTTCCGGGATCAGGACGTCATGCCGCGCTGAATCTGCCGCTCCTCACCGACGGCGGACGGATGACACGAGTGGATCGAATCGCCTAGACGGTCGTTCGGACCGAGTGGATGCGGGGCCCTGCACGAACGAACGTGCACGCCCGCACGGTCGACCAGGTCATTGATCTTGTTTCAGCGTGAAGCCCCGCACATCTGTCGTAGTCTGGACTCATGGGGCGCTTATGGAAGACATGACGGGCAGCGATGAGACGCCGGGGTATCGGCAGTCCGCGGACGAGTCATCACTGATTTTCCCCGCAGGGGCCTCGCAGGGTGAGAGAGTCGCGATACGACTGGAGTCCATCGAGAAGAACGGTCGGCTTGTCATCGGCCGCGCGTCCTCCGGCGCATACACCGGACGTCTCATCGGCAGCGTGGCGCTGGGTCTGCTCGGACTGCTCGTTCTGGTGTTGGGCGCCGACGGATTCGTAGCACTGTGCGCAGTCGTGCTCTTGATCCTCTTCGGTTTGGTGTCCCCGATGCTCATCGTCAGACGTCATCAGCAGGACTACCGTCTCGAGCTCACACCGGAGAGCCTCGAACTCATTCGCGACGGACAGAGCGGGGAAGAGACCGTGCACCATGCGACGTGGTCGGTAGTCGACAGCGTGACAACAGCGAGTTTCGGCAATCGCCCGGAATCCCCGTCCTTCCCCGCTGTCAATGTTGCGTTCGCTTCGGGATCAGGGAGGCGGTCGACGCGCCGTTCATTCCTCACGCGTGAAATTCAGGGGGAGAGGATCGTTCTCAACCAGCCGCTGGAAGTGGGCCGGTGGGAGCTGGTCGATCTACTCACAGCTGCTCACGAACGGTTCAGGCCGAAGCCCGATTCTGCACGCTGAGGTCCACCCCTCGGCACTGCTTGCTACCGCCACCACGACGACGAAGTGACGTGCCAACTTCACCGCACGTGCACACCCGAGCCGACGACGATCTCACCGATGATCGGCTGTCCCGGGATCTCGCCGACGACCAGCAGTCCGCCCGAGGTCTGGGCATCGGCGAGGAGGAGCAGGTCATCCTCGCTCACTGAGTCGTCGGCGGTGAGGCTGGGACGCACCCAGTCGAGGTTCCGACGAGTTCCGCCGGAGACGTACCCGTCGGCGATCGACTGATCGACTCCGCCGAGGCGGGGGACCGCGGCCGCGTCGATGACCGCACCGACGCCTGATGCACGGCACATTTTGAACAGGTGGCCGAGCAACCCGAAGCCGGTGACATCGGTGGCCGCGCGTACACCTGCAGCCACTGCCGCCTGCGCAGCGTCGCGGTTGAGCGCGGTCATCGTCGCGACGGCCTCGGCGAAGTATTCGCCGGTCTGCTTGTGCCGGTTGTTGAGGATGCCGACGCCGATCGGTTTGGTCAGTGTCAACGGCAGGCCCACCTCGGCGGAATCATTGCGCATCAGCTCATCGGGACGGGCGATGCCGGTCACGGCCATGCCGTACTTCGGTTCGGGATCGTCGATCGAATGCCCACCGGCGACGGGGCACTTCGCCTGGGCGGCGACGTCGAGGCCTCCGCGAAGAACTTCGGTGAGCAGTTCCATCGGCAGTTTCTCGCGCGGCCAGCCGACGAGGTTGATCGCCGTGATCGGCGTCCCGCCCATTGCGTAGATATCGGACAGGGCGTTCGCCGCCGCTATCCGACCCCAGTCGTAGGCATCGTCGACGACAGGGGTGAAGAAGTCGGCTGTCGAGAGCACCGCGAGGTCGTCGCGGACCCGGACGGCAGAGGCATCATCCCCGTCGTCGAGGCCGACGAGGACATCGGCACCGGGCTGGCCGGTCAGGCCCTTGACCGCCTCTTCGAGCTCGCCGGGCGGGATCTTGCAGGCACAGCCTCCGCCGTGGGCGAATGAGGTCAGACGTTCCTGGGTGGCAGTCATACCGCGAGACTAACACCGAGGTGAGACCAGTGCTACAGGTGCTCATTCGACCATGATCGGGCGCTGCCTGATCGCCGAGGCAGCACCGACGATCCATCAGTGGCGGTTCCCCGACCGACCGCCGAGGCGGGCACGGGCGAACCTCGCAATGACGAGTCCGCCGATGACCAGCAGAGCGCCCACAGCGGCCGTCAGCAGCACCGGTCCGCCGGTTCTCGGCAGATCTCCGCCTCCGTCGCCCGAACCGTCCGAATTCGACCCTGGATCGGCGTTGCCGCTCGCCGCGGAGCCATCACTCGCCGAACCGTCCCTGTTGCCGGATTGATCGGAGCCATCGTCGGATGAGCTGCCGTCATCCGAGCCGCCAGCAGACACTTCAGAGTCCGAGCTGTCCGCACTGCCCGAACCGTTCGCCTCGTCGCCGCCGTCATCCGACGCGTCCGACGCAGCAGATGTGCCGTCTTCTGACCCTGCGGAAGCCCCGTCCTCATCGGCTCCGTTGTCAGACCCTTCGGCGTCTTCATCACCTTTGTCATCGCCTGGACCGGTAGGCGGTCCGTCTCCGGCGACCTCGACCGTGGTCTTCGCGGTCTTGCCGTTGACAGTCACCTCAACGACTGCGGTGCCGGGGTTCTCGGCGGTGATCTCTCCAGTGGCCGGATTGATCCGGATCACCTCGGAGGCTGCCTCGGGTGCCGAGGATCCAGCCGCCTCGGCGTGCACCTTCGCTCCTGTCGCCTTCTGCATATCCGCCTCGGCGCCGGCATCGATGACGACACCGTCTCCGCCCCACTGTGCCGTTGCCGGCCAGCCGACGGGCACTGTGCGCTCACCCTGGGTGAACTCGGCGGAGATATCGGCTGACTGTCCGGTCACCATCGATGTCGGTGCATCGACGGAGATGGAGTCCACCTGCGGCCTCGTCTCTGCGGCCAGCCAACCCACGCGGTCGGCGGTGCTCGGATTATCTCCGACCTCACCCACTCCGGGGTCGATGCCGAGCATCGTCCATCCGGTGAATCCGCCGGTGGCAGGCGTGCCCGCCGGATTCTTCCCTGAATTGCCGTTGATGAGGTACGAGACTCCTTCGACTGCAGCCCCGTGGAAGACTCCGACGTGGCCGTTGATCACCGCGGCAGACTTTCCGCTGCTCTCCCGGAATTCGCCGAGCTTCTTCTCCAACTCCGCGGCCTCACGACGGTCGCCGAGCTGGCTCGTCTTCGACGGCAGCGGATCCTGCGGAGGATGGTGGAAGAACACGGTGATGCCGGTGAGATGATCACTCTCATCCACCTCGGCGAGGGCATCCTCAAGTGCACGAAGCTGCTCGCTGTCGCTGCCGTGCAGGGACCCGGCCGAGGAATTCAAGGTGAGCACCTTCGTGCGACCGACGGTCCTGGCAGTCGTCGGTGATCCGAACGCGGATTCGAAGTTCTCGATCTCGCCGCCCATGATCTCGTGGTTGCCGGGGACGTAGATGTAGGGGATGTCCTCGGTCCACTCGTCGGCGATGATCGACTCGGCGAGCTCGAAGTCGGCAGGTGAGGCCTCATCGACGAAATCGCCGTTGATGACGAGAAGATCCGGGTCGGCCCTGCGGATCTCACGCAAGGTCCGCCGCGCGCCCTCGACCGATCCTGAGTCGGGATCTGTGGCGACGAACTGGGCATCGCTCATCACAGCGACCTGCTGGGGTCGGCCCGTGACGGAGCCGGTGCTCAGCAGGGCCGGATCGTGGATTGCCTGCGTCGTCGGGTCATCGGTCTGAGGGGTGGAGACCGCGCGCAGGTCGGCGATCGAGATCTCGCCCATGTACTTCTCGGCCGATCGAGTCTCCATGAAGCGGATCCGCTCGAGGCTCAGTGGCTGTGAGAGGCCGGCGGGCACGGTGAAGCGCACCTTCTGCCAGCCGTCGAAGGTGAGATGGTCCCCGTCGATGTTCGTCGTCGTCCCGTCGGCGGTCTTCACCTGCAGTCGGGGCCAGGCACCGGAACCATCGCCGCGGATCATCATCTCGAAGGCCAGAGTGTTGCCCTCGATCGGCACCGGTTCCTTCGGGACGAGGTAGTAGCCTCTGGTCGCCGAGGAGGTGGTGAAGTCATAGGAGAGGTCGATGCTCGGCTTGCCGTCATCGGTGGGCTCACCTGCTGTGAAGGAGCCTGTCGCGCGGTCCGAGGCGTCAGTGAACGCGGAGAGGTCGGAGAAGTCGAGCACTTCGGTGGATTCCGTGCCGACCGTCACCGGGATGGTCGTCGTGGCCTCACCCACGGTGAGTGCGATCGAACCCGTGGGCGAATCGCCTTCGGCAGTGACGACGAAGCCGCCAGTTCCGTCGTCCTCAGTCGAGAGCCCCTCCGAAGTCTCGATATCGATGTCCCGTGGCTCGATGAGCGCGCGTCGGCCCTCAGAATCGAAGCCCTGGACGCGCACCTTCTCGCTCGCCCCCGTCTTCTCGAGGTTGATCGCGCGAGTGCTCGGCTGCAGGCCGATGGCCTCACCCAGCACCCGCAGCTCCTGCCGCGCAGTGTGACCGCCGACTTGATAGGAGACCCGTCCGGTCCCTGTCGAGTCGCCGGCCACACGAGCGGTGTCCTCATCCGCATCGGCGAGCGAGACGCCACCTTCGGCAGAGAAGGAACCTGAAGCGGCGATCGGTTCGAGGTTCGCGCCCAGGGCCGTGCCTGTGAGACTGCGGTGGAGTCCCTTGAACACCGAGCTCTCGCCCTCGACGTCGGGCTCGATCTGCGCGTCGTTGATGGTCTGTGCCGGCGCATCGGAGTAGAAGACGAGGGCATTGCCGACCGAGCGTTCCTCTCCATCGGAGGGGTCATTCTGCAGCGCGGGCGCATCTGCTCCGGCTTCGCGTGCCAGCATCGTCGTCGATCCGCCGCCATCGAGATTGATGGCGTTGTGAGCGCCGATGTCGGAGAAGAACTCGCCCATATCGTCGAGGCTCATTCCGCCCGATGATTCGCTGCGGCCGTCGATCGTGGTCACGAACAGTTCGGATCCATCCTTGCTGATGCCTACGGCTGTGCGCGGATGCGCGGTGGTCACCAAGCTGTCCTTGCCCATATCGGGGACTTCGCCGTCCTTGAGGACCTGGTGGCTTCCCCCGATGCCCAGGTCGACGTCCTCGCTGGGGCCGATCTCGATCTCCACCTCGTCGCCGACCTCGAACTCAGACAGAGTCTTCGCTCCGGAGTCACGTCCGAGGAGGACCTGACCGTTCTCGGGAACGTCCGGATCCCCGGCCTCCTCGATCATTCCGGAGGACTTCGTGACGGTGCCGTCGACGACGGTGACCCGTGCGATCTCCTCTGCCATCACATCGGGTCCGCCGACCGGCCGGTTGAGGGAGTAGTCACCCCAGGCTTCGTTGTAGACGCCGATCGCATCGCTCGACAGGTTCGGATTGTTCAGCCCACCGAGGTCTTTCTCCTCCCCGTCGGCGGTCAGTGTGCCAGCCGCCGAGAGCATCGTCACGGCGGCCTTCTTGTCGGCGAGGGTGAACGCCGGTTTGGGAGTCTGAGAGCCGATCCGCATTCCGTTCCTGCTCACCGAGGTGTAGATGGGGGCATAGGAGTGATTGATATCGAAGAACGTGCCGTTGACCGCTGCGACTGCCTTCGCACCGTTCTTGCCGCCCTTCATGATCTCGCTCGTGGTGGCGTGGCCGGCGACCGTGCCGGTGTCGCGGACGTCGAGGGACAGGGAGTCCGTGGTGAGATCGGCGGTGAGAACGTTTCCGTTGTTCCAGCCGCCGTCCTCAAGACGCGAGAAGTCCGTGACCTCGAGGCCCGGTGCGACCCGCTTCGTCTCGGAGGAGCGGAGGACCGACCCGTCTTTGCCCAGATCCTCATCGCTGGGCGGGGCAGCGCTCGCCGGCACCGAGGTGGCCAGGAGTCCGCCCGGCCCCATCGTCCCCGGAGCGAGGAGTGCAGCGATCACTGCGAGAACGAGAACGAATGACCTGGTGAACGCGGCATTACTCGACGAAGGCAGGATGCGTGAAGACATGGGGTCTTTCTGGAAAGACAGCGGGGAGACCCGGCTAGCCTAAGTCGACCATGACAACACCTGAGCAAACCCTGAGTGAACTCGGTCAGAAGAGTGAAAGCGGGTGTGAAGGGTGCACCGTCTGTCAATCGACCATGTCTGCTGCTACTACCGCAAGGTCTCGGTGCTGCCAGGTCACTCGAGTGGAGAATCCCGCCGCGCTCAGCCATTCCAGCTGGTCAGCGAGCGAGCTCGGCACATCAATGACCCCGTCGATTGGCGTGACCACATCTGCCGGATCGGCTGGGACGATGAGATCGGCGAGGACGAACCGGCCGCCGGCGACGAGAACCCGTGCGATCCGTGAGAACAGATCGGCCTTCCCCTCTCCGTCGAGGTGATGCACCGCAAGGGTCGACATGACGAGGTCGAAGGGACCGTTGGGCAGCGGATCCTGCAACCGCCCGTGGCTGAGCGTGCTGCGATTGGGATCGAGAACCTGCGCGGCACCTGTCAGCATCTCTTCGCTCTCGTCGATGCCGTGGATATGCGCTTCCGGCAGCGACTCGAGGACCCGATGAGCCGTGAGCCCGCTGCCCACGCCGAGGTCGAGGATTGTGCGCGGATCCGCCGTGGCGACGGCTGCGGCAAGTTCGGCCTGCAGCCGCCGGTAGTCGGGGATCTCCTCTGCCATGACGTCGAGGTAGGTGTCGGGATCCCAGGTGAAGTCCGACATGAAGTGTCCTTTCATCGTGATGAATCGGCCGGTTCAGCGAGATCGCCGATGGGACGCAGGAACGCGACGATCCCTTCGACGATGGAGGCATTGCGCCAGGAATGCAGAGCGTCGAAGGCATGCTGGGCACCGGGCAGTTCGACATACCAGGTCGCGTTCGATGACCCTGCGCGCACATGCTTGTGGAACTCTCGAGCCGCTTCGATCGGAACCCAGGAATCGTGATCGCCGTGGGCGATGAACATGGGCGATGAACATGGGCGGTGCATTCGAGGGGTCGAGGGCCAGGGGCGTCGACGGTTGGCTCTCGTCCTCGCTCCGACCGAAGTACCGGCCGATCCACGGGTACAGGCACACGGCAGCAGCGATCGGGGGAACCACCTCGGCGTCGGCTGACTCTGAGCACGACGTCGAGTAAGGAGGAGGCGAAAGAGGCTTCGGGGGAGTGAGCACCGTCAACGCGGTCATGTGCGCACCTGCAGAGCTGCCGGCCATGACGATCTTCGAGACGTCTCCGCCGTGGATGCCGGCGTTGCTGTGAGCCCACTGGAGCACCGAGCGTGCGTCGGCGAGGTGGTCGTCGAATCCTGCTTCCGGGCGCAGGCGATAATTCGCGCTGATACACGTCCATCCTTGGGCGGCCAGACGGTGCAGCAGTACCCGTCCTTCGTTCCGATTGGTTCCCGACGAATAGCCACCACCGTGGAAATAGACGAGAACGGGGCCAGTGCGCTCGCTGTTCCTGTGCCGATAGACATCGAGACGTTGTTTGGGATGCTCGCCGTAGGACAGACCGCCGATTCGTGTGACGTTTCCGGGCCGGCGAGGTACGGGAAAGACGAGTGGCCGCAGCCAGAGTCGAACACCACCACCGCCGATCGTGGCCCCGTGATCGGCCGCAACCGTGTTGACCACCGCATGGGCGCGGATCGACCGCCTGGTCAGTTCGAGCAGGCCCACAAGCTCGAACGCGGCGATGATGAGAAGTATCGTGCCGCCGGTTCCCTGCAGGTCTCCCTCGACCAGGGCCAGCGCAGTGGACAGCACGAGGAAGAGTGCAGCCAGATGCGGGATTTCGTTGATGACCACGCTGACATAGAAAGCGAGAATTCCGAGCCGTGTGGCCCTGATCAGGGCAGTGAATGTGCATACCCCGATGATGACAATGGTGATGATATAGCCGATCGGCATAGATGTCTCCCTCGACATCGGATGACCTCGGTGCGTCTCCGAAATCAGCTTAGCACTGCCCATACGCGCAGATCCGGGCGACAGGATCCTCACCTGGCGCGGTAGGATCGGACACGATCGGAGTCCCCAGTGGGCGGTCGTTCAATCACTTCCGACGATGGCGGTGACCGTGACTTCCCTCCTTGACACACTACTGGTCCGTAGAAATCGCTGAATCACCTTTCGCGAATTTTCGTACTCCAGCAGGGAAGAAGAATGAAGCAGATCCGACCACAATTCGAAATGTCGACAACTGCCGTATCCCAGGGGCGGCGCTTCGCCGGTTCCGGACCAAGGCCGATCGTGGATGCGATCTATACATCGGTGAATTTCGATCTTGATGACGATGACTATCGTGACATCCAGGAAACCGGCGGTGAGAGGTCCTGGTATTACAGCCGAAACCGAAACCCGACTGTCGATTCAGTCGAAGAGAAGATCGCTGCCCTCGAAGGGGCTGAGAATGCGGTTCTGTTCTCCTCGGGCATGGCTGCCATCACCACGACATTGCTGTCATTGGTCCCGCCAGGGGGAACCCTGGTTGCTGCCGAAGAGCTCTACGGAGAGACATCGGAATTCCTGCGTCAGCAGTTTTCCGACTTCGGGCGCACAGTCCGCTTTGTAGCCGTGGATGACTTGGCCGGGTGGAAACGCGAACTCGCCGAATCTCCTGCCCTCCTCTTCGTCGAGTCCCTGTCGAATCCGATGCTGCGCCTGGCGAATCTCACCGCGCTGGCCTCACTCGCGCATGATGTGGGAGCGAAAGCCGTCGTCGACGCAACCTTCACCCCACCGCCGATGCTCAAGCCCTTGGAACGCGGCTTCGATGTTGTACTGCATTCGGCAACCAAATACCTCAACGGGCACTCGGATGTTACCGCGGGTGTGGCCTCCGGGGACAAGGAGACGATCGATGCTGTTCGTCAGTCGTCGGTGGTCTTTGGAAGCACTCTTCTTCCACAGGGAGCCGCTCTGCTGGACCGTGGTTTGAAGACCCTGGTCATCAGAACCGAGCGAGCATGTTTGAACGCAGAGATCATCGCTGATCATCTCGAATCCGCAACTGGAGTAGAGGCCGTTACACATCCCACGACCAGCTCCTATGCTGATAGGAATCTCGCTGACGAGCTGGGACTGAAGGGCGCAGCCATCGTCACGTTCCGGGTCAGCGGCGGCGACGATCGCGCGGCACGGTTGGTTGCCGATCTCAGCGTCATTCACGAAGCTTCAAGCTTGGGCAGTGTCGAATCGCTTGCATGCCTGCCAAGTAAGACCTCACATTCGACTGTGTCGGAAGGGCAGCGCCGGCAACTCGGAATTCTGCCAGGCACCATCCGCCTGTCTGTGGGAATCGAAGACTCGTCCGACCTCCTAGAAGATCTGGAAGCGGCACTTCAGATCACGTCATGAAGCACCATCTCTGTCTCGATGACCTCAGTCTCGCAACAGCGGCAATGAGTGGGCGACTCCTGATGTGGAAGGTAGGACCCCCACCTTCCACGGTAGGATTCTTCACGGAGGCGTCCGAGTCCTGGTGGGCTCCCCGGTCTTCAAAACCGGTGAGACCGAGTATCTCGGTCTGGCGGGTTCGATTCCCGTCCGCCTCCGCCACCAGCATCGTCGCCGTCGCGGCACCTGATACCTCGGAGTTCGCGTCCGCAGCAGGGCCCGACCGCAGTGAAGGAGAACGCAGTCTTGGTCGACACGGATCCGCGGCGCAGCATCCCGCGCACCGATCATCTCCTCGCCCTCCCCGAGGTCATCGCCGCAGGTGAGAGCCGGAGCCAGGCGACAATCAAAGCGATTATCTCTGAAGCTCAGAGCGCCGCTCGTGCCGGTGACATCCCCGTCGCCGAGGTGGCCCCCACCGTCATCCGCAACGTGACCACCCGTTCGGCCTCCTCCCTGACCCCGGTGCTCAACGCCACCGGAATCATCGTCCACACCAACCTCGGCCGCGCCCCACTGTCTGCCGCAGCCAAACAGGCCGTGGCCGAGGCGAGCGGCTATGTCGACGTGGAGATGGACTTACAGACAGGGAAGCGCAGCAAGCGTGGGACCGGCGCAAAGCAGGCACTGCTGCGCGCCTGCCCCCGCGCGGAGGACGCCCTGGTCGTCAACAACGGTGCCGCCGCGCTGCTGCTCGCCGTCACCGCGCTGCGCGGTGACAACGTGCTCGCTGACAATCCGGCGAGTGAGATCATCATCAGCCGCGGGGAACTCATCGAGATCGGTGCCGGCTTCCGCCTGCCCGACCTCATGGCGACGACGGGCTCACGGCTGCGGGAAGTCGGCATGACGAACCGCACCCACCTCGACGACTACGCCCAGGCCATCACCGGCCAGACGGCGAGCCTGCTCAAGGTCCACACGAGCAATTTCCGGGTCGAAGGCTTCACCTCCTCCGTCGAGATCGCGCAGCTGCGTGAACTCGCCGACGAACACGGACTCCCACTCATCGCCGATCTGGGCAGCGGACTCTTCGAGCCCGTCCCGGCGCTGCCCGACGAACCCGACATCGCCAGTGCGCTCGCCGCCGGAGCCGACGTCGTCATCGTCAGCGGCGACAAACTCCTCGGCGGCCCGCAGGCCGGCCTCATCCTCGGCCGCAGCGACGCAGTGCAGCGCATCGCGAAACACCCCCTGGCCCGGGCCATGCGCACCGACAAGCTCACGCTGGCGGCAATCGAGGCCACGGTCGCGAACACCGAGAACCCCGTCCAGGAAGCCCTGCACATCGACGTCGATCGCCTTCAGGAACGCACCGAGCGCTTTGCAGAGCTTGCCTCCGGAGTCGTCGTCGCGCACGACGGCCGCGTCGGCGGCGGGGGAGCCCCTGGTGTGCCGTTGCCTGGTTGGGCCGTCGAACTGCCTGAGTACTTCGCCGCGGAACTTCGCAAGGGTGACCCGGCCATTGTCGCCCGGGTTCACCAGGGACGATGCCTCATCGACCTGCGCTGCGTGCCCGAAGTCGAGGACCAGCGGATCGTCGACGCAATTGCCCGCATTCGAGGAGCCGACCTCGTCGATATCGAACCGGGCGATGACAGCAGGCTCCTCGATCGTCTCAAGCACCACCTCGGCGACGGTGACGAGGACTCTTCAGAACAATGACCACGATGTACGTCCTCGCGACCGCCGGCCACGTCGATCACGGGAAGTCCACCCTGGTGGGAGCCCTGACCGGGATGGAACCGGACCGCTGGGCCGAAGAGAAGAAGCGGGGTCTGACGATCGACCTCGGCTTCGCCTGGACGACCCTGCCTTCGGGCCGTGAACTGGCCTTTGTCGACGTCCCCGGGCATGAGAAGTTCCTCGCGAACATGCTCGCAGGAGTCGGCCCAGCCCCCATCGTGTGCCTCGTCGTCGCCGCAGATAAGGGGTGGCAGGCCCAGTCAAGTGACCACCGCGACGCGATCACCGCGCTGGGCATCACGCGCGGCCTCGTCGTCATCACCCGCGCGGACATCGCCCCGGACTCGGTCGCAGCGACAAAATCCCAGGTCAGAGCCGAACTGCGAGGCACGCCGCTGGCCGATGCTCCCGTGCTCACGGTCTCGGCGACCAACGGGGACGGCATCGACGAGCTCATCGCAACATTGGACCAGGTCACCGCCGAGGCACCTGCCCCCGATTCCGATGCCCGGCTGCGGCTGTGGGTCGACCGTGCCTTCACCATCAAGGGCGCCGGCACCGTGGTCACCGGCACGCTCACAGCCGGAACCCTGCGCACCGGGGACCGTCTGCGCCTCGTCGGGGAGACCTCGGACGAGGCGACGGCCGTCCGCGGCCTGCAGAGCCGGAACTCCTCCGCCGAGGTGGTCGCCCCCAGCACCCGTGTCGCCGTGAATCTGCGCGAGGTCGCCGCCGACGACATCCACCGCGGCGACGCTCTCATCAGCGACGATGCGTGGCCGATCGTCGAGGTCATCGACGTGCGCCGAACCATGGGCCAGCCCCTCGACGAGGGCGTGCACGGGCTCATGCTCCACATCGGGACCGCCGCGGTCCCGGTCCACTTGCGACCTTTCGACGGCGACCACGCCCGCCTCACGCTCGAACGCCCGCTGCCATTGCAGGTCACGGACCGGATCGTCCTGCGCAGCCCCGGCAGCCGCAACGTCTACGCCGGAGTCGTCGTCCTCGACGTCGACCCACCCGAACTCAGCCGCCGCGGTGCCGGCACCAGGCGAGCCCGTGAGCTGGGAGGTCGTCCGGAGACCGGAGACATCCTCGCCGAGGTGGCCCGCCGGGGAGCCGTCGAACGTGCACAGCTGCTCCGGTTCGGTCTGAGCGTGCCCGAGGACCTACCTGAGGCAGTGGTGAATGAGACCGGGGGATGGCTCGTGCACCGGCCGACCCTCGAGAACTGGGTGGAAGCGGCCGCGACCATCGTGAAAGCGAAGCTGGCGGAAGAACCCTTGGCGGCCGGTGTTCCCGAGAAGGCACTGGCTGAAGACCTGCGCCGCCTCGACCCTCCGCTGCCCGGTGACCACAATCGCGAACTCGTCGCCGCGATCGTCTCTCGCGCAGGCCTGGAGACGGTCAAGGGCATGGTCCGACCGCCCGGACATTCCGCGGATCTGGGCCCTGCCGAGGCGGGCGTCGCCGAGGTGGAACGACGCTTGGCGGCCAACCCCTTTGCCGCACCTGAGGCTGATGACCTGCGAGAACTTCGTCTGGGAGTGCGGGAGCTTGCTGTCGCCGAGTCTGCGGGACGACTCCTGCGCCTCGGCGATGGTGTGGTTGTGTCACCACGGACACCCGCACAGGCGATGCGACTGCTTGCGGGACTGGACCAGCCGTTCACGACGAGTGCGGCCAGGCAGGCTCTGGGCACCACTCGACGCGTCGTCATACCCCTGCTCGAATACCTCGACGGTCGCGGTTGGACCCGCCGAATCGACAACACCTCACGCGAGGTCGTGAGATAGAAGAACGGCCGCCTGAATAGAGCCTGACTCGAAGCTGCGAACGACCCGGTGGGCAGACCGAGACCCGGGTCACGGGTGCATTCGGGCGCCGCATGGTGCCGCGGGGCATCCAGCGAATTCTGAGCTGATGATCACGATTCGCTCCCGATTCGTTGCGGCGAGACTGAGTCACCTATGAGCCTCTCGCCATTGAACCGACTTCCTGCGTCCGACAGTGTTGTGTGAGGCGATTACCGGAGCATCCCTGCGCCGAAAGCAGGAGACAGATGTGGACCGGACCTAACCAAGACGCCGTCAGGGCAGCTCGCCCGATCCAACATGAAAGTGAGAACAGATGAAACGCGTGCGCACATTCGCGGTGACTGCACTGTCAGCTGCCGTCATCGCAGGGGGTCTCTCCCTGGCCGCGGCAACCTCGGCCTCGGCCGATCCGATCTCAGGAGCCGTCGACCAGCCGAGCGCGAACGCCTCGGACGCCGGTCAGGGCCCAGGTGCCGGCGCAGCTGTGGGCATCGACGATCCGGACGAGCTCAGCTCCGAGCAGATCGACAATGCCCGCACCATCATCGGCGTCGGCAAGGGCGCGGACCTGTCGGAGAAGGCCCAGACGATCGCCGTGATGACCGCACTGCAGGAATCGAGCCTACAGAACCTCGACGGCGGGGACCGGGACTCCGTCGGAGCGTTCCAGCAGCGCCCCTCGATGAACTGGGGATCGGCTGAGCAGGTGGAGGATCCCGTCTTCGCTTCGAAGTCGTTCTATGGAGTCAATCCCGACAGCCCCAACCCGGGCCTCACCCAGATCGACAACTGGGAGACCATTGACCCGGGCCAGGCCGCGCAGGACGTGCAGTCCTCGGCCTACCCTGACGAGTACGCGAAGTGGGAACCGCTGGCCGCTCAGCTCGTCGACGACAACCAGGACGTCGACGACATCGACTGAGTCGAGGACCTTGCCCGGCTCCCAGCCACCTCGGCGCCGGGATCGATCTGCTCAGGCTGGCGGGTGAGACCGTCTGGCCTCGGCAAGCATCGTCTGCATCGCCTCCGCAGTGAGCGTCCTCCAGTACTCTCGCGGCGGCTGGCTCGGAATCGTGTCGTGTCGCACTCGTGCAAGGGCCACCTTGATGATCGGAGCGTGCACTGGGAACGCGTCTGCCGCGTACCTCCCGGCGGCCTCCTTGCTGATGATCTTCCCGGTCACAAGCGTGTGATGCATGCGGGCCGGACCCAGTAGGCACCATTCCACCTCACTGGCGGAGAGCCTCCGTTTCCCAGACCCAACACTCCTGGCCAGCGGAGCCCAATATTCGTCGAGGTTGCGCGCCACCCAGTCACGGAGACCATCGGGCTCCGGGTCCAGGCCCCAAGTGGAAACGTCATCGCCGCGGACGGAGATGCCTCCGTCGACGAGTTCCTTCCAGATCACCGGATTGACATCGAAGGCGCCGTGAGGATCGAAGATCTCGCCGACGTGGGAAGCGATCGGCCGGATTCGGGTGACCGGCTGCCCGGCTTCGGACTCCCAGACGAAGACGGTGTTGCAGCACGCGCTGACGCCACGCCCACGTGCGGCCCTCACTGCCAGGCGGGGCAGCTGCGAAAGGTGGAGAAGCCGCAATCGCGCCATGAGACCGCGGTGGCCTCGCCACTCATCGCTGACGATGGCAGCAAGGTCGATGTCGCTGCGACCTGGCCGGTAGGCATCGAGGGCGATAGAACCGCCCACGGCACAGGCAGTGATCGCGCCCGGCAGCAATCGGTCGGCAGCACGCAGATAGGAATCGATCGCGAATGCGGCATCTTTGGGCAACATGAGGTCCATGCGCCAAGGCTACTTCGCAGGGTCGAGTTTGATTCTGGGACGAGGACTGTTCAACTGCCGTTGAGTCAGCATTCGTTGCGCCCAGCCTCCCCTCTCCGTCAGGGTGGAGTGTGAGCGAAACCACAGCCTAACCTGTGGAATCAGAGAGGTAGGAACCCCATCCGAACCTATCGCTCACAACCCCAGGAGAGTCAGAACAGATGAAACTCAAGCGAGCCTTCGCAGTGACAACCCTTTCAGCCGTCCTCGTTGCAGGTGGCGCCTCGATGGCGACCGCAGCATCGGCGCAGCCGAACTCCCCAGCTCCCGAAGCCTCCCCGTTCACCAGCAAAGCGCTCGAAGGCGGTAAGGTCCCCAGCACCCAGGACACTACTCAGCTCAGCCAGACACAGATCGAGAACGCACGCATCATCATCGCTGTAGGCAAAGGTGCTGAACTCTCACAGCAAGCTCAGAAGATTGCCGTCATGACCGCGCTGCAGGAGTCGAGCCTGCTCAACCTCGATGGAGGTGACCGTGATTCTGCCGGTCTGTTCCAGCAGCGTCCCTCCGTCGGGTGGGGCACCTTGGCACAGGTGACTGATCGCACCTACGCAACGAAGGCCTTCTACGGAGTCAATCCTCTGTGCCCGAACCCAGGACTCCTCCAGATTCAAGGGTGGGCCACGATGGACCCGGGCGCAGCGGCTCAGGCAGTTCAGCGCTCGGCCTACCCAGATGCATACGACAAATGGGAGACACTTGCCGCCGAGCTCGTCGCAGACAACCAGGACGTCGACGCGATCGCCTGAGCGAAACGCACACGCTGAATCGCATTCTGAATAGACGAAGACACATTCCGAAGCAGCAGAGACACGTTGAGAAGGGAAGATCTCATGAAGGTGACACGCACACTCGCAGGCACTGCACTGACCGTCGGACTCCTTGCCGGCAGCACCGCCGTGATCGCCACGCCCGCCCGGGCAACACCGGAAGCCGGATCGCAGAACCAGACACAGCAGTCCGAAGATGAACGCCGCGAAGTGATCATCGATCGAGCGCAGACCTGGGTTGATCAGGAAGTTCCGTACGACATGGCCGGCTATCACCCCGACCCGCAGGGCAACGAGTATCGGACGGACTGCTCCGGCTTCGTCTCCATGGCCTGGGGCCTGGACGCGAGCGAGAACACGGTGACCCTGCCGAACTTCGCCGAGACCATCGACAAAGAGGATCTCAAGCCGGGAGACGTGCTGATGAAGGGCGGTCCGGGCACAGAGGGCGCCAATGGGCACGTCGCCATCTTCAACGGGTGGGCCAATGACGAGCACACCGCCTACCACGGCATCGAAGAGGGCGGATCGACCGGAACCGTGGCTCGGGAGATCTCCTACCCCTACGACCAGGACGACGCGTTCGTGCCGTACCGCCTCAAGGGTCTGTGACCGCTTCCGACTCAGCGGTTACTAGCAGGCCAGCGGGCGCGCAATGCGCCGCAGCGTGTACCTGGCCGCGCCGGGGTCACCACACCTGGTCCGCTGCGGCGGCGCGTCGTCACCCCAGCGCGCCACAGGCCAGCCGTCGCACAACCTCGGTGAGGTGGTGCAGTCCGGAGACGAGGTCCTCGTCCTTCGTGAATTCCTGCAGGCTATGGGAGACCCCGCCGACGCTGGGCACGAAGAGCATGACCGTGGGCACGGCGTCCTTCATGTTCGTCGAGTCATGTCCGGCCACAGTCATCACCCTCGCCGAGGTGAGTCCCAGGTCCTGGGCCGCTGACCGTGCCAGCTCGACCCCGTCCTCGGAGTACGGGTTCTGATCCCAGCTGTGTTCGGCGACGATCTCGATGTCGACCCCGACCTCCTCGCGGACCCGGGCGACCGTGGACATGAGCGAATCGTGGGCAGCGGCGATCACCTCGGCGCTGGGGGAGCGCAGGTCGAGGAGCAGGCCGACCTCACTCGCGACGACGACGGGGGAGTTGGGATAGACGTTGAGCTCACCGCACGCGGTGTGCAGCGCACCCGCATCGAACTCGTCGACGAGCTCACGGGCGGCCACGACCAGACGGGCGGCACCGAGCAGGGCGTCGCGGCGGTCGCTCATCAGCGTCGAACCACTGTGGGCTTGTTCCCCGGTGACCCGGAACTCGTACTTGTGAGCGGCCCAGGTGGCGTTGACGAGGCCGATCGTGACCCCGTCCTCTTCCATGCTGCGGCCCTGCTGGACGTGGATTTCGGCATATGCCGCGATCTCGGGCGCGGTGAAGTCACCACGTTCATCGATCGCGTCGAGCGCCTCGGCTACGGTGACACCATGCGGGTCGGTCGTGGCCAGAGCAGCCTCGAGTTCGGCCTTGCCGGTGAAGACATTGCTGCCCATCATCGACGGCTTGAAGCGCGAACCCTCTTCGTTGAACCAGTTGATGACGGCGAGGTTGTATCTCGCCGTCGACGGATCCGCACGCAGCTCATCGGCGATCGCGAAGCATGCGTGCGCCGAGGACATGACGCCATAGGCGCCATCGAAGCGCCCGGCGGTGGGTTGTGAATCCATGTGCGAGCCGGTGAGGATGTACGGGGCGCCGGGGACGAGTTCGAGCAGCCCGAACTGGTTGCCGATCGCATCCCGGTGAACGCTGAACCCGTGCTTCTCCAGCAGCTCGGCGAACCATTTGCGCTGCTCACCATCGGCGGCGCTCGCCGCCTGCCGGTCGACACCGTTCGTACCCTCGACGGCTCCGAAGCGAGAATGCAAGGACCAGTCGGCGAGGAATTCGTCGTCCCGGTCAGCCTGCGTCATCGCTGGTGAGAAAGCTGGATTTGGCGAGTTAGGTGTGTGCGAGTCGGGAGTCTGCGTCACTGTTCGTCCTTTGCAAAGGTCTGGGGATGGTCGTGGGTGTTCGAGGTTTCGTCAGGCCGAGATCTCGTCGGCGGACGGGGGCATGAGCTCGGAATCGATGAGGACATGGACGAGCGCTGGACCATCAGCGGCCAGAGCCCTGTCGAGGGCAGCCTCGAAGTCCTCGGTCCGCTCGACGCGTTCGCCGTGCCCGCCGAACGAGGACATCCAGGTCGCGAAGTCGGGATTGACCATCCGGGTGCCCGAAGGACGGCCGGGATAGTGGTTGACCTGGTGCGCGACGATCGTGCCGTATACACCGTTGTCGACGACGATGATCAGCGGACTCGCCCCATGGGCAAAGGCCGTCGCCAGCTCCTGGCCGTTCATGAGGAAGTCCCCGTCACCGCAGACCGCAACAGCCCGACGCTCCGGGAAGACGAGCGAGGCTGCGACCGCACCGGGAACGGCCAGACCCATCGCACCATTGCGGGCGCCGACGAGGCTCGCGGGCTGACGGTGTCGGATGAAGCGGTGACCCCAGATCGTGGCATTGCCTGCCCCGTACGTCAGGACGGCTTCCCCGCCGAGGCGGTCGTCGAGGATTCCGAACGCCACCCCGAGATCGACGCCGGTGCGAGGGACGGCCCCGGCCACCTCGGCGTCGGGACGGTGTGCGGCGACCTTTGACTGCACATCGGAACAAGAGGTCATCCACGCATCTGTGCGTTCATTGCGCAGAGCAGAGGCATCGATCGAGGTCAGCGCAGTGACGAAGCTGCGCGGTGAGGCCAGGATCTGCTGGTCGATGCGCCCGGCGTGCTGCGTTGCCTCCGGGTCAAGGCCGACAACGACGGTCTCTGCGTCGAAACCGCGCGAGTAGCCATCGCTGGCGACGTCGGACCGGGTGGCACCGACGAACACGAGCAGGTCGGCGTCGCCGTAACCAGCAGCCACCACCTCGGCGCGGCCATAGCCCAACCAACCGGCCCAGGCGGGACCGGTGTGGGGAACGGCATCGTAGGCGCGCCAATCGCAGAAGACCGGAATCCCCGCCGAGGCGGCCAGGTTGAGCAGGTCCTGCCCGTGGCCCTCGTGCCAGCCGTCCCCACCGAAGACGAAGGCAGGCTTCGCGGCTGCGGCGATGCGCGTGGTCAGCGACTCAAGGTCCGCGGCCGAGGGCTGCGGTTCGGCAATCGGTGCAGGCTTCGTGTCCGGTGCCTCGGTCATGCGTACGAGGACGTCCTCGGGCAGGCCCACCACCACGGGTCCGGGGCGACCGGAGGCCGCGATGCGCAGGGCTTCGGCGGTGAGCTCACCGGCGCGATCCTTATCATCGACGATGATGACCTTCTTCGCCGTCGAGGAGAACCATTCGGCCAGGCTGAACTCCTGGAAGGACTCCCGAGCACGATCGGCGATGGGCACGAGTCCGACGAAGAGGACGAGCGCGGTGGCGTCCTGGTAGGCGGTGTGCACGGAGATCATCGCGTTCGCAGCTCCCGGGCCACGGGTGACCATGGCGATTCCGGGGCGGCCGGTCAGCCGCGATTCGGACAGCGCCATGAACCCGGCACCGCCCTCCTGGCGGCACACGACGGTCTCGATCGAAGAGTCAAAGAGCCCGTCGAGGACGTCGAGGTAGGACTCACCGGGAACGGCGTAGACCCGCTCGATTCCGGCGTTCTCCAGGGTGTTGACGATGTGGTGACCGGCCGAGCGGGACATGCGCGTGGGTCCTTTCACGAAGGTGGGTGCGGGTGCTGGTGGTGTTCGTGCGGGTGGGTGAGGTGACGCTGGCGCGGGTGGTCGGCCGTGCCTACGGCCGACCACCCGCGGCGAGCGTTGCTCAGTGCTTGAAGCCGGGCAGGTCGACGCTCAGACGCGGCGCAATGGCTCCGGCGAAGGCCGTGAACAGGGACAGGAAGGCGAGCATCGCAGCGGCCGGCCACCAATGATTGGCCGCCGAGGCGACGAACCCGGTGGCAAGCAGCGGAATGAAGCCCGAGAGCATGCCGGCGACGTTCTGCGCCAAGGCGACACCGGTGTAGCGGGTGCTGGCGGGGAACAGGCCGGTCATCACGGTGCCCGATGCGGCGTAGGGCAGCGACAGTGTGCCGACGGCCAGGGTCATCGCGATGACGACGAGGACCGGGTTGCCTGAAGCGAACATGATGAAGGCAGGAACAGAGACCACCGCCGAGGCGATTCCACCCCAGAGGATGACCTTGCTGGCTCCGTACTTCGTTCCGAGAGCCCCGCCCCAGATGAGGCAGAAGATCTCGACAGCGGCGGCGACCATGCTGCCCAGCAGCAGGAGCGAATCGTCGTAGCCGAGGACGTTGACGCCGTACCAGACGCAGAACGCGGTCACGAGGTAGAAGCCGCCGACGCCGAGGAGGGCCGCGGCCATGCCGACGATGATCTGCTTCCAGCTGTCGCGGAAGGTGGTGCGCACGGGGCTCTTCTCGAGTTCATCGGCCTCCTCGAGCTGACGGAAGACCGGTGACTCCTCGAGGCGGCTGCGGATGTAGACGGCGACGAGGAGGAGCGGGATCGCGACGAGGAACGGGATGCGCCAGCCCCAGGAGTTGAAGCTGTCCTGAGACAGCAGCAGTGTCATGACGAAGAAGCCGCCGGAGGACAGGATCGTGCCGATGGGCGAGCCGATCTGCGGAATCGCGGCGTAGCGTGCGCGCAGGTGAAGTGGGGCGTTCTCGACGACGAGGGTCATGGCGCCCGACCATTCGCCACCGACGAACAGGCCCTGCAGGATGCGCAGAAGCACGAGCAGCACCGGGGCTGCGAAGCCGATGGCGGCGTAGGTCGGCAGGGCACCGATGAGGCCGGTGACGATGCCGATGCCGACGATCGTGACCATGAGGACCCGACGGCGACCGAGCTTGTCGCCGATGCGGCCGAAGATGAGACCGCCGATGGGGCGTGCGGCGAGACCGACGCCGAAGGTGGCGAAGGACGCCAGCGCAGCAGCGGTCGCATTCTCGCTCGTGAAGTACTGCACGTTGAAGACGAGGGCCGCAGCGGCACTGAAGAGGAAGAAGTCATACCATTCGAGCGCGGTGCCCAGGAGGGCTCCGAGCGCGACCTTATTGGCATCCTTGATGCTGAGTTCATGCGTTGCGGAGTACTCCGCGGCAGCTGTGGGGTCGTTGTGGCTCATGTGTCTCTCCATCGAGGTCAGGGCTGGGTCGGCAGGGCAATCTGCCGAGAGGGCATTCAACCTGTAACTTAGAACACTACAGAGTGGGATCGCACGATTTCGAGCATCTTTTGCCCCGGGATCTCTGTCGCTGATTGTGCATCTGCACATAGTCTAGGACGATGCCTCCACATCACGAGAGACAGCTCAAAGATCAGCCCCTGCCGGGTGACCGGCGGCGCTGGATCGAGCTCCTCGACGCCCTGGATCTTGAGGAGCTCACCGACCGGTTCATGTTCCGAGTCGTCAGGGTCCCCGGCTACGATCCAGCCCCGATTCCGGTCTCGGAACTGAAGCGGACGGGGCTCATCTCATTCCAGTCGCTCGTCGAGGGGCTGCGCGCCGGCGGCTTCGACGGTCCGGTGGCGGTGTCCACGGAGGTAGGGGTCTCCCGCGCCCGCGCAGGAATTCCGCTGGAGGCCCTGATGACGGCGATCCGGCACGACTTCAACGTCCTGTGGGAGGCTCTGACCCGGGTTGCGACGCAGGATGACGCTGAACTCGTCATCCGACACACCGGGATCGTGCTCTCCACGGTCGACGAATACGTCTCCCAGGTCCAGCAGGCCTACGCGGCAGAGCAGCAGCGGATGCGGGAAGAGGAGTCTTCGGTTCGGCAGGGACTCATTGCGGGGCTGTTCGACGATCACAACCCCACGGACGAACGACTGTCCACGATCGCCTCGGCGCTGGGCCTCGACCCGGAAAGCCCACTGCTCGTCGTGGCCGCGCGCGGTGAGGACACCTCGGCGCTGCGAGTGCTCATCTCCGAACATGAGCGCGCAGGTGGGACCATGTTCACGCACCACCTCGGCGATGTGCTCATTGCCTTCACTCGCTCGCCGGAGCTCTCGGGTTCACGATTGCAGGCGACGGAACACCGCCTCGCCGAAGCGCGGGTGGGTTTGGTCAAGGCGCCTGGAATCGGATCCCTGCGCAGGTCAGCGCTGACCGCACGGGATCTGGCGCAGCTGCTCACCACTGATGAGGTGGGGGCGATGACCTGGGAACGCGGCTGGGCCAGACTGGCCGCGCAGGCACTGAACGCCGCCGGGAACTCCATCGTCACCGACGTCGAACGAGCGCTCGCCGTCTGCGGCGCGGCCGAGCGCGAACGACTCGTCGAGGCGGTGCACACCTATCTGCGCTCGGGCAGCATCGGGGAGAGTGCCGCCGAGCTGTTCTGCCATCGCAATACCGTGGCCAACCGCCTGCGCCGCTTCGCCGACCTGACGAGTGTGGACCCGATGATCCCCGCCGAGGCGGCCCGGCTGGTCGTCGGGTGGGCGTGAAGCCTGCTGGGCTGGGCGAGTATGTTGGAGCTGGGCGAGTACGTTGGCGCAGGATTCGCGACCGCTGGCCGCAAATGCCCAGGGTGCGCATTTGTGCGCGACTCCTGCATGTTTGGTCAGCGAGTGCCGAGGTGCTCGGCTGACCGTCGCACCTCAGCCGAGGCGATCGCGGAGGATGCCGAGGAACTCGTCGGCGCGCTCGACCTGGCGGGCGAGTTTCTCCCGTCTGGCATCGGCATCGTCGAGCAGTGCCAGCAGAGTGCGCCGAGCCTCCTTCCGCTCCTCGTCGGGGAAGTCGCCTTCCAGGATGTCGAGATGAGCCAGCAGTTCGCCCATCTCGGCGGTGGAATAGCTGAGAGCCTTCATGCGGCGAATCGTCATCAGGCGTCGGAAGTCCTCGTCGGTGTAGACGCGGAAACCGCCCTCGGTTCTACCCGTGGCGGGGATGAGGCCGATGTCTTCATAGTGGCGCAGCGTTCGTGAAGACAGTCCCGACTTCTCGGTCATCTCGCCGATGTGCATCCCTCGAGCCCTCTCGTCGCCTGTGATTTCGTCACGCCTTTCTGCCGCCTGGCTGCGGTATCGCTCTGGTTCCACCGTGCGGCTATTGCCGCGCAGCAACCACCACACGGACCGGTTTGCACCAACCTTAACGCAACGTTAAGGTTGAGCTCGAACTCTGACGTTTCGTGAAGGTTCGTGACGGCCTGCAGCCGACAGTTCGCAGCCGACGATTCACACTCCCTGCATCGTCTCCCATTCCTCCCTGTTCGTAGGAGAATCCTGTGTCCACCACTCTGCCCCCAGACAGTGCACAGCACTCCGCGACGCCGGAAGAGCGCCAAAGTGTGCTTCGGACGCTGAAGCGACCCGGGTGGCTCAAGACCGAGATCCTCGGCGGACTCGTCGTCGGACTGGCGCTCATTCCGGAGGCGATCGCCTTCTCCGTCATCGCCGGAGTGGATCCGCGCGTCGGGCTCTTCGCGTCATTCACGATGGCAGTGACCGTGGCGATCCTCGGCGGACGCCCTGCCATGATCTCCGCGGCGACCGGCGCAGTGGCACTCGTGATCGCACCACTGGTGGCCTCGCATGGCACCGACTACTTCATGGCCACCGTCATCCTGGCCGGCGTGATCCAGGTGATCCTGGCGCTGGTCGGCGTGGCACGCCTGATGCGTTTCATTCCGCGCCAGGTCATGGTGGGATTCGTCAACGCCCTGGCCATTCTCATCTTCATGGCCCAGGTGCCCGAACTCATCGGCGTTCCGTGGCTGGTCTACCCGCTGTGCCTGCTCGGTCTCATCATCGTCTTCGTCCTCCCGCGCTTCACCTCCATCGTGCCCGCACCACTGGTCGCCATCGTCGTCCTGACTCTCCTCGTCGTGACCTTCGCCTGGGATGTGCCGAATGTCGGGGGCAAAGGCGAGCTGCCCGAGTCTTTGCCCAGCCTCCTCATTCCGCACGTGCCGCTGACCTTCGAGACTCTGCAGATCATCGCCCCGTACGCGCTGGCGATGGCCCTCGTCGGCCTGCTCGAATCCCTGATGACGGCCAAACTCGTCGACGATGTCACCGACACCCGTTCGAACAAAACCCGTGAGTCCTGGGCACAGGGTGTGGCCAATATCGTCACCGGCTTCTTCGGCGGCATGGGCGGCTGCGCGATGATCGGCCAGACCATGATCAACGTGAAGGCCTCGGGAGCTCGGACGCGGCTCTCGACGTTCTGTGCCGGAGTCTTCCTGCTCATCCTCGTCGTCGTCCTCGGCGACATCGTCGCGCTGATCCCCATGGCCGCGCTGGTCGCCGTCATGATATTCGTCTGCTGGGCAACCTTCGACTGGCACTCCATCCGCCCCAGCACTCTCAAGCGGATGCCGAAGTCGGAGACCACGGTCATGCTGGTCACCGTCATCGCGACCGTCTGGACGAACAACCTGGCGATCGGGGTGATCCTCGGCGTGCTCGTGGCGATGGTCGCCTTCGCCAATCGTGTGGCACACTTCGTCAGCGTCAACCGCGAAATCGTCGACTCGGAGGGGAAACTGAGCGCCCGTTACACCGTTGACGGCGAGCTGTTCTTCGCCTCCTCCAACGACCTGTACACGATGTTCGACTACGCCGAAGATCCCGAGCACGTCATCATCGACATGCACCAGTCCCACCTCTGGGACGCCTCGACGATCGCAGCCTTGGACTCCGTGACCGATAAGTATGAGCACTACGGCAAGCACGTCGAGATCGTCGGACTCAACGAGGCCAGTGCCAGAATGCGTGCCCGCCTCGGCGGTCAGAGTCCTTCGTAGCTCTGGCCGTGCGGTCCGTTCAGCGCGATCGCCTCATCGTCGACGGCGATGCCGAATCGTCCCTCGGGGTCGACGGAAACCCCGGCTGCCGATCTCGGGCACATTGGGAAGCATCACAGGCGATTGCCACGCGACATCATTAGTGTAAATCGGATGTAGTCAATAAATATTAAGACTCCTGAGCGCACGGGAAGCTGCGTGCACTCAGGAGTTATCGCATTTCCGCGCTGAGGTACTTTCATGCGATTGCCAAGTAGCTAATATGCTAAGTCAGCAAAATCAGCCTACCTTGTAACGTAATTTCCGCGCAATACTAATCTCGTTCCTCAAGACGATTTCCCCGGCCAATTCACCATGCCTCCGAAGGGTCACATTCTTCATTTGCTACTAAACAGTAGATAATCAATTCGTCGGTTCCTGATTCCATTCGGAGTCGGGAACACCATTCACTTCTTCGTGCCCTTCGGGAATGTCGAATCGTTGAGCGGTGAGATCACGAGGGAGCAGTTTGAATCCCTGCCAGTGCATCTCCATGGGCGACTGCTCTTCATCACGTGGGACATGATGGAATCCGACAGCGACCCATGACACGACGTCGTCGAGCTTCTGACCTTTGCCGTCATCGACGAACTCGGGGACCCCGCGGCCGCAATCGCCTCGATTGTTCGTCGCATACTGTTCGCATTCGTTGAAGTTCGTGAAGCCGACGTCGTACCCGGGCTCTTCCTCATGGGAGTGGGCATGTTCGACATCATCGACGAACTCGAACGAGTCAGACTTTCCGGTATCGATCTCGTAGGAGATGGGATGGCCGTCGTCGTTGAGTGCATTGGGGTTGAGGACTCGCCACCAACGGCGGTCCTTCCATCGTGCGAGAGCCGGGTGCTCGATATCCTTGAGCTTTCCGGTCATGATCGGTGACTCCGGTCCGGATTCGCCCGTCGGAGTGGCGTCGAACTGCTGCGCCTTCATGCCGCCTTCGCCTCCGAGACCCCAACGGACTTTCCAAACGGCGTTATGCGAATGACTTGCCGCATGTTCACCGTCTCCGACGTCCCAGCCGTGATCCTTGTCCGTGTAGTCGGCAGGCGAGAGGTCACCGGTTGCCCCGAGCTGCACATCGATGGATCCATCAGAGCCGAATGTGTACTGAGAGACATACTCGTACCAACCAACCCGCGAAACCGTCGACAGACGCAGAGCGTTCTTACGTTCGGAGGCTGGAGCTACGAGATCACTCGAATGATAGGCGAGTCCGTCGTCGATGACCTCGGTGCACAGAACATTGCGTGTCTCGCTTTCCCCGTACTTGCCGTCGCCGATCTTCGGGATCTCCATCGAGTTCAGGTCACCCGCACAAGCATCGGCCTTCAGTGTCTTCATCTTGCGGCCGCCGAAGCCGGCGGCGGTGATATCCGATGTGTTGCGCTTTCCTGTGTCGTACGGGACTTCCAGCTGAGCGATGGAGGCAGAATCGATGATTCTGATCGGGGGCTTGCCGGGAGGTGCGATGAAGACTTCGGAAAGAGTGAGACCGAAATCGGGATGGACGCCCCAGCACATCGTCCAGGTTGCTCCGCTGGATAGGGTCTGCGAGACCTTCTGCGCGGGCTCCTTGCAGCTGCTGGAGGCAACTGCCGAGGAATCCGAAGTTTTCGCTTCTTTGGGTGAGGCGTCACCTCGAGTGCACGCCGTGACGAAGAGGATGAGGCATAGTCCTCCTGCCATGATCTGCAGCAGACGTCTGTTCGTGAAGGCATGTCTGCTCAAGGTTGCTCAGCTCGTCTTTCCCGGCGGTATCTCATGGACAAATGGGGGTGGTGGCGGCACATGAAATGTGTCGCCACCACCCGGGTGCTCATCGTGCGATGAGTGTTATGCATTCGCTGCATTCGCTGTGTTCGTGAACGCGTGTACTCCAGCTTTGTCGACTGCGATGGCTGGCATCGCGATCAGTGGCTCTCAAGAGTGTCACAAGCCAGGGAACAGGTTGCGTGGGTCGAACATCGACCTGTCGCTGTGCGGCTCGGCCGGTCCCGGCTTGACGGTCTCTGCCGACTCGTCGCAAGGATCGGTGCGGACTCCAGCGTTGCCGAAGCCCATCCGTGACTTGCCACCGGCAACGCCGAGGTTCAGTGCGGAGACGTCCACGCCGCTGACGACCTTTTCACCGTCCGCAGTCTTGCACTCAGTTGTCTCCTGGTGGTTGATCTGCAGCGACACGAGGTTATTTGCCAGCAGCTCGAGGAAAGGATCAAGTGCCGCGCGAATCGGGACCGTCATCATGTCGGTTTTGATCGTGGTGAACGCCTTGTACAGCAGGCCTGATGGGTCCGAGAGTTTGTCATAGATCGGGCCTGTGACGGTCTTCATCGATTTCATCACGGTGTCGATTGTTGTGCAGGACACCGATCCCGTTGCGCCCGAAGGCTTGCAGTCGTAGTTGCTGACCTTTCCGGTGAGGTCCATGTCCCATCCGGCAGTGGTTCCATCGAGAGCGGTGATATCAACGTTCACTTCCGCGCTGCGCAGCGATTCGATCGCTGTGTCCACTGCGACGTCAATGACCTTCTCAATGGCGTCGTGGATGCTGCTGGCGATGAGCGGGTATGTCTCATCGTCGATCAGCTCGGAGTTCGGGTCCTGGTTGTTGATTCCGACCGGGCGATCGGTCACGCCGTCGTCGTTGCCGCCGAGGCGAGCGAGGTCGACCTCCACCGAGCCTTTTCCAAGGTCGATCGTGGCGAGTCCGTCATCGGTCTTGATCGGTTCACGCAGGATCGCATCGAGAACGTCATCCTCGATGTTGGAGGTGACGGTCGTGTCGACTTTCATTCCTGGGAGGGCTTTGCCGAGTCCGAGTGCGTCGTTGACCTTGTCAGCCACTTCGTCTTCCATCTGACCTGCAGCGTCCGACACGCCGTCGCCGGCATCTTCAATGGCTGGGGAGTGGAGATTGAGCTTTGCGTCACCGACGCGGTATTGGCCGTATCCGCCCACACCATCTGGATCCTGAAGTTCGCCGTCCACTGCTTCGACCCAGGCACCGCCGAGACCGAAGTTCAGGTCTGCCTGGTCGATGAGTCCGTCGGTGACATCAGACTTTCCGGTGGCATCGACCAGCGACAGGAGGTCGACGCTTGCGGTGCCGAAGTCGCTGTCTTTGCCGTCGAGTGTGAGCCCGCCATCGGCGCCGACGATTCCGGTGACGGCCTTGCCGTTCTTGGAATCGGCAGCGGTGGATTCGCTGTGGATGGCACCTGCTTCACCGAAGCTGAGAAAATCATCGAGCGGGATCTCGTAGCCTGCACCGAAATCGACGACCTCGTCTCCGCCGATGGCGCCATTGAAAGCTTCGCGGTTCGGACCCGGATCCGATTTGGAAGCGGCCTTGGACTTGCCCAGTGCGACAAGTTCTTTCGAGTCCAGAGTCATGCCTGCGACACTGGCTCCGGCTTCCGTCGGCTCATCGGCATTGACGCCCTGTGCCGATACCGCAGTCGAAGCCAACAATGTTCCCGCGACTCCGACGGCCACGCCAGGCAGAATACGCCTGAGAACCAGTTTTCTCTTTCGATGACCACCGTGGGGACGTGATTGCACGTGGTGAGACACGAATTTACCTCCAAAGTACCGCTCGTTGTATGGACCGCTCCCTCAGATGTCGGCATATGCACCAACGAGCGTTACCCACAGGACATACTTCCGAAACGCTCAGGACGTGTCCAGAGATTTTGAGAGTTCCATTAGACTTTGACGAGAAGAACAAGCCTGGTTGTGATGTGTAACAATTGCCGTAGACCGGCAGAAAATCTGAAGGTCTGCGTCATGATTGATTTTTTCAGTGATGTATCCACATGGTGCGAGTTTTTTCGTCGCAGTCCTTCCTGTGTTCTCTGAGCCGCGGAAAGTTCGTACACGGATAACTGCGCTTCTAAAGTACAAATCAAGGTGAATTGTCCTTGGATCGAATGTGACGGCAGCAAGGGGGCATGCGTGCATGAATAGCTTGAAACTTGTACTATCGGTACACATCGGTTGGACGCGAGGTTGAGGATGGGTACAGGGTTGCACCTTTCAGAGATGAGTCGGCCCACGGGCGCGCTGACGTCCTCCGATGCCAACCAGCTCGTGACCTGGGCCGAGGCTCAGATGCCGCGCATAGTCACAGACGCTTTTGACAGGATTGTCGAGAGAATTCCACTCTACGAGCGCGCAGAGCCGCATCTTCGGGCCGAGGTTCGCCGGTCGATCGAGGGCAATCTGAGGGCCGCGGTCAACGCGATCAACCAACGTCAGGACACGCTGCAGCTGACAGCGCCACATGAGACGGGCAGGCGTCGGGCCCAGCAGGGGATCCCTCTGGCCGAAATTCTGCAGGCGAACCATTTCAGCTTCGGCGTTCTCTGGGACGCGCTGGTCGAGGCGGCGAGGCCAGGCGGCGATTGTGAAGCCCCAGAAGCCATCTTCGCGGTGGCGACTTGGCTGTGGTCAGTCGCGGACGCGCACGCATCGGCATTGACTGAATCGTATCGGGCGGCATCGGCTGAGCTACTCGCCGAGGAGGGGCGCCGACGCTCGGCGCTGGTTGAGTCACTGCTCGCAGGACGGCCGAGTCCAGATTGCAGCTCCTGGGAGATGGCGACATTGCTCGGACTGGCCCCGGACGCGGATCTCATTGTGGTCGCGGTCGACAACCGCAACTCAGCAAGCAGAGATCTGGCCAACCTGGAGCGGACCTTTGCGGACCAGGGCATTGTCTCTGGCTGGCAGCTGACGCCGACGCTGCAGCTCGGGGTTGTGTCACTGCACTCCGAGCAGCACGAAGCTGCCTTGGGTGTTCTCACTGGCATTGCGGTACGTGCAGGAGTGAGCCCGCCATACAGGTCGTTGGCTGAAACACCGCGTGCCCTGCAGCTGGCTCGTACAGCTCTGTCGACGGTGCGACCAGGTCAGACAGAGGTGCGTGAGTTCAATTCGAGTCCTTTGGCTGCGCTCCTCGCATGTGAGCCGAATGAGGGGCGCCGGCTGGCCTATGAGGTGCTCAGTGGGGTCTTGGAATTGCCGGCAGCGGATCGGTCGATGATGCTCGACACGCTCGTTGCCTACTTCGACAATGAGGGGTCGGCCGAGCGCGCCGCTGAACAGCTGTACTGCCACTCCAACACTGTCCGCTATCGACTCCGCCGTGTGCACGAACTTACGGGACGCTCGTTGAAGGATCCGCTGTGCGTGGCAGAGCTCGTCAGCGCGGTGTTCTCACTGCGGATGTGCAAGCTGTATACGGCCAGCTCTTCGATTGTCTGACGGACAGCTTCGTCATCTCAGACCCTCGAAGCTCTGCCCGTGCGGCCCGGTCAGCGCAATCGCCTCTCCGCTGACAGCGAGCACGAATCGTCCGTCCGGTTCGCGGTCAAGCTGAGCTCCGATATCGGGCAGCACTCTGCCTCCCTCATTGCTGATCCACACGACATCATCACGCGATCGCATGAGAGCGGCGAAACCTTCGCGTTCGGCCGGTTCGACATAAGCGAGAACTGCGCTGTGGAATACGACTTTCTGCGTCTGCGCGGGAGCCTCGGCCAGCACGGATTCGACGGTCTCGAGCAGATCGCCCGGCACCAGCCTCGGCGGGTCAGCGGACACGAGGGCGGCCGCGGCACTCAAACGATCCCGGCGCAGTCCGTGCTCCGGCCAGACCAGGGAGCGTAGCCATTCCTGCTGGTCATCGTCGGCGATGTCGATGGGATTGAGGTCGATTCCGGCTCGCCACGCGACGTCGGGGATCCGCTCGGGCGGCGTTGCATTCGTCATTTCACAGGCGAGTTCGACAGTGCTCGGGCCATCCTCGGGGTGAAGGGCCCGCGGCCCTGACTCTGTGGTGTACGTGTAACTGTAGCGATCGGGATACAGGCACAGGCCAGCCGAGGCGCCGACCTCGATGAGCGAGATCGGTCCCTCGATACGGGCCAGCGCCGGCAGCAGCACCGCACACCTGCCGGCCTCGTTCGTCTGCGTCGACCGAGCAAGCATGAGGTCCCGCGTCAGCTCCCAGTGCTCGAGCAGCCAGGTTCGCAAGGTTGGGTAGTCACCCTCACCGGCGCCGAGGTGCCGGGCAGCTGCGAAGAGCAGGTTGGCCTGACGCTTCGGCTTAGGCAGATCGAGGAGCAGCGTGATGATCTCGTCGTCCTCGGCTACGCCCGTGGCCCAGGCGGCGTAGGTGGGAGAGGAGCCGGTCGCCTCGAGTTGGGCGAATTTCCGGTAGTACTCGCGCAGGGAGTCGGCGTCGAGCTCGGTCATCGGCTGCATGGTGTCCTCCTCGGGGGTTCTGGGTCAATCCTAGGTCCCGCAGTCGTGACGACTGCGCACTCACCCCGGCCCCCACCTCGGCGAGGGTGGTCCCTGGATTGCCTTTTGACGAGGCTGCGTCCCGGTATTCGGTACTTTGGGGCCGATCTCTAGGAACCTGATCAAAAGCTGACGTACTGTGTGTCAGTAGTGTGCCGAGAGCCGTCACCGCGGCTTCAGCCTGATCGAGGGAGATCACATGTCATCCGAGGTGAACCCACCTGTGAGCCAGCAACCGCCGAGTGATTCTGCGATGGAGAAACGGACCCTGAGAAAGGTCACGGTGCGGTTGATTCCGTTCATCATCGCGATGTACTTCATCAACTACCTCGACCGCACTAATCTCGGCATCGCGGGCCCGGGCGGAATGAACGAAGACCTCGCGATGACCGCGACCCAGTTCGGGTTCGCGGCCGGTATCTTCTTCTTCGGCTACCTCCTCCTCGAGGTGCCCTCGAACCTCGCACTGCACAAGTTCGGCGCTCGGATCTGGCTCGCGAGGATTCTCATCAGCTGGGGCCTCGTGGCAGCGGCGATGGCGTTCGTGCCCAGCCACGGATGGCTCTACTTCCTGCGTTTCCTCCTCGGTGTCGCCGAGGCGGGATTCTTCCCGGGCGTCATCCTCTACCTCACCTACTGGTTCCCCTCCTCGATGCGTGCACGGGCCACCGCTCTGTTCATGCTCGCGATCCCGATGTCCAGCGTCATCGGCTCCCCGCTGTCCTCGTGGCTGATCTCGAGCGGCAATTCGATCTTCGAGAACTTCGCCGGTTGGCGCTTCATGTTCATCGTCGAGGGCGTGCCCGCGGTCCTGCTCGGCATCATGTGCATCTTCTACCTCACCGATCACCCCCGCGATGCCAAATGGCTTTCGGCTGAGGAGAGGAACTGGCTGCAGTCGAAGATGGACGCCGAGGAGAAGGGCAAGTCCGAGACCTTCCACTACCCGGTCCGGCGCTCCCTGCTCCAGCCACGTGTATGGGCGCTGTCCTTCGTCTACTTCGGCATGGTCTACGGCCTCTACGCGATGAGCTTCTTCCTGCCGACCATCATCGCCGGCTTCCAGGAGACCTTCGGCGTCGAATACTCGATCGTCGAAATCGGCTTCATCACGGCTATTCCCTATGTATTCGGCGCCTTCGCCATGTACTTCTGGTCCCGTCACGGGGACAGGACCAATGAGCGCGTCTGGCACGTCGCGGTTCCGCTCTTCGTCGGCGGTGTCACCATCCCGATCGCCCTGTACCTGAGCTCGCCGTTCACCACGATGATCGCCGTGACCATCACCTGCATGGCCATCTGTGCCGCACTTCCGACCTTCTGGCCCCTGCCGCAGACCTTCCTCGCCGGTGCCGGAGCCGCCGCAGGTCTCGCGTTGATCAATTCGCTGGGCAACTCCGCGGGATTCTTCGCCCCCTACATCACCGGCGGACTCGCCGAGCTCACCGGAACCCAGAATGCAGGCATGTGGGTCGTCGGCGCCGCCATGGTCGCCGCCGGAATCGTCACCCTCATCCTCAAGGCCGCTCCCGCGCCGGATAAGGTGAATCCGGAGATGACGAAGTAGGGGCTGATCGGGCCCGATCGTCACAAGCAGACAGTCGCCGAGGCGGTCGTGACCACCCCGGCAGTTCCGTTCGGAAGGATGTCATGACAGTACAGAACCAGACCAGTGTGGGACCGGCCGAACTCGAAGCGTTGGCGGCGCGGCTGGGCGAAGGGGCGCTGACGACGGATCCCGACGTCATCGAGGCCCACGCCCGTGATGAGGCTCTGTTCTGCCCTCACGAAGGGGCGATCGCTCTGGTCAGGGCCACCTCGGCGGCCGACGTTCAGGAAGTCATGCGCTTCGCCAGTGAGCATGGAGTCCCCGTCGTCCCGCAGGGTGCACGTTCGGGGATCTCGGGTGGGGCGAACGGCTCACCTGGGGCGATTCTGCTCAATGTCTCGCGTATGAAGGACGTCGTGTCCGTCAACGAGGCCGAACGACTCGTCACCGTCCAGCCGGGAATCATCAACCAGGACCTCAAGGACCATCTCGCACCCTTCGGCCTGTCCTACCCGCCCGATCCGGGGTCGGTCGCGCTGTCGTCGATCGGCGGCAACATCGCCACCAACGCGGGCGGCCTGTGCTGCGTAAAATACGGTGTGACCAGGGACTATGTTCGGAGTCTCACCGTTGTTCTGGCCGATGGAACCCTGACGAAGCTGGGCCCGCAGACAGCGAAGGGTGTGGCTGGGCTCGACATGCGCCACCTGTTCGTCGGCTCCGAAGGCACGCTGGGCATCGTCGTCGAGGCGACCCTGCGCCTGATCCCGAAGCTGCCCGACCCGTTCACCGCGGTCGCGACCTTCCCAGACGAGCGCTCCGGCCTCCAGACGGTCGCGGACTTCATGGGTGCAGGCGGAGTGCCGAGCCTGATGGAATTCCTCGATTCCTCCAGCCTGAAGATGCTCAACGACTTCGGCGACTTCGGCCTCGACGGCGACGCGGGCTCGATGCTCATCATGCAGGTGGACCAGAATCCTGCGGATTCGCAGGCAGTCATGGCCCAATTCGCCGAGGTGGCCGAAGCCTGCGGTGCACTCGACGTCGCGTACTCCGACGATCCAACCGACTCGGCCGCGCTCATCGCTGCCCGACGGATGATCCAGCCCGCTTACGAGAAGTTCGCCAACGGTCATGGGGGAGGGCAGCTGCTCGACGATGTGTGCCTGCCTCGTACAGCGATGCCCGAATTCTGCGACCGGTTGAAGGAGCTGCAGGAATCCTCGGGGCTGATGATCGCCCTGGTGGCCCATGCCGGCGATGGCAATACGCACCCGTCTGTGTTCTTTGATGCCGGCGATGTGGAGCAGACCGCGCGGGCGCAGGAGATTTTCGGCGAGATCATGCGCATCGGCCTCCAGCTGGGTGGCACGATCACGGGTGAGCATGGAGTCGGCTTCCTCAAGCGCGATTGGCTGAACAACGAGCTCGACGAGGGTTCGAAGCGGATCCAGATCGCTGTGAAGAATGCCCTGGATCCCCAGGGGATCCTCAACCCCGGGAAGATGCTCAGCGCGATCTGACGGGTTGGGTCTGGGGCGGCCATCGTCGTGGGCGACGTGGCCATCGCCATCGCCATCGCTATCGCCGTTGGCGATTGACGTGTGGCGATTGACGTGTGGCGTAGGGAGCCGCGGCATTGTGAGCACACAGTGTCGCGGCTCTGTTTTGCGCTCAGCGTTTGTGCGTGACGGATTTTCCGGCGATCTTCCTGTCGTCGGGGATCGATTGTCGTTCTCCTCGCTGACCTGCGGAGTTGCGAGTTTCATTCGGTATTTCAGCCACCAATTAATACGATGATGAAAGAAGTTACTAACAAAAATCGAAACTAGGGGGTCAAAACAAGCGAACTGGGCGTATAATTGAGTGAAGAGCAACGACGATGTTGGCGAATGGACTTCAGTACCATGACTCTCACCCCCGACCGCACCCCAGGAAACCCGGAAGAGCGTGACCCACGCCCCGGTCCCGGTGATGCCATGGCGGGAGAAGACGCGGCCGATGCTTCGTCTTCGGAAGTGGGACAGCAGTCGCTGTTTGACCAGCTCAAAGACTCCGACTTCGACCTCACCGGCCACCCCCTGGCGAAGAAATTCGAATCCCTCCCAGTCGTACCCACCGGCAACCCAGACGAGCCGAACACTCAAAGCGAACCAGATGAGCCGAACACTGAGGGCGAACCAGGTGAGCCGGACGCTGGTGCTGCAGAGGCCGCGGCCACTAAGACTCCAGCTGGCGAGTCCTGCGATGAGGCCTCGGATTCCTCATTCCCGGGTCCCACCACCTCCAGCCCGCATCCTCTGCTCTCGAGCGAGGAATGGACTGATCTCTCCCGTTTCGCGCCCGAAGTCACGAATAGCCTCACCGCGCTCAGCGGGCTCAAGGACGGGCTGCGGACCTTTGACCGGCTGATGGGTCCCGATGATGCGATCAGGCTCATCGACGGACTCGAGGCCCTGGGCCGCGTCAACGAAGCCCTGTCGACCCTGGCACTTGCCGTGTGTGAACGAGTGGGCACACCGACGGATTATGGTGCTAAAACCACGAAGGCACTCATCCAAGACAGGTTGAACATCACCAGCCGCGAAGCCAACCGGCGCACCGACATGGCCAAGACCCTGGGCGGACGAGTGACTTTGACCGGGCAGCCACAAGCACCACTGTTTCCCACGGTCGCTGATGCCTTCAACGAAGGCAGTCTCTCTGCCGATCAGGCCAGAGTCATCAAGGACTTGTTGAAGAAACTGCCCACCTGGGTCAGTCAGGCCAATCGTGACTATGCCGAAACGACACTCGTGGAGAAGGCACCACGTGTGCGGGTCCATGACCTGCGGGCGATCTTTGCTCGGATCTTGGCTCATATTGATCCTGATGGGCAAGAACCCGTTGATGCCACGGACCGGTCCATGTACACGGTTACGATGCATGCCCGAGACAATGGTGACTGGGAACTCGCTGGCCTCCTCGATCCTGTTACGGGTGGTGTCCTCAACGGGTTACTGACAGCACGAACCAAAATCGCCAACAACAATGACAGCAACAACACCAGCAACAACAGCAGCACAGCGGATGTGAACGAGTCCGGTGTTCTCGAAGACGGCACTCTTGTTGATATGACCGGGCAGAGGCTGTCGGCTCAGGAGTGGATTTACGAACGCTTCGCGACGTTGATCGCCAGGATCGATATGACACGCACCGGCCAGGGCGCGCAATACGCGTTAGTGGTCACGGCGAAGGCTGAAGATCTTGCAAACAGGACCGGGGCTGGGACGACGGGGACTGAGAATCCGGTCCCGATGAGTGAACTGGCTCGTAACGGTTTGAACGGGGCGGTGTTCTTCGAACTCGTCTCGGAGAAGGCGAAGACGATGCAGGTCGTGACGGAGAATCGGTTCGCGAATGCGAAGCAGATCGCGGTTCTGACGGCTCGTGATCAGGGGTGTACGTTCCCGGGGTGTGATGCACCGCCGGGGTGGTGCGATGCTCACCATATTGTGGAGTGGGCGCAAGAAGGTCGAACGGATGTCAATAATATGACGTTGAGTTGTTCTGCCCATCATCATCTTCTGGATAGGTCGGATTGGGAGACAGTGATGCTCAAAGACGGGCGTCCCGCGTGGGTGCCTCCGGCATCGATTGATCCGGCGAGGCGACCGATATTGCATGCGCGGTTCGTGGCTCAAGAAGTCATCGACACACTCTTCGACGAATGAGTGTGTTCTCGTACCAGATCCTTGTATTTGATCGCTAGCAGCGCGTACCGGTTTCACCGTGCCACTGCGTCGTCGCTGGCAAGTTCATGAAGAGCAGAGATCGCATCATCGATGACGTCCTGCTGCGGATGACCCGGGTCGCTGATGGCGTGGACATAGCGGATCGGCTCAGGTGCTGCCAGTGGCACGATGACCACACCTTCCGGGAGCTGATCGATACCGAGACGGGGGAGCAGGGTGATTCCCAATCCGCGGCTGACCATGTGGAGAGCGGCGACGAAAGTGTGCGCCTCATGTTTGAACTGCACTCGAATCCCGGCCCGTGCACAGGCGTCGAAAAGGATCGTACGGCACGGGCCATCGCCTTGTTCGTTGTCGATCCAAGGAAGTCTATCGAGCTCAGCCAGGGTTACCTCACTGCGAGATGCGAGCTCGTGCGCCTCGGGAACTGCGACGACGTACGGATCTTCCAGCAGGAAGCTGCTGTTGACCTGAGGCGGCAACACAGGTTCTTTGGTCTCTGTGATGATGATCTGAATATCAGATCGAGACTCATGCCACTGACCTTCTGCCAAGCTCAACTGGACGCCGGTATGTGGATGCTTGTGCTCGAGGAAGAGGACCAGTTCCGGCATCCATCGGTTTCCAGCGCTGCTGAAGTAACTGATCGAAAGGCGGTTGACGCGACGGTCCTTCAGGTCCGTGATGCGTTGCTGCAGTCGGCTTGATGATTCGAGCATGCCGTCGACCTCGCCCATGATGGCAGAACCAATGTCGGTCAGACATAGGCCACGGCCCTGTCTTTGAAAGAGTGTCAGGCCCGTATCCTGTTCGAGAAGCTTGATATGGTGGCTGACCGCCGAAGGAGACAGGCCGAGGTGCAGTGCCGCTGATCGCACGGAACCGGTAGTCGCGACCGATTTGAATGACTGCAGCTGGACGACGTTGCTCATCTATCTAATGTACGAGAACTTTGTACAGATGTGCAATGGTGTGCGCTTTTCATTGACTGTCTCCGGCAGAATAATCGTATACATGAAAGACAATTCAGCTTCCGGATACTGCCCGTCGACGCCGTCAACCGTGACCACCAATACGGACTCGTCATCCGAATCGGACTTCCCGAGCAATTCGCCCTCGGTGGCCGAGCCGCCGGTCGCGACCGCGACGACTTCGTTGACCGCGGCGACTGTACCGACTGCGACGACAGCGAATGCCAACGCAGCGACGGCGCCCACTGGCTCCGCGTCTTCTTCACGAGTCATGCCGTGGATTGCGGCATTGCTGACGATGGTCTTCTGGGCCTCGTCGTTCGTCGTCATTCGTGATGCGGGCGACCACTACTCCCCGGGGCCGATGTCGCTGTTGCGGATGGGTGCTGCGGTGATCGTCCTATCTGCCTGGATGCTCTTTCGGAAGCCGAGGTTCCCGACGTCGAAGATGTCTTGGCTGATCATGCTCATCTGGGGAGTTGCATGGTTCGCCGGCTACACGGTTATCCTCAACGCTGCGGAGCGGTCGATCGACGCCGGCACTGCGGCAATGATCGTCAATATCGCCCCGCTCATCGTGGCGATATTCGCAGGCCTGATTCTTGGCGAGGGTCTTCCGTGGAAACTGGTCATAGGAATCGCGGTGTCCTTGGCAGGGATAGTGCTGATCACGATCGCCAGCTTCTCCGGTGTGGTCACTATTGGCGGCCTGCTCCTGAGCCTTGCGGCCGCTCTCCTCTATGCCGCCAGCGTGTTGTTGCAGAAGCACTTCCTGTCCCGAGACGATTCGGTGACGGTCACCTGGACGGGGATTCTAGCCGGAACGATCGCCTGCCTTGTCTTCACTCCCGATCTCATCACCGAGGTGGCCGATGCGCCGATGAACATCACCGTGCAGGTCATCTACCTCGGAATCGTGCCCACCGCACTCGCATTCAACCTATGGGGATACGCGATCCGCTTCCTCCCCGCCGGCGTGCTCAGTTCTTCGAGTCTGCTCGTTCCAGCGATCGTCGTCCTTCTCGCCTGGTTGGTCCTCGGCGAAGTTCCACCGCTGCTGGCCGCACTGGGCGGAACGCTGTGCCTCCTCGGCGCGGCCTTCACCATTGTTCCGCAGATGCTGCGTTCGTCTTCGAAGAGTGCTTCTTCGGCGAACCCGGCCTCGAAGTGAATAGGGCGCAGCTGATCAGCCCTCGGCTTTGCCCTGGCGCCAGTAGCCCATGAATGCGATCTGATGACGATCGACTCCGACCTCCTGGACAAGGTAACGACGAAGACGTTTGACGGGTCCGGCCTCGCCGGCGATCCAGGCATAGAACGGGCGGGTATGTTTTTCGGTATCACTCGAGCTGCCCTGAGCAGCCTGCGTCAGAGCAGCCGGGACGTCCCACAGGATCTGTTCGTCTATGTTGACGTCGTCGAGCTCAACGGGCGTTGACCCCGAGGTGCCCGCACCCACCTCTGCGAGTACTCGGCTCTCGACTCGGACAGCGTCACGGACGGCAGGCTCGAGCAGTTGACCATGGTCAGCGTTGTCACGGGGCAGCCACTGGATCTCAAACCCTGCGGGAGCATCCAACTCAAGAACATCCTCGGCGCTGGGCACCTCGAGAATCGCCTTTCCCTGCACCTCGGCGCCTTTGAGTGACTCAAGGATAGAGGCGATCGCGGGCACCGCGGTCTCATCGCCGGCGAGGAGGATGGTGTCGGCATCTGCCGGCGCAAACTCGATCCCGGCAGTAGGCCCTTCGGCATGGCGCGACGGACCGATGATGTGCAGGCTGTGACCCACCTCGGCGTTCTGCGCCCAGGCGGCAGCGGGGCCAGAGTGGCCCTGATCGTCGGTGTGGAGGACCATGTCGACGACGAGCTCGCACGCTTCTTCGCGCCATTCGCGGACGGTGTAGGTGCGCATTTCGCCGCGTACATTCGGATCGAGCTGCAGCCATGCCTGATACCAGGACACACCGGAATCTGGATCCTGCTCATCGAGGAAGCGGATGAGGTCGAACTCAGGCTTAGGCGCTCCGGCCGAGGGGATGATGAGCTTGAACCGCAGGTCACGCGGGTGGCCGCTGCATCCGAAGTCTCTGAGACCCTCGCCACCGAAGGTGACACGGCGGAATACGGGACTGAGATCTTCGATGCTGATGACAGTGGCCTCGAAGGCGGTGATGGGTGCTTGTGGCACAGATGCTCCTTCGTTCCTCGTCGTGCCGGGGAACTCGTGGCGGCCGCTTGTAGGGAGAAGCTCCCAGCAAGCGATGTGATGCAGGGTCAGATGCCAGTCTACGTCAATTTAGTAAGGATAGCCTTTCCAAATAGTGTTACTGTGTTCTCGAAACGAGTAGCCATGCCTTGCTCGGTTCCAATGATCTCAAAACAGACGAAAACCACGCGAGGAACACCGGAAGGTCATCTATGCGCCGGCGCCAACTGCTCGCACTGTCCCTACTCGCTCCATTCGCCCTTACAGCCTGCGGCAGTCCAGAGAGCGACGCCGCGGCTACGTCGACGAACGGGGCGAAGGGCTTCTCCTACAGCCCCGAGGGTTATGACGGAATCGCCATCGAGCTGGACCACCCGGTCGAACGGATCGCGATGGATTTCTACTCCGCAGCGGCCCTCGCTCCGTATGGAATCAAACCGGTCGCGGTCTACGGATTCGGCCAGAATGAGTCACCGGGGAAGTCGTTCGATCAGTCGGGAGTAGAGGTCGTCGGCACCGATATGGAACTGGACCTCGAAGCCCTCGCGGCGACGAATCCCGACATCGTCATCGCGTATGGCAACGAAGAAGGGGACGGGTGGACGTGGTGGGACGACAAGCTTCGTGAGCAGGTCGCATCCCTCGTCCCATTTGTGCCAGTCAAACTCGACGGAGGGACACCGGACGACATGTTCGCCCAGTACGCCGCGATCGCACGGGCGCTCGGCAAAGACACCAAGACCGGAGAGATCGCGAAACAGCGCAAGCAGTTCGAGGCTGCTCGGCAGCGAATCCGCGACATCACTGCCGAGAAGGAATGGCTGACCGTGCTGCTCGCAAACTTCAGTGCTGAGATCAACTACACAGCCAAGGAGCTCGGGGTCGCGAAGATGCTTTCCGACGACGGCCTGAACCTCGTCGGACCCGAGTCCGGAGCGGACACCAGTTGGGCCGAAGTCTCCTGGGAGAAGATCAGTGACTACCCGGCAGACGTCATGCTCATCCACGATGCCTCGACTGACTACGAGGACAATCCCATCTTCACGAGCCTTCTCCCAGTCAAACACGAACAACTCGGCACCTGGGACGACAAGCGTGCCTACACCTACGACGGGTACACGCAGTGGCTCGGCGAGCTCGCGGATGTGTTGGAAGCGGCGAAGAATATCCAAAAGGATTGACGCCGCCGAAAGAAGACCGATACCGCCGAGGTTGGCGTCAATTGAGCTGCAACCTGGAGTGCACCCGATCCCACGGATAGGATCATTTCGTTGAGTCCTTCGGCACCGCTCAGAATCGGAGTCTGTTCCCATGCCCTCTCAAGCACAGCCCGAGATCGAATTCGATGCTGGTGATCCGGTCATCCGATCCCTAGCGGCCGGCGAATCGACTACCTGGTTGCGCCGCGATCTTGACTCCACTGCCGAGGTGCTTCAGGGTATGGCCGCGAATTTCGACGCCAGTGTGGAGCGGGCGGCCGGTGCAGACCTCGAAGCCGGAGTGGATCACCAGGCCGGAGTGGATTCCGACCTCATGGACCGGGCCGCACAGCGCTTCGACCGCTTCGCCCCGTGGTTCGCCGACACGTTCCCAGAGACGGCGGCTGCCGACGGGGTCATTGAGTCCCCCCTCGTCCCTGCGGATGCTGCGCAAGCTGATCTCAACGAGCGTCTCAGCGTCGAACTGCCCGGCAGGCTGTGGCTCAAACGCGACGACGCTCTACCGATCAGCGGATCGATCAAGGCTCGTGGAGGTTTCCACGAAGTACTCGAATACGCCGAGGAAGTCGCCGCCGAGCACGGACTGAATCCCCACGAGCCCGCGAATTACAGCTCCGAGGAGTTTCGTGCGCTCGCCGCAACCCACCGGATCGTCGTCGGATCCACTGGAAACCTGGGACTGTCGATCGGGATTCTCAGTGCGGCGCTTGGCTTCGCAGCCTCAGTTCACATGTCAGCCGACGCCCGAGAATGGAAGAAAGAACTCCTGCGCAGCCACGGTGTCGAGGTCATCGAACACGCTGGTGACTTCGTTGCAGCGGTGTCAGCCGGCCGAGCGTCGGCCGAAGGCGCGCCGCGCACCCACTTCGTCGACGACGAAGACTCACGCAGTCTCTTCGCCGGGTATTCGGTGGCGGCTCTGTGCCTCAAAGACCAGCTCGCAGATTCGCAGGTGACAGTCGATGCCGATCACCCTCTCGTCGTGTATCTGCCCTGCGGGATCGGCGGCGGACCAGGAGGCGTGACCTACGGTCTGAAGTGGGTCTTCGGCGACGATGTGCACTGCATCTTCGTGGAGCCCAGCCAAGCACCCGCAATGTTCCTCGGCGTGAGGACCGGCCTGCACAGCGCGATCTCGGTTCAGGACATCGGGTTGAGTGGAAACACCGCAGCCGACGGTCTGGCTGTGGCGCGTCCTTCCCGCTTCATCGGCCCGGTGATCAGCCCCCTGATTACCGGATTCGCTACGGTCAGCGACGAGGTCATCAAGGCAGGCGTGGCAGTGCTCCACCAGGCTGAGGGGGTTGTTGTCGAGCCTTCGGCGACTGCGGGACTGACGGTTCCCTGGCGAACGATGGACCACCTCGGCGAGGGTGCAGGGGACGGGTGGAGTGCTGACGGACGGGACCGTGCCACGCACCTGGTGTGGGTGACAGGTGGTGCCATGGTGCCCACCGCCGATCGCGAACGGTACGTGTCCGAGGGCCTGGACCTGCTACCGAGGCTCAGCTCCTGATCAGAACCCGTACGGGTCGCCTTCGATGTTGATGACGACCTTACCGTCGACGATCTCCGCGTTTCCGTCGACCGAGAATGTCACGGTGTCGTCGAAGGTCTCCGATTCGTCGAAGAACGAGTCATACTTTCCGGTGAGGAACGCTTCGCCGGTCGACTCTGTCGAGATCGGCCAGGCTGGGCCGCCGTTGGGGCCAGTGGATTCTTCAGGGTCGAAATAGCCTTCGCCCGATGGATCGCCCACGGTGGCCGTCGGATACGAGGAGATTGACCATTTGAGGTTCGTCGCGTCGTAGCTTTCGGCGCTGTAGGAGCCGAACGGGCAGCCGTCGGGTTGGGCGACGGTCTTCTTGGCGCAGCTGTCGATGAGGGTCTTGACCTGCTTGTTCACCTCAGTGCGGAAGGCATCGGTGGGCTGGGCCGCGAGCAGCGCCGGCTCGTACCCTTCCGAGTCGCCTTCCTCGGCGAAGAACGCTCGAGACTCGATCTCGTCTGCAGAAACCAGGTCGGTCTCTTCCGACAGTCCGATGGTGTACATTCCCGGGAAAGCCGGAAGCGCGAGGCCAGATTCGCTGGTCTCGATATCGATGCCGTTGATCTTGACCTTGCTCAGTCCGGGAGTCTCGACGGAGAGGGAGAAGAGCTCGGGCGCCTGCAGCCTCCAGTCGTCGAAGAACAGAGCCTTCTTGCCCGCCTTGTGCAGCGAGAAGCTCGTCGTGCCCTTGCTTCCTCCTACGTCATAGGTCGCGGTCACTGTCGCCGAGTTTCCGTTGATTTCGGCATCTTCGACGGTGACGTCCTTCGGCAGGGCCTTTGCAGCACCAAGGACGTCATTCGTCAGCAGCTGCCTCTGCTCGGAGGGTACGTCGACGTCGGCCATCTTCAAGGCTCCCTCGGCGTCGCCATCGGAGAGTTCGGAGAAGTACTTCTCAATGGCGGCTTCGGGGCTGAACGTGTTTCCGTTGACCTGCGTGACGACGATGAGAGCCGCGACGATCACGAGAACCGCTGAGCCGCTGATTACGCCGACCAGGGTGGCCTTCTTCTTGTTGAAAGGTTGGGCCGGTGCTGTTCCGGGAGGCGGGGGCGAGCCAGCCGCGGCATAGGCGCCGTTCGGGGGGCCGCCTGGGTGAGCAGGAATCGGATAGGTGGCGCCTGAGGTCGGGTACGAGCCGGGATCTGCATGAGTCGGGGCGCCAGATTGCGGGACATTTGCATAGCCCGCAGAATCTGTTCCAGGAGCCGCGGCTGATCCCGGGGCTGAGGCAGACGGTCCTGGCTGAGCGCCAAACGCCGCTCCTGCTGGACCGGCACCAGCTGCACCAGCAGCTGTCATACCGACTCCGGGGCCACGTCCAGCGACGGCGTCTGGATGGATGAGGGGATGGCGTGGTTCGCTCATGCCCAGAGCCTGGCCCCAGTGCGGGTGGACGGCCCGTCCAGCGAAGAATTTCGCGATGGCTGGAATGGTCAGGACAAGCCGCGGGCCGAGGGTCCTCGACAGAACCTCGATGACAATGCCCCAGAGAGCGAAGAGGAGGAACGACCAGGCCAGAGGGCCGACGCCAGCGCGGGCGGTGCCGAACCCATCGAACATCGAGGCAGCCGCGGCAGATCCCTCGAGGTGGACGCGGAGGGGGACCGCCAGGACGGAAAGCAGTCCCCAGATGGCACAGAACGCCAAGGGAATCTTCCACGCAGTGGCCCATTGCTGCTTGTCCTCGCCGGGGACCGTCCAATAGGGACGGCGAGTCACGGTGGCGACAAGAGTTGCAACGAGAACAGCGGCCACGACCGCAAGCAGTCCGATCCACAGCTGCCCGGGTGCCTCACGGCTGAAGATGGTCAATGATTCCGAGAACCCGCCGGAGTCATAACCCATCATGTCGCCCTGGGCCGAGGCGCTGACTCCGCCGAGGTGGACAAGCAGGGTGAGGATCAGGCCCACGTTGATGAAGAGCGCTGGGATCGTCTGCCAGGGCATGTCGAAGGACAGCGGAATGATGAAGATTGCGACGACCGACAGGGCGAGCGTGGCCACGATGAGGTGGGTCCACGTCACGAGAATCGGCGGGACGAGCCACCGCAGGAAGGGGGCGCCGATGGCCTCGCTGCCCTTGAAGTGCCCGGCGATCCTTGCACAGATGCTGGTGATGAGGACGGCGAGCAGCGGCAGGAAGAAGGAACGGACGGTCACGGCGGAGAACTCGAGATCGATCATGCCGCCGCTTTCCGTGATGGAGAAGCGCGCCGCAAAGATCAATTGGAGAAGAAGCAGAACGAGAGCCATGGACAAGGTCGTGATCCCGATGCGGATCCAGGTGACTCCGCGATTGGGTGACGGTGACTTCAACTCGCTGCGCTTCGTGAACCACCACAGCACACCGATGACGATGATGGTGATGAGCAGCGGTGCTCCCGAGGCGAAGAGGCTGCCCGACGCCTGCCCCATGTCTCCTGCCTGCACGCTGAAGCGGAAGACAGCCGAACCGAATAGGGACATTGCCAGCAGGACGAAGGGCAGCGCATAGCTGATTCCGTCGGTGTTGAAGCCGATCTCTTCAGCGAGAGCGGTGAAATCGCTCATCGAGGTGAGCAGCGCCGAAATGATGATCGAGACAATGATTCCGGCCAGCAGCGCCAGCCCCGGCGGGATCAGGGCGCTGCGCCATGTGGCTCCCTGTCCGAATGCCGACAGGTACTTCGCCGCGGACGGAGACATCTGGGACTGCGGGTACTGGGGAGGCTGAGGATAGGGAACTCCCTGAGGGTGACCGCCGAGGTGGCCGCCGGGCTGACTGCCCATGTGCCCACCTGGCTGGCTTCCCGGGTATCCATTTGGTTGGCTGCCGTGGTATCCACCTGGCTGGCTTCCCTGATACCCATTCGGCTGACTGCCCGAGTGAGAGTAGTACGAGTTCGGGTGGGGTGCTCCCGTCCTCGGCTGTGGTGATCCGGCCTGCGGTTCTGAGCCATAGAGGTGGGACTGCTGCTGGTTGTTCTGGTTCCATCCGGGTGCGAATCGCGCTGTGGAGTCAAGGTCGTCACTGTTCGAACCGGCCGTAGATCCGGAGGCAACAGTAGGTTCAGAGGCAGCAGTAGGTTCGGAGCCAGTGGCAGAAGCGTCCGCGTCTGACCCGGCCGCGGGAGAGGAATCGGGCTTTTTCGGGACGGGCGAATTCTCCGTGCTCTTCGGCTCCGTAGCGGGAGGGCTGCTCGACCCTTCCGCGGCTCCGTTGTCTTTGGCGTCGTGAGATGAGTCGCTCATGTCAGGTCCTTCATCCGGGTGGGTCTGCAGCGGTGCAGGCGAGGGGTCTGTAGATGGATATAAGTCAATATGCGACTTTATATTCATTTTGTAGTGGCAATCCTATATTAGGATTGTGGCACCATCGAAGTTGTCTAAATTGACTTATTTCGCAAAGAAAGATCGAGAGCCGCTGATGAGTGAGAATCCCCCTCCACCCGGGAGTGGCCGCGACCCTGAGTGGAACGGCAACGGTCACCAAGGACACGGCTCGAATCCTCCGCAGCAGCCAAATACAGGGTGGAATCAGCAGTCGGATTCAGGGTGGAACCAACAGGCCGATACCGGCTGGGGGCAGCCAGAACAGCCGTCAGACAACGGCTGGGGTCAGCCGAACGAGCATGCCGGAAATGGTTGGGGTAATGGCCTTGTCGCGACCCCCGTGCCTCCTCCCGCGACCCCATACCCCAGGCCGAAGCGCCCACAGAGTGAATCCGTTTCGGCGCAGGCCCCAGACCAATATCAACAGCCCCCACAGCACTCGCAACACCCGCAGCAACAGCAGTACCCACAGCAACAGCAGGAGCCGGGGCAGAACCCCAACGCCCAGTACGGCCAGGGTCCCTATGCCGCCGCGCCGACAGGGAAGCCGCGCAGTCGGAAGGGGCTCATCGCACTGGGCGTAGTTCTCATCGTGGTCGTCGCCCTCGGAATCGGGTGGGGCGCAGCGACTCTGTTCGGTAATGATTCCGACGGTGACACGGTTGCGGCACCGGCCTCATCGGATGCGAAGACCCCGGGAAGTGAGGCCTCGTCGAGTCAGGGTTCCTCAGAGAGTCCCGAGCCCTCGGAGTCACCGTCACTGTCGAATGACCCCGCGAAGGCTCTCGATCAGCTGATCGAAGGTGACAGGCCCAGCGTCAAAGCTGACCTCAACGGGAAGTGGGTGCCGCAGCTGAGTTCGAAGAAGCTGGACCTGGAGGCCGAGGGGAAGGTCTGGAAGGAAAAGGACATTCTCGCCGAACACCAAGAGCTGCGGGAAGAGTTCCCTCGCGTGCAGTTGGTGTGGTCTGGCGACTTCGCCAGCTTCAAAGAAGACAACTTCTGGGTCACCGTTGTGGGAATCGGATACGACGACCCCGAGGAGGCGCTGTCCTGGTGTTCGTCACACGGGCTGGGAGCCGACTACTGCTATGCCAAGCAGCTCAACACCTCAGGTGGGATCGACGGCACAACTCGGCTCCAGGACTGAGGTCAGCAGTCTGACCCAGTCACACCCGTCGGCGGTTGCGCACCAGATATACGACGAGGCCGATGGCCAGCCACACCGCACCGATGATCAGTGCAAGGGGATTCGCGCTGACTAAGACGATGGCCAGCAGGACGGCACCGATGATCGGAATCGCCCCGTGCGTGAACCAGCTCGGGGTCTCGGAACCTTTACGTTTGATGAGGAAGTAGCCGACCACTGAGGCCTGGACGAAGATGAAGGCGCTCAGTGCGCCGACGTTGACGATGGATGTGAGCTGGTCGAGTCCGTCCGCGCGGGTCGTGGCCCAACCGGCGACGATGACGTTGCCGACAGCGGCGACGAGGATTCCCTTCCACGGAACACCGGTGCGCGGTGACACTTGGCTCAGGAACTTCGGCACCTGACCCTTGCGGCCCATGTCCATGAGGATGCGGGAGCCGGCGGCCTGCCCGATCATGGCGGAGAATGCCGCACCGACGGCCTTGGCCAGGGCCAGCAGCCAGTGGACCCAAGTCCCGAGGGTGGCATCGACGGCATCGTAGTAGGCGGCGCCCTCCAACTCGGGATTGGCCTGCAGTTCGGCAGGGGAGACCGGCGAGAGCAGGCTGCCGACCCAGGTCTGTGCCACGAAGAAGACCCCGGCGAGAATCAGACACACCAGGGTGGCACGTCCGACGATTCTCGGTCCGCCCTTGGCCTCCTCGGCGAAGGTCGCCAGGGAATCGAAGCCGAGATAGGACAGAACTGCCACAGATACAGCGGCCAGTACGGCAGTGATCGAGAACGCGCCCACGCCGGTCAGCGGGGACAGCCAGTCGCGGCTGGGCCCATTGGCGGCCAGGAAGATGATGCCGAGCACGAGGACCAGCCCGAGCACGAGCACTTCGATGACGACCACGAGCGTGATCACCCGTGAAGCGATCTTCACGCCCGCGAGGTTGAGCCCGGTGGTGAGGATGACGGCGATACCGGTGAACAGCCACACGGGAATGCTCGGGAAGATCGAGTTCAGGGCGATGCCCGTGAACAGGTACGCCACGGACGGGATGAACAGGTAGTCGAGGAGAATCATCCAGCCGGCGGTGAATCCGGCTCTCGGTCCGATTCCCGCCGAGGCGTAGGCGAAGACCGTCCCAGCCCGCGGGATCTCCCGCGACATGCGCATATAGCTGACCGCGGTGAACGACATGACGATCGTGGCCACAATGTAGACGAGGGCGACCGCGCCGCCCGAGTTCGCATCGAGTGTGCCGAAGACGCCGACCGCGGCGGCCGGCCCGATGAACACTAAGCCGATGAAGACGAGTTCGGTCAGTCCGATGCTGCGGCGAAGTTCGCCCGCTTTCCCTGCAGCTCCAGTAGAACTTCCAGCTCCGGCAGATCCTGCGGCGCCGGCAGATCCTTCGGCGCCTTCGTTAGGCGTGCTCATGCTTTGCCGACCAGCCTCGTGGCCACTGCCAGGTCTTCCCATGACATGCCTGAGCCCTTGAAGATGAGCGTCTGGTCGGGGTCGGCGCTGACCTCGCCGTTGCTGAACGCCTTCATCGTCACCAGCGAATCCGCGTCCAACGCACCGTCGGAGATTGCGAGGACGACGTCGCCGCCCTCGCGCAGAACGGTGCTGAGGTCTTCGACCACGACCATCGCCGAGGTGAAGAGCTCGGCTGGCAGCTCACGTGAGTGCGGGTCATGGGAGCCGCAGGCCATGACCACGGCGCCGGGTCTCACGAGATCCGCTGCGAACAGGGGCTCGCTTGCGGTGGTGGCGGTGACGATGATGTCGGCGGCACGGATGGCCTCGTCCACCTCGGCGGTCTGAGCCTGCAGCACTCTGCCGCGTTCGTGGACATCGGCGGTGACCTGATCGGGGGAACGGACGACGAAGCAGACGTCGGCGAGCTCGACATCGAGGACGTCTGCAATGGTGTCGGCATGTCCCGTCCCCTGCGGGCCGGCGCCGAAGACGACGACGTTGACCGGCTGAGTGAATCTGTTCAGTGCGGGTTCGACCGCGGCCAGGGACACGGCCGGGGTGCGCAGCGTCGTCAGTGCGGCACCATCGATGACGGTGCGCAGCTCAAGCGTGGTGGCGTCGTACATGAGGTATTGGGCCATGATCCGGGGGAGGCCACGCTCGCTGTTGGCGACGGAGACGCCGACGAGCTTGACCCCGACCCAGTCGCCGATCTCTGCGGGCATGAAGATCATGTTGCCGGCGGTCACGTCGCTGATGGTGCGCGGAATGTCATTGCTGGGATCGAAATCGCCCGCGAGCGCCTCTCGCAGGGAAGCAACCGCCTCGGCGGGAGTCAGCGTGGCGAATACGGCCTCGGTGTCGAGATACTTCACGTCGTCCATCGGTGTGCACATCCTTCATGATTCGGCCTGGGAACTGACCTCGTGCAATCGACTTTATGCCACCCCCGGCTGGGGTGTGAATGCTCTTCTGGATGCGAAACGGTGAGGTTGGATGCGAAACGGTGGGGTTGGGCGCGAAGCGGCTGGCTCGTTCGTTGCAGACCTGCCACAGCTGAGCCGTCAATCGGCGCCAAGGTGCCAATACGATGGTGAGCACGAGAAGCTGACGGCGAAGGGTGAGGGGCTGGCCATGGTTGACCAGAATGCTTGGACGCCGTCCCACGCCGGGCTGCCGTATCCACCCCGGCTGCCGCTCCCACCCCGACTGCCTTCGGTGGTCCCCGGGATTCTGCTCATGGTCGCCGGTGTGCTCGGGATGCTGCTGGCGCTCGGGATCATCATGATTCCCGGAGTGCTGTTTCTGCTCGGCGGGGGCGGCAACGTCGATGCCTTTGATGATTTCGCCTCCGGCTTCATCCTCACCAGCCACATTCTGGGCTTTGCATCACTGGCGGCACTCATCCTGGGAATCGTGCTCACCGTCATCACCGCGAGGAAGCGCCGCCGGATCAGATCCGCGGCAATGGGCTGGCGCCGTCCGAGGTGAGGTGCCAGCTGCTCATACCCCGCGCTGAGCCACGGAGGCTGCGACCTCGTGGAGGATCTCAAGCGCGGCGGCGATGATCGGCTGACCAGCCGATCCGCTGCGGACCCCGGTGAGGATCTTCCGGGACGGGACCGGGTCGCCGCGCAGCGGGACGCGAGCCACATCGTAGCCCTCGGGCAGCCTGGCCAGACGGGGGATCAGCGCCACTCCCAGGCCAGCAGAAACCAAAGCCGCACCCGTCTCCCACTCCCGGGACTGATGGGCGTTCTCGGGGAAGAACCCGGCAGCCGCGCACGCCGTGCGCACCAGTCGGTAGTAGGGGGAGCCCGGGCGGTCGAGGATCCAGCTCTCCTCCGCGGCCTCGCTCAGCGACACCGCAGAACGAGTCGCGAGACGATGATCGCTGCGGACGAGCAGGTCGAGCCGGTCGCTGACCAGCGCATTCTGTTCGAACCTGACGTCGCTCCTGGGCGGCAGAGGATCCGTGGCCACGACGACGGCGATATCGGCCTGCTCGGTGATGAGGAGCTCGAAGCACTCCTCCGGCTCGGCCTCGATGATGGTCACATTCGAATCGGGGAAGAGCTCATTCACCTTCTCCGCAGTCGGGGGAAGCAAAGTTGCCGCCGCGGTTGAGAAGCCGCACAGACGCAGGCGCCTCTGTCGCATCGGACTGCCCGCGTCCGCCTCGGCGAGTTCGCCCCGAATCTCCTCCCATCGGGTGAAGAGCTCCTGGGTCCTCTCGAGCAGTAGCTGACCCACGCGGGTGAGAACCAGGCCCCGACCGCGCTGTTCGAGGATGGTCAGACCCAGGTCCTTGGACAGGGATCGCAGCTGGTGGGACACGGCCGATGGAGTGTATCCGAGACGGTGCGCGGCCTCGGTGAGGGTACCGACCTCGGCGAGGACGCGGAGAACGTGGAGACGCTGATCGATCATGCAATATTGTTGCACGATCGAGTGGAAAAAGATTCGCTTTTCTTCGTAGGTTTTCCGGCGGACACTGGCTTTAAGCAACAACAGCAACAACAGCAACAACAGCTACAGCAATCGCAGCGAGGCGGTGACACCGATGACTTTGGCACCTGAAGTCGATCCCCGGACAGACAACCCTGACGACCCGGACAGGCTCATTGACGAGCGTCGGCCTGGGTACTGTTTGGATGCCCCGTTCTACCTCTCCGAGGAGTTCTTCCGCCGCGACATCGACGCCGTGTTCGCCTCGACGTGGATCTTCGCAGCAGCCGCCGCCGAGGTGCCAGAGCCCGGCGATTTCGTCACCATCGACATCGGGAACTATTCGGTCATCATCATCCGCGATGACGATGAGAACATCCGCGCCCACCACAACGTCTGCCGGCACCGCGGCGCTCGCCTTCTGTCCGAGGCCAACGGGTCCGTGGGCAACATCGTCTGCAGCTACCACCAGTGGACCTACTCGCCCGAGGGCGACCTCATGTCAGCAGGTGTCCAAGCACCAGGATTCGATCGCACCTGCTTCTCCCTGCGCTCGGTCAATGTCCGCGTCGTCGCAGGACTGGTCTTCATCTGCCTCGCCCAGAATCCACCAGAGGACTTCGCCGAGGTGGCCGAGCGGATCGCGCCCTACATCGAACCGCACGCCCTGGACAAGACCAAGGTCGCAGCCCAGGTCGACCTCATCGAACATTCCAACTGGAAGCTCGTGATGGAGAACAACCGAGAGTGCTATCACTGCGAAGCCGGGCACCCGGAGCTGACCTGCACGTTCTTCCCGACTTACGGCTACGCCCCGGAGGAGATCCCCAAACGGCTCAAACCCGCCTACCAGCGCTACCTCGACGCCGAGGAGAGACTGCGGGTCAACAGCGAACGCAACAACCTGCCCACGCAGCTCATCGCAGAACTCAGCGGCCGAGCCACCGGCTTCCGGATCGAACGGGCAGCTCTCGACGGAAAAGGGGAGTCGTACACGATGGACGGTGGGGCCGCCTCGGCGAAGCTGCTGGGTGATCTTGACACCCCTGAACTGGGGCGACTGTCGATGCACACCCAGCCCAACGCCTGGTTCCACTTCATGGGCGACCACGCGGTGACCTTCTCCCTCGTCCCGTTAGGCCCCGATCGGACGCTGGTGCGCTCTACCTGGCTGGTCCATGAAGATGCGGTCGAAGGCGTCGACTATGACGTCGAGAACCTCACGACCGTGTGGGTGAAGACGAACGAGCAGGACGCGGCCCTGTGCGCGAAGGCCCACCGCGGGATCTCGTCACCGGCCTACGTTCCTGGACCCTATGCGCCCACGGAGAGTGACCTCGAGGAGTTCTGCACCTGGTATATCGAACGGCTGCAGGCCCACAGAGCACAGAACGGCACAGGAGGGCAGAGCCGATGACGATCGATCAGGAGACGCTGCGCACTGGCTTCGACTCAGCAGTGCCAGACTTTGACGCAACAGCTCCCGGCGTTGGCGCGGCGAGCCCGGAAGTCGATGCAGAACTGACCGGGATGGTCGAATGCGTGTCCATCACCGAGGTCACCCACAACGTGAAGAGCTTCGAACTCTTCGCCCCCTGGATGGCCAGGATCGACTTCGAACCAGGTCAGTACGTGACGGTGCGCATCCCCGAACTCGAGCGCGAACGCTGCTATTCGATCGCCTCGGCGCCGTTCGGGACGAACACATTCACGCTGACCATCAAACGAGTGGACGGCGGCGCGGTCTCGACCTACTTACACGATGTGCTCAAGGTCGGCGACCGCATCCACGTCGACGGACCCTACGGCCTGTTCAGCACCAGTTTCCACCCGGCCGAAAAGCACCTGTTCGTCTCGGGCGGCTCGGGCATCTCCCCGATCATGTCGATGGTTCGGTCTTTGCTGGCCAGGCCGGCCGGGACGCCGACCGACATTGTGCTCATCCACAATGCGGCCACCCCGTCCGACATCATCTTCCGGCCCGAACTCGAGCAGCTTGCCGAGGTTCCCGGAGTGAGCGTGGTGACGATGTGCTCCCGGGATTCCGCCGCTGAGGTCGTGGAGTCCGGCTCCGAAGTGAGGGGCGCAGAAGTGAGAAACACCGAGGTGTGGGCCGGCCGTCGGGGCCGCATCACCAGAGATACCCTCGCCGAGGTGGTTCCCGAGTTGGCAGATCGCGAGACCTTCGTCTGTGGTCCCGCCGACTACATGGCCGCTGTCCGGATCATGCTCGACGAGCTCGGCGTGCTCGGCTCTCGAGTCCACGAGGAGTCCTTCGTCTTCGCGACGTCTCCGGCCGAGCGGCTGGCGCGGAAGGAACGCGTGGCCGAGGCAGTGGGTGCACCAGTGTCAGGGACCAGTTCGGCTTCGCAGGCAGCTGAGGGCATCTGCGGTGGTTCGGCGTTGGCGAGGTTCGGCATCGAGTTCACGACCAGCGGCAAGCACGTCGACTGTGATTCTGAGACCACGGTCCTCGATGCGGCTGTCGAAGCCGGTATGGTCTTCCCCTCCTCCTGTGAAGAGGGCATGTGCGGAACCTGCAAGTCAGTCCTGGTCAGCGGCGAGGTCGAGATGAACCATGCCGGGGGCATCCGGCCCAAGGAGATCGCGGCCGGGAAGTTCCTGCCCTGCTGCTCGACCCCCTTGAGCGACCTCGTGGTAGAGCGGTGATCAGCTGTCTGCGATGCTGGTGACGATCCCCTGTACGCGGGGGATGAGCTCCTCGAGATCGTGACCTGCGATGCGAAGCCACTGCTCCAACTGGGCGGCCGAAAGCACGGACATGACCGCCTCGGCGCGCAGTCGTGCATCGTCCGCTCGGACTTCTTCGATGAGGATCTCGACGTGGCGACGCCAGAAGGGATAGCCCACTCGATCGAATCGTCCGCGTGGACTTGAGTCCTCGGTGAGGAGGACGAGATCGAGGTTGCTCGAGACATGCCTTATATATGCCTCGGCAAAGGCCGCCAGTCGCTCGCTGCCCGGCGCACCCGGACCCAGCGGAGACGGTCCCTGCAGCATCCGCGCGTGCATATCCCGCACCCGTTCGTCGAGCAGCGCCGAAGCGATTCCAGCCTTGTCGGTGAAGTTCCGGTAGAGAGTGCCCTTGCCGACCTGTGCCCGCCTAGCCAACTCGTCCATGGTCAGTCCAGCCACGCCCTCGTCGGCGAGCAGCTGTGTCGCAGAGTCGAGGATGCGACGCCGATTCCGCTGAGCGTCGGCGCGCAGCGGCTGTTCTGGAGCCGCTATGGGAAGAAGGGCTCTTCCGAAAGCGGACTGCGTTCCGGTATGCTCGCTCATATACGGACTATAGTCCGGATAGGTATCCGGACGAAAGCTCCGCGGGCAGACATCGACATCGATTTCGAGGAGGCAACGATGACATTCATCAAGGTTGAACAACACGGCGGTCCAGAGGCCTACGTACGGGTGGACAACGAGGAACTGGTTCCCGCTGAGGGGCAGATTCTCGTCGAGCTGAGCGTCTCGGGAGTGAACTTCCTCGACGTGGTCCAGCGTCGCAAGGCTCTGCCCACGCCATTTCGTGCCGGAGTCGAAGGCGTCGGCACGGTCGTGTCCACCGGCGACGGTGTCACCGGCTTCGAGGTCGGTTCGCGCGTCGGCTGGATGGCCGGTGGGCAGGGAAGCTTCTCCCAGTTCGCCCTCGTGCAGGCGGACAAGGCAGTTCCATTGCCCGATGACATCGATGATGAGACCGCGGTTGCCGCTCTCATGCAGGGCATCACCGCCCACTACCTGACCACGGACACCCATCCGGTCACATCCGGTGACGTCGTGCTCATCCACGCGGCGGCAGGTGGGCTCGGCCAGCTGCTCACGCAGGTGGCGGTGTTCAAGGGAGCCACAGTGATCGGTACGACCTCCTCTGCGGAGAAGGCCGAAATCGCCCGGGCGAACGGCGCGAGCCATGTCTTCGGCTACGAAGACTTCGCGGAGAAGACCCTGGAAGTCACGGATGGTATCGGCGCCTCCGTCATCTACGACGGCGTCGGCGCCACGACCTTCGACGATGATCTCAAAGCCGTGCGCACCCGCGGCACGATCGTCGTCGTCGGCAACGCCAGCGGTCCGGTCGACCCGGTCGACGTCAACACGCTCAACACCTCGGGTTCGCTCTTCCTCACCCGCCCCACCGTCGCCGACCACGTCCGCACCGCAGATGAGATCCGCGGCAGGACAGACGAGATCTTCGCCTGGATCCGCAGCGGAGACCTCAAGGTGAGCATCGGCGCCCGCTATCCCATCGCCGAGGTGGCCGATGCGTTCACCGCGCTCGAATCCCGTGCGACGACCGGAAAGATCGTGCTTGAGCACTGAGTCGATTTCGACAACAGTGCCCAATTGCTTAACGGGACCGTCCCGGCTGGTGAGGTCCTAGTTCTTGAGCGTGGCCTCGCGCAGTCCGTACGTTCCCAGCACGTAGGGTTCGAAGTCGACGACGTCGCTGCTGATTCCGTACAGGGCCTTCTGATAGGCGACCGGGATGATCGGGGCGTCGTCGGCGACCTTCTGCTGGATCTTCGCGTAGAGCTCGTTCTGCTTATCGGGATCGGGTTCGGCCAGAGCCTGGGCCGACCACTTCTCGACCTGTGGATTGCCGTAGCCGGAGCGGATGCCTGAATCATCGGTGACGGCGAGGAAGTTGATCATCTGCGAGGTGTCGGAGACATCGGAGGTGGCGTAGCCGACCTGGACTTCGAAGTCACCGTTGGTGCGGTTGGTCACCAGGGTAGCGTCATCGAGTTTCTGCACATGGACCGTGATCCCGAGGTCCTGCCAGGACTGCTGGGCGATCTGGGCCAGCAGTTCGCGGTCGGCCACCCCGGAAGGAATCTGGATGGTGATCTCCAGCCCCTCCGCGTGGTCGGATTCGGCCATGAGCTTCTTCGCCTTGTCCATGTTGTACTCGCCGCCGTCGATGCCATCGGCATGACCGGTCAGACCGGGGGAGATGAAGGACCCTGCAGGGTCCGCATACCCGGCGTAGACGACATCGACGACGGATTTCCGGTCGACGGCATAGGACATGGCGCGACGGACCTTCGGATCGTCGAGACCTTTGACCTTGTTGTTGAGGTTGAAGTAGAGGATCTTCGTCGACTCGAAAGCGGTGGCCGAGACGTCCTGCGACCGGTCCATGGTGCTCATGCTCAAGGGGGCAGGTTCCTCATCGATGTGGGCCTGCCCGCCCTGGAGCTGGAGTCTTCGGGTGTTGTCCTCGGAGACCACGTTGAAGGTCACCGAATGCAGCTTCGGCACTCCTTCTTCCCAGTAGTCATCATTGCGGACGAGCTTGAGGCTCTGGCCCTTCGACCAGGAGTCGACCTTGAAGGGTCCTGTGCCGTCGGCATGAGTGGCCATGTATTCGGCATCATGACCGCCGAAGTCCTCCGGGTAGATCGCGGCGGCAAACAGTGCCATGTAGCTGGGCAGCGGTCCCCACGGTTTGGACAGCTCGATCTTGACCGTGGAGTCGTCGACCTTCTTGACGTCGTCGATGAGGGTGAACTCCCCGGCCCAGAGATTGGCGTCATCGCTGGCATCGCGCGCGTAGTTGAGGGAGAAGACGACGTCATCGGCCGTGAGCTCCTTGCCACTGTGGAACTTGACGTTCTCGCGCAGATTGAACGTCCAGGACAGCTTGTCCTTCGACTCCTTCCAATCCGTTGCCAGTCCCGGAACGACTCCGGTTCCATCGGGTTTGTTCAGCGTCAGCGTCTCGTAGACCTGCTGCAGGGTCCAGATGTCGGCGTTCTGCGTCGTCGTCGGCGGCAGCAAGGTTGTGGCGTCCTTGCCGCGAGCGAAGACGAGGTCTCCGCCGTTGGCCGGCGGACCGTCGTCCCCCGAGTCGCAGCCGGTGAGGATGAGCAGGGATGCGGCGATGATGGCGAGAAACCTGGATGTGCGCTTACCGAGCATCAACGATCTCCTTCGCTCGCCGAGGTGGTTCGCCGTTCCGGGGCCCGATCGAGAAAGGCGCTGTCGAAGCGGGGGATGGCCTGGAGCAGGGACTTCGTATAGTCCTCGCGCGGATTGTGAAAGATCTCGGCAGTGGAGCTGCTCTCGACGAGGACTCCGTTGTGGATGACACAGACGCGCTCGCACAGGCTCTTGACCACGGCGAGGTCATGGGAGATGAAGAGGATCGAGAGTCCGAGCTCTGCACGCAGTCGGGCGAAGAGGGCGATGATCTCCGCCTGCACACTGACATCAAGGGCGGACACCGCCTCGTCGGCCACGATCACCTCGGGCTGAACCGCGAGAGCACGGGCGATGGCCACACGTTGGCGCTGGCCACCGGACATTGCTGTGGGCGTCCGGTCGAGGAATTCGACCGGCAGACGCACCATGTCCATGAGTTCGACGCACCTGCGCTTCAGGGCCGCCCCAGAGGCGAGCTTATGGTGTCTGATCACCTCGGACAGTGTGCTGCGCACCGTGTACCGGGGGTCAAGAGAGGCGAAGGGATCCTGGAACACCATCTGGACGACCCGCCAACGCTTCGCGCTGCGTTTGGGTTCGAGTTCCTTGCCGTTGAAGGAGACCGTGCCCGAATAATCGCGCTGCAGGCCGCAGATGACTCGGGAGACGGTGGACTTGCCGGAGCCGGACTCCCCGACGAGGCCGACGATCTCACCCGGGCCGACTTCGATGCTGACGTCATCGACGGCAGTGAAGGCCCGCTCGCCTCGACCGAAGGTCACGGTGATGTTCTCGGCCCTCAGTCCGGTGCCCGACGACGAGGCTGTCCCCGACGTTGAGGCTGTCCCCGACGATGAGTTTTTCCTCGATGACGAGCCATCATCTTCTGCCAGCAATCGTGTGGTCATGTCGTCGCCTCCATCGCCACGTCGTCGTCGATCCGCGGAGTCGCCGACAGGAGTCTGCGCGTGTAGTCCTCCTGCGGCTCGTCGAAGACTCTCTGCAGATTCCCGTGCTCGATGATCTGCCCGCTCTTCATCACGCTGATGCTCTGACACAGCTGCGCGACGACCGCGAGATCATGGGTGACGTAGAGCAGACCCAGCCCGTTCTTCTGCTGCATCGTGCGGAACAGATCGAGGACCTGAGCCTGTATTGTCACGTCCAGTGCCGTCGTGGGTTCGTCGCAGAGGAGGACCTCGGGCTCTTGGGCCAACGCCGCTGCGATCATCACTCGCTGCCGCATGCCGCCGGAGAGCTGGAACGGGTAGTCGGAGACACGGCGCTCGGGATCGGCGATGCCGACCCGGTCCATGAGTTCGATGGCGAGATCATGGGCGGCTCGCTTCGACAGCCCTTTGTGTTCGGCGATGGCGTCGGTGATCTGTCGACCCACCTTCATCACTGGATTGAGGGCGATCGCCGGTTCCTGGAACACCATCGAGATGCCGGTGCCGCGCACCGTGTGGTCGTAGCGGCGACCGGGACCCGAGGTGAGGATGTTCTTTCCTCGGAAGCGGACCTCCCCGTCGACGACGGTGGCCGCCGGCGGCAGCATGCCCAGGACCGTGCGCAGGGTCATGGACTTCCCGGACCCCGATTCGCCGACGAGGCCCATCGGTTCACCGGACTCGAGGGTGATCGACACATTGTCCAGTATCCGGTGTTTGCCGACCTCTCCGTCGATGTCGACGGTGAGAGAGTCGACCTCCAACAGGGGCTGAGATGTCGTGGACTCAATGCTCATTCGACTCACCTCTTCGGCTTCAGGATGTTGGTCAGGCCGTCGCCGATGAGCGCCAGGGCCAGCGACACGAGGACGACGGCGAACCCGGGCCACAGGATGAGTCCGTAGTTGCCGGTGCCCATGTACTGCTGGCCGTCGTTCATCATCTGCCCCCAGTCTGCTGTCGGCGGGACGATGCCCATGCCGAAGAAGCTCAGGGTCACGACGACGCCGATGTTGAGCACGATGTCACTCATGCCGTAGATGATTCCCTGGCTGACGGTGTTCGGGATGACGTGGCGGGCTAAGATCCGCGGAGTCGAGAGTCCGCTGGCCCGGCAGGCGGAGATGAATTCCTCCTCGCGCAGGACGAGGACTTCGCCGCGGACGATGCGGGCGTAGGCGACCCAGGACACGAGGCTGATCGCCACGAAGATGCTGGCCATGCCGTTGCCCATGACGAAGACGAGCACGATGACGAGGACATAGAAGGGGAAAGCCGAAACGATATCGGCCAGCCGCATGATGACGACATCGACCCACTTCCCGAAGTACCCGGCCAACGACCCCAGAACGGTGCCGAGGATGAAGGGGACGATGACGGCGATGACCGCGACCATGAGGTCGACCCGCCCGCCGTTGAGGAACCGGGAGAGGATGTCACGGCCCAACTGATCGGTGCCCATGGGGTGGGCGAGCGAGGAAGGGCCGAAAGCGTTGAGCAGATCCTGACGGTTGGGATCGGCGGTGACGAACAGCGGCCCGATGGCCAGGACGGCGACGATGAGGCCCATGATGGCCAGACCGACCCACAGCTGCAGATTGTGGCGACGCAGGAATGCTGGGAGCGGCATCGTGAACCGGGCCTGGGGCCCAGTCGTGGAGGTGAGGGATTCGGCGGACATGCTCAGCCTCCCAGTCGTACGCGCGGATCGACGACGCTGTAGATGATGTCGGTGAGCAGATAGACGAGGACGACGAGGATGCCGAAGACGACGGTCAGTGCCTGGACGACGTTGTAGTCACGGGCCAGCACCGATTGCATGAGCAGCGAACCAGCGCCCGGGATCGCGAACACGTTCTCGACGATCAGGGCACCGCCCACGAGGTGCCCGACCTGGATGCCGAGGATCGAGATCCCCGTTATTCCGGCATTGCGGAACGCGTAGTTGGTTACGGTCTTCGATCGGCTCAGTCCCTTCGACATGGCGAACTTCGTGTATTCCGCCGACAGTGAGTCGTTGAGCGCCGCGGTCAGGCTGCGGATGAGGACCGGACAGATCGTGAGCGCGACCGCGATGCCCGGCAGCACCAGAGAATACAGATGTTCGCCGAGGTTGCGCCCATATCCGCCGACAGGGAACAGTCCCGTATTCACTCCCAGAACCAGGATCAGGAGGGTGCCGACGAAGAATGCCGGCATTCCCTGGACCGTGGCGGTGAAGACCCGGGAGACGACCGCCGCGGTGGGGCTCTTGGTTGCGGCCACCCACAGCGAGATCGGGATGGAGATGGCGATGGCGAAGACGACCGAGACGAGCATGAGCATGACGGTCGCGGGCATGCGCAGCTTGAGCAGTTCGAGCACGGAGGTCTGGAAGATGAACGAGGGACCGAAATCGCCGACGATCAGGCCGCCGAGGAACTGAAAGTACTGGATGAGGAAGGGCTGATCGAGTCCCCAAGCGTGTCGCAGCTGGGCAACTGCCTCCGGAGTCGCCTTGTCGCCGAGGTAGGCGGCAGCGGGATCGCCTGGTGCGAGCTGCATGAGCACGAACGAGAGTGTGGCAACGCCGAGGACGATGGGCACCATGAGAAGTATGCGTCTGGCGATGTATTTGCCCACGTTCGCTCTCTCCATCGATGCGTAAAGGTATGTTCAATCTACCTTTGTATGACGCGGCTCACAATGCTCCGCCGGAAGAACTTTACTGGCAGATGTGCTTGCCGAGGGGTTCATACGCGCAGTGTTGCTGATCTTCCTACAGGAGACGGTCGGGTCATTCAGCGCAGAACGAAGCCCGGAACCAGTTCATCGCGGGGATCGACGACGAACCTGCAGGTGGAAACCTTGTGCGCGCTCGCCTCGATGGTCGGGATGACGCCGTCCTTCACCTCGGCGAGGACACTGGCTCGGAATCGAGTGCCGATGATCGACTCGTGGAGAAGCGTCTGGCCGGTTGCCAGTTCTCCGCTGGCGTGGAGAAGGCCGATTCGCGCTGCCGTCCCGGACCCGCAAGGCGAGCGGTCGACCTGACCGTCGGCGAAGATGGTCACGTTCCGCTGGTGGAGCTCACCACCTGGCCCTAGGCCGAGGCGATTGACGATGATGGTGCCATAGACCCCGCTCAGTCTGCTGTCGCTGCGATGCTGTGACATCGGATGGTCGGCCAACGCCGTCTTCACCCGGCGTCCGAGACTGATGAGTTCGTTGAGATTCTCCGGCACGACGGTGAGGCCGATTCGGTCCGCGTCGAGGCAGGCATAGATCGCGCCGCCCCATGCGAGATCGACGTTGATCGATTGTCGACCGGAGCTGGACTCTTCTCTTCCCATCGCACTCGTCGGCGGCCCGTCATCGCAGCTGATATCGATGTCGATGCCGGATGCGATGACTCGACAAGCGACGTTGATGAAGTCGACCGAGGTGACTTCGCCGTCGGGGCCGGTGTGGACGGTGGCGGTGACACGGCCCGACGGGACGTCGATGACGACATCGGTGGCCCCCGATTCAGAAGCGCTCACCAATCCGGATTCGACTGCCCATGTTCCCAAAGCGATCGTCCCGTGGCCGCAGGCAGTGGAGAATCCGTCCTTGTGCCAGAACAGCACTCCGAAGTCGGCACCGTCGTCATCGGGGGCAGTGACGAATCCGCCGTACATATCGGCATGCCCACGAGGCTCGAAGACCAGCAGTCGGCGCAGTCCGTCGACCGCCTCGCTGCCGATCGCGTTCATTCGCTTCTCTGCCACAGTGGAACCCGGGATCTCCACCGGGGGATCGGCGACGATCCGGAAAGGCTCCCCTCCGGTGTGATAGTCGATCGTGGTGATCGTGGCTTGTCCGCTCATCTGCTCAGAGCCCCATTCCCACGCGCAGACCTTCGAGGACGGCGGCGTGGACATTGCGGGAGGCGACGGAATCCCCGATCCGATAGAGCGCGAAGGTCGCGCTCGCCTCGGCGGTGGTGGAGGAGGAAGCGCTCGCTGTGGTGGACGGGTTCGAGTCGATTCGATGGGCGGGCTGAGGCCGCCCATGTATCCAGGAGTCGATGTCGATCTCGCCGTGGTTGCTCGAGTGCGACTTGAGCGCGAAGTAGACGTCGTCGTTGGGCGTCGTCCCGAAATCGACGACCACAGCGTCGGTCTCGAGCTCGGTCTCGATGCCCGAGTAGTCATTGCGCAGGCGTGCGGTGACCAACTTGCCGTTGATCTTCGGCTTCGCTGCTAGTCGCTCGCCGAGGTGGATTTTGACGCCGAACTCGGAGAACACCTGTAGGTAGGCGGGGGAGTTCATTGATCCGACGTCGACGCCGATGGTGCGTTCGGGGCTGACATAAGTCACCTCCTGACCGTTGCGAGCCAGGTGCTCGACTGCGTCGAGTGCCGGGTAGAAGCCGTGGTCGTCGAAGACGAGGACGCGGGACTTGTTGCGCAGGCAGTCGTTCATCACGTCCCAGACGTCGAACGACGGACCCTGCTCGCGGAAGGGGTAGCTGGAGTCGGGGACGCCGCCGGTGGCGATGATGACGACGTCGGGGGACAGGGCGAGGATGTCGTCCTCCTCGGCGAAGGTATCGAGTCTGATGTCGACGCCGTGCTTCTTGCACTGCTGCGCCCGCCAGTCGATGATGCCGATGAGGTCCCGGCGGCGCTGCGAGCGGGCGGCGATGCGCACCTGCCCGCCCACCGCTTCGTCGGCCTCGAGTACGGTCACCCGATGCCCGCGCACCGCAGCCACACGTGCGGCCTCGAGACCTGCGGGGCCGGCTCCGACGATGACGACGTGTTTGGGGCCTGACTCCACGTCGCGGGTGACTTCCTGAGGCAGATCGGCCTCTCGTCCGCTGGCCGGGTTGTGGATGCAGGTTGCGGCGCCCGAGGTGTAGATGCTGTCGAGGCACATGTTCGCGCCCACACAGGGGCGGATATCGTCCTCGCGCTTCTCCTCGATCTTCTTCACCAAGTATGGGTCGGCCAGCTGTGCCCGGGTCATGCCCACGAGGTCGACGCAGCCGTCCTCGATCGCGAAGCGGGCTGTGGGTGCATCGGCAATCCGTGCGGCGTGGAGGACGGGGATGTTGATGGCTTGCCGGATGCGACGGCAGGTCTCGAGCCAGGGTGCCGAGGGGGTGCCCATGCCCGGGATCGCCTCGGCGAGTTCCTTATCGGAGCTGATGCTTCCGACGTTGAGGTTGAGGAAGTCGACGCCGTGGGCGGCATACTCCTTGAGCACCTCGATGGAGGCCTCCTCGGTGATGCCGTCTTCGAGCTGTTCGAGGACGGACATACGCACGCCGAGGGCGAGCCCGTCCGCGGCGCCGCGCATGGCATCGATGATCTGGAGCGGGAAGCGCATCCTGGCTGCCAGGTCCCCGTTGTACTCATCCTCGCGCTCATTGAATCGCGAGGCGAAGAAGTAGTCGACGAGGTGGCCGGTATGGAGGAACTCCAGACCGTCGAAGCCTGCGGCCTTGACCCGAGCCGTCGCGGCGGCGAAGTCATCGACCACCCGTTCGATGTCGAAATCTTCCATGGCCTTCGTGAAGGACCGGTGGGTGGGTTCGCGATGTCGGCTGGCGGAGATCAGCGGCAGCCAGTCGGCCGTGAAGTTCGAGTTGCGCGGACCCAGGTGGGTGAGCTGGATCATCACTGCCGTGCCCTCGGCATGGCAGTCATCGGCGATCGCGGCCATCCAGGGAATCACCTCGTCGGTGGAGAGATCGACATTGCCGAAGGCGGCGGGAGAGTCCTTGGACACGATGGCCGACCCGGCCGTCATCGTCAGCCCCACGCCGCCGCGTGCCTTCTCCCGGTGATAGAGACGGTAGCGGTCCTTGGGCATGCCGAGCTCGGTGTAGGCCGGCTCGTGTGCGGTGGAGACGATGCGGTTCTTGAGCTGCACGGGGCCCAGGGTGAACGGCTGGAGCAGGGGATCTACTGACATGGGTTCCTCCTTCGTTGCAGGAACGACGGTGGCTGCTTCGGAGCGGCCACGCTGTGGTGTCGACGACCTCATTTCGATGCGGCCGAAATATTGGTAGTCGATAACCGATTACTTCCCTCAATCGTGAGTCGTCGTGGTTATGCTGTCAATAGTCATCGAAGGAGAATTTTGGTCACCAGCGAATCCGGAGCACCCGCAGCGAAGCATCCGACCTCTGGCAGTCGTGCATTGGGCGGCAGTACGTCTATTCCGGCTCGGCCCGAGACTGCCCCGACGTTGAGGGAGCACGCGCTGGTCGTCATCCGCCATGCGATCACGACCGGGGACCTTGCCGAGGATACGATCTATTCGGCGGCGGGACTGGCCAAGCAGCTGGGCATGTCCCTGAGCCCGGTCCGAGAGGCCATGATGTCTCTCGTCGCCGAAGGGACTGTTGAGGCCGTGCCGAACCGCGGTTTCCGCCTGGTGCCGGTCACGCGAGAAGACCTGGAGGAGATCATCCGAATCAGAGCTCTGCTCGCCGGGCCTGCTGTCGAAGCCCTGTGCGACCGGGCGCGCGAGGATCCGGTCGCGAATGCGTCCGCGCTCGGCGATCTTCGCCGTCATGCCGAAGCTGCTCTGGCGGCGGCGCACGAGGATGACACGGTCGGATTTATGACTGCCGATCGTCTTTTCCACGAGCATCTGCTCGAGTACGGTCTGGGCCGCCGGGCGGCCGACATCAGTCTGCGGCTGCGCGACCAGTCACGAGTCTTTGCGGCCCATTCGATCGCCGCCATCGTCGACGCTGAATCGGCGCAGCAGATCGTCGACCTCGTCGGGCTCATCGAAGTCGGCAGGTCGACCGAGGCGCAGGCTCTGGTCATCGATAACCTCTTCTACTTCCGGCGGGCCGAGAGCTCCTAGACACACGCTGAGGGCGGGGGAGCAAACCGCGCTTGGAAGCGCACAACGAAGCGGTCGCCCCCGGAACGAGAGCGACCGTCTCGGCGATGGTCAGGACTGTTCGTCAGTCCCGTTGTGACTCGGGATCAGACCTTCACGACCGGGATCGGCATGGTGTCCGGGTCGAGGTCCGGATTGTCATCCTGGGTACGAACGAGCTCGACCGCTTCCTCGTGTGTGGCGACTGTCGGGAACGAACCGAGCAGCGGCCTGTGCGCTGATTCCTTCATCAGGAGCACCGCCACGAAGGCGATGGTTGAGAAGAACATGATGTAGAACGCAGGCATGTACGAGTTGCCGGTGAGGTCGATGAGCGCCTGGCTGAACAGCGGCGTGGTGCCGCCGAACAGGGAGACTCCGATGTTGAAGGTCAGACCCATGGCACCGTAGCGCGACGCTGTCGGGAACAGCGCCGGCAGTGTCGATGCGAGGCAGGCGATGTAGAAGCCGGCAGGCAGGGCGACCATGAACAGTGCGATGATGACGGCCCACATCTCGCCGATCTGCATGACGGCGAAGGCCGGGACCATAAGCACGATCGTCAGACCCGCGGCAATGAGGAAGACCTTTTTGCGGCCGATCGTGTCGGAGAGGCGCCCGATCAGCGGCAGGCACAGGGACATGATGACGAGCACCGGAATTGTCGCCACGGCCGCTTGGACGTTCGAGACCTTGACTGTCTCCTCGAGATAGGTCGGCATGAAGCTGGTGAGGGCGTAGCCCACCGTCTGTGAACCGGCGACGATGGCGATGCCGATGAGGATCTCTTTCCAGAAGTGACGGACGACGCCGATGAGGCCGTGGCGAGCGTACTTGTCGTCCTTGACCTTCACATCGAGGCCCTCAGCCACGTTGGCTTCGAAGCTGGGTGTCTCGGGGATCTTCAGTCGGAACCAGATGGCGACGGCGCCGAGGGGGATCGCGATGAGGAACGGGATCCTCCAGCCGCCGTCGATCATGGCGTTCTCTCCGGCGACGCTCGTGGAGATGACGGTGGTGATGGCGACGGTGCCTGCACCGGCTGCGAAGCCGAGGTAGGAGCCGACGTCGAGCCAGGAGGCCCAGAATCCACGCGACTTATCGGGGGCGAACTCCGAGACGTAGGTGGTCGCACCGGCGTATTCGCCGCCGGTCGAGAATCCCTGGATCATCTTAAGCAGGTAGAGAGGAATGATCACCCACAAGCCGATCTGAGCCGCGGTGGGCAGAACGCCGATGAGCGCGGTGGCGGTGGCCATCGTGGCCATGGTGAAGAAGAGGACCTTCTGGCGCCCGATCTTGTCGCCCAGCGGTCCGAGGACCATGCCGCCGAGGGGGCGGACGAGGAAGGAGACCGCGAAGCCGAACAGAGTGACGAGGAGACCCATCTGCCTGTCCATACCTTCGGTGAAGACAGTGGTCATGGTGACGGCCAGGTATCCGTAGACGCCGAAGTCGAACCATTCCATGAAGTTGCCGACGGTGGTGCCGCCGATTGCCGTGCGAATGGATTTCTTCTCGATCACGATGCAGTGGTCGGCCTCCAAGCGCTTCTTCTTGAGTGCCTTCCGCTCCCTGCGGGGCAGCTTCGTCCCATCTGGAATCGGGTTTGCTTGGCCTTCTGACATCAGTGGTTCCTCGTTTCAGATGCAATTCGATTTTCTGACACCCCAAGAACTCGAGAGTTACGGGGTGATCGTTTTTCGACAATGCTGAACATCTTTACTCGATTAAACACCCATGTCAACAAATTTAGTGAGCCAGGTCACGATGAATTGTCGTTCGGGTAAGAATTCTGTGGGACTGCTGAAAGCGACCGGGGTATTTACCTCAGGCGAACCTGTGGTTATTAGGAGCAACCCAAGCGGCGGGGTTTTGGGTGTGCAAATGGTCGATGCCCGTCAGCAGGCGCGTCAAATTGGGGCGCAGTCGGCCCAAATGGAGATGCAGTCAGTCTGAGGAGTGTCCCAGCGTCCAGCGCTCATTTCGATGAAGAGCCTGTGCTCAGGTCGAGGTGCCACTCTGTGTCGGATCAGGGGGTGGGGTTTTCGGAGCTCGGCTCCTCGCTGGGCGACTCAGGCGGCTCATCCGACGGTTCCTCGCTTGGCTCCTCAGATGGCTCCTCGGTCGGTTCCTCGCTTGGCTCCTCAGTCGGCTCATCCGACGGCGACTCTGAAGGTGTTTCAGGGTCGTCGGATGGTGGCGGTGTCGGTTCCGAAGGCGACTCAGGGTCTGGCTCGTTGGAATCCGACGGGCTCGGCTTGTCTGGTTCGTCTGCTGACGGGCGATCGCTGCTGTCGCCCTTGTCGCCGGGATTGTCCTCGGCCGATGGGCTATCGTCCGTCTGGATGTCATCGTCTCCCGGGTCCCGAGATGACTTTTCATCCTCGCCCCTGTCGGATTCAGAAGCCTGTGATTTCTCGGACCCCGACTCTTGGTCGTGCTTGTCCGAGTTCGTGTCATCTGGAGATTGGGAGTTGCTGTTCTTCTCCTCCTTCTTCGAGGAGGAGTCTTCCATTGAAGAGGGGTCTTCAGGTGAGGCCGCGGTGCCTGCGTTGCCGGATTGAAGTCCAGTCTGCTCAGCTTGCTGCGGCATTATGGCCACACCGACGAGTGTTCCCAGGAGGCCTATGCACGCGGCGACTACCGGAATCAGTACGGGTTTCGGCATGCTGAAGCCAGCTGGTGCAGGCGTGTGGCGCGAGGTGTGAGCTGCCGCGGGTGGCGCACCGAAGGTGGTGGGAGAGGCGGACTCATCGACTGATTCGGAGACTGAGCTGGTCTCAGGATCATCCTTCGCGACTGAATCTGTTCCTGCCGTTGCGTCGGCTTCGGGCGCCAAGGTCGCACCTGCGGCACCTGCACCTGCGGCACCTGCACCTGCTGCGACGGACAGGCTCGGCGCGGCAGCCGCGGTTGTGTCCGCGCTTTGAGAGTCTGCACTTTCGTCTTCGGCTCCTGCATCCTCGGCCCCCAATAGGGCCGGAGCCGGCTCTGTGACTGATTCGTCTGCAGGTGCGGCTGACTCGATTCCAGGTCCCTCGGCAGCAGACGTTTCGAGGACTGCGGTTGCAGGGTCAGCAGCGTCGGCAACAGCAGCGTCGGCAGCAGCAGGAGCTGATTCTGGAATTGACTGTGCCAAGGTGGCAGAGAGGCGCTCAATGACGATCGGCGAGGTCAGAAGCGCAGGAATGAGCGCGGCGCGGTGATCGGCGGTTGCATTGCTCTTCGCCGGGCGGACCCGCTTCCATTCATCCTGTAGGCCTTGACGGGCGCGACCTGCCAGCCGTTCGATAGTCGATGCCTTGATATTCAGCTGCTCGGCCACGGCCTCGGGTGGGAGACGTTCGACTTCGCGCAACCACAGGATCCGCTGCCAGTTATCGGGCAGGTTCGACAGAGCCTGTGAGACCTGGGCAGCCTCTGGAGCTACTGAGTCCGAACCCCCTGCTGACGTCAGATCGGCTGAGGTCAGATTCTCGATGTGCGTGTCGATCTCGGCGTCAATTAAGGAGCGGAGGCCCTCGGTTGTGTCGGAGGACCTGTTGAGCAGGGACCTGAGCACACTGAGGAAAGCATCATCTGCAACCTGTTTGGCCTGCGCCTTGGGCAGAGGGGATGATGCTCTTGCTATGGCGTCGTCGCGGTAGCGGCGGTAGATCTCGGAATAGGCACCGGCGGTTCCGGCATCGATGAGCGAGAGAAGCTCGCTCTCCGTGAAATCGGCGAGTTCTTCCCCTGGCTGATGTGCGTGCACGTCCATCCGGTCCTGAATCAATCGGTAGCGTCATGCAGTCTGCAGTTCGTCATTGCAGCCTGCGTCTGGTCCAGCAGTGAGAATAAGGGAAGAGCATTCTGTGTGAAATCTATCCTCAGCGGCGACTGTAGCCGACAAGACGGCTTTGTGCATAGAGTATCGCTATTTGAACAATCAACCAGTCTCACTGGTTCGATGAAGGGATCCGATCAGGGGCAACGGTCAGTTCTTGAGGACTCGGAACGTGCTCAGTGTCGCATCGACGCCGCCGCGGACGTGCCCCGATGGGCTGGCGGCGACGGCCTGCAGGAACTCGATGGTCTCTGCAGTGATCCTTTCGCCGGGGAGGACATTCGGGATGCCCGGTGGGTACGCGGCCAGGGAGCTGACGCTGGTCCGGCCGATCGCCTCGGCGGCGGGAACGAGTTCGGACTCCGCGAAGTACGCATCGCGCGGCAGGGCGACCAGCTCTCCGGCGTTCGGCAGGGCGGGGATGCCCGAGGCTCGCGTCGCAGACTCGGCTGCGCCCGCACCGCTTGTTCCGGAGTTCTCGGCACGGATCTGGTCGAGTGCGTCGAAGAGTCGGCTGAGGTCGGGAGACTTGCCGATGCCGATGAGGGCGACGATCGTCGTGCCAGTCGCCATCTCGGCGAAGATGTCGAACTCCTCGGTCAGGCGCTTGCGCACGGCATGGCCGTCGAGTCCCGTCGAGGTGATGTCGATGGGCAGGCGGAAGGGGTCGATGTCGACGACGTCGGCATGGTTCATGAAGTCCCCGGAGAGCAGATGATAGTGCTCGGAGCCCTCGATCCGGGCACGGATCTGGCGGATGTTGTCCAGCGAATCGGCAATCGCATCGTGGGAGTTCACGAGTTCGCGGCGGGCAATGTCGATCGACGCCATGAGGTGGGCGTTCTCGCTGGTCGAAGCCGTCATCATGAAGGCACGGGCCAGGGCCGGTTCGAGCCTGTTCGCGAACTCGGTATCGCCGAGGTGGAGCAGGGCCGACTGGGTGAATGAGCCGGCGAGCTTATGGGTGCTCATGATGACGATATCGGCGCCCAGGGTCACGGGGGACTCCGGCAGGTCGGGGTGGAAGCCGAAATGGGCGCCCCATGCGGCGTCGATGATGAGGGCGGCGCCTGCTTCGTGGGCGACCTCGGCCAGGGCGCTGACATCGGCGACTGCACCGAAGTAGCTGGGGGTCACCAGGTAGACGGCAGAGACCTTCTCAGGGTGGGCGGCAATGGCATGGCGCAGCGAGTCCGAGGTGACTCCGTGGGCGATGCCGTTGACCTCGTCGACGTTGGGGGAGACGAAGCCGGGGTTGAGTCCGGCCAGCACGATGCCGTCGATGAAACTCGAATGGGCGCTGCGTTGGGTGACGACGCCCGTGCCCAGCGTGCCGATCGCCAGTGCTGCCATGCGGTTGCCCTGCGAGGAGCCGTTGGTGAGGAACCAGGTGCGCCGCGCGCCCCAGGCCTCGGCCGCCAGCTGCAGGGCTTCGTCCTTCGGGGTGTCGACGCCGAGGTCGATGCCGTCGAAGAGCGGGGGGATGTCCAGGGAGAGGGTGTGCTCGCCGAAGAACTCGGCCTGACCTGCGGAGATTCCCGTGGTGGTGCCGCCATGTCCGGGGGTGGACAGGAACAGCGAGTCACGCTTGGCCGCCGCCTGCAGCGCATCGGCATAGGGCGCGTAGGTCTTCGCGTTACCCGGGAATGCCGAATGATCTGAGGCGGAGGTCATGGGGGAGTCTTGATGCACGGTCATGAATCCAGATTAGGCAACGGAGCCTTGCCGGGAGAATACCAAGTTTCCTAAACTGATCAATACACACTATTGAGCTTGTGCTCGGAGGATAATGGAAACTCTGGATACCCGTGGACTCTCGGCCCTGCGCGCGATCGCCGAGTTCGGTTCGGTTGCCGCAGCGGCGACCACACTGGGGTGGAGCCAGCCCACCGTCAACCATCACCTGCGCAATCTGGAGAAGGCTCTGGGCTCGACCTTGATCGAGAAGAGCCCGCGGGGATCGCAGCCGACAGTGGTCGGCGGCCTTGTCGTCTCCCGTGCCGTGGAGATCCTGGGACTGTGCGACCGCCTCGGCGCCGAGGTGGCCCTGTGGCGTGAAGATCAGGCGGTTCCGGTTCGCATCGGGGCCGTTCCCACGGTCGGTGCCCGGGTGATCCCTAAGCTGCACAACCAGCTGCAGAAGCGTGCGCGCTGGCAGGCCCCTGATGAGATGGCCGCTGTTCTTCCCACACCTGCCGATATGACGGCTGCGGCACTCGATGTGACCATGGATGAGCATGCGAAGCTCGTCGCCAGGCTGGAATCCGGTGATCTCGACCTGGCGCTGCTCGTCTCCACCGACATCGACAAGACGTGGATCCCGTCGACCCTGAAGGCCAAGCACCTGTACTCGGAGCAGCTCTTCCTCTGCGTGCCGAAGTCCGTCGGTCCGGTCTCCTTCGATGCTCACGGGATGCCCGATCTCACGGCCTTGGTGTCCCAGACCTGGGCGTTCAGCATCGACCCGGGCGATGCCATCGACGAGGTAGTTCGGTCGTTCTGTGTGGCCGCCGGTTTTGAGCCGCGGGTTGGTATGCGGATGGATGACTACGCGGCGATCATCCGGATGATCGCGGCCGGGTTGGCGGTCGCGGTGATCCCTGATTCTTCGGTGCCCGAGGACCCGACGGTCGAGGTCATTCCGATGCCGATGGACGCCTGCCGCCGCGACGTCCTTCTCGTGTCACGTGCGCGGTCGGGGGAGTCGACGGCGAAGGTCTCACGGCATGACCCGATCATCGCCGCACATCATGCCGCCGTCGCCGAGGTGGTCGCTGACGTGGGAACCGTCACCGCGCAGTGGCGGTGACGCGACGGATGCAGTGACGGTGATGCAGTGGTGCTATCTGCTCAGTGCGGGTTCCAGGCGTCTTCGATCGCGACCTTCTCGGTCACCGCGGCGGGCAGTGTCTTCGAGGCCAGCGCTGCGATGGTCACCTGCTCGAGGACATCGCGGAGGGCGAAGCGGGCCGCGATCCACACCTGTTGGAGGGAATCGGCGGCATCGTCGTACTCGACTGCCTCAGGGCGCTGGCCGTAGATCGAGACCAGCGGTCCGTCGACGGCGCGGATGACATCGGCGATGGTCGTGGCGCTCGCGGGTTTTGTCAGTTTCCAGCCGCCGGAATTGCCGCGGACCGAGGCCACGATCTCGACCCTGCGCAGGTCGGCGAGGATGGCCTGGAGAAATCCCTTGGGGATGTTCTGTCGCTTTCCGAGCTCATCGGCGCTGATGGGGCCGCCGTCGCTGACGTTGGCGATCTCGATCAGAGCCCGCAGAGCATAGTCGGATTTCGTGGTGACCCGCATGCCGTCATAGTAACAGCGGGCTCACCGGCGCCCCCGCGCACTGGCACCCAGGGGAGAGCCGGGGAGCCGGCCGTCTGCGGTGCTCAGCTTCCGGTGGTGACTTCGGCGCCCACCTCGGCGAGGGATTCGGTCTGACGGGTGCGGCGCTCAAGGCGAACCGCATGCACGATGAGTGCGATCCAGACTGCGGCGAGGGCGATGAGGGTGATGGTGACCGTGGTCGACGATGCTCCGAGGGCCAGGGCGATCGTGCGCACATTGGTGAGGATGATGATGCCGCCGGCGGCGATCGCCAGCACCCGGGCGGGCAGGATCTTGACCAGCCAGGCGGCGATCGGTGCGGCGATGACTCCGCCGACCAGAAGTGCCCCGGCGATGGACCATTCGATTCCTGAGGAGCCCAGCGCGAAGAGGAATCCGAGTGAGCCGCCGACCGCGACGACGAATTCGCTGGTGTCGATCGACCCGACGACCTTGCGTGGTTCCAGTCGCCCCGATGACAGAAGAGTGGTGGTCCCGACCGGGCCCCAACCGCCTCCGCCGATGGAGTCCAGCGCACCGCCGACGAGTCCCATGGGTACGAGCAGCCTCACTCCGGGCCGTCCTTTGAACTCGGGGCGTCGACCGCCGAGGGCGAGGAAGCGCCAGATCACATAGATTCCAAGGGCCAGCAGGATGCTCGAGATCCACGGTGTGGCCGCGTCGCCGTTGAGGCTGGTGAGGAAGGTTGCGCCGGCGAAGGCACCGACGAAGCCGGGGATCGCGAGGATCGAGACCGTCTTCCAATCGACGTTGCCGAACTTGTGGTGGGAGATGCCGGAGACCAGGGACGTGCCGATCTCAGAGAAGTGCACCGCCGCCGAGGCTGTGGCCGGTGCGATCCCGGCCGCGAGCAGCAGGGTCGTCGACGTCACCCCATAGGCCATACCGAGGGAGCCGTCGATGAGCTGGGCAAGAAGCCCGACGAATCCGAGGACGATGAGCTGGCGCATAGTGGTGACCTTTCAGCATGCTGAAGATTGTTGAGCAATTCGTTCGATGCCAACAATACTCACTAAGTCGATCCGATTACTAGACTATGAATTTCTGTGACGTTTCGGGACATCGTGCGTCACAGGGCCAGGGCGGTCTTTGAGACAGGACGAAGCACCGAGGTAGACCTACCCCGGTGCTTCGAGTCTGGCCCAGGCGGCCAGCAATGTCGGACCGTCGGGACCTTTTACAGGGCCAGAACTGCCGGAACCGTGAGGACGGCGACGTAGTAACCCATGAATTGGACTCCTGCGTGCATGCCGATCATTCTGTTGAACAGACCGCCGACCAGTCCCACAGTGATGGTCACTCCGAGCGCGAGCAGACCGCCTTCGTAGAGGCAGATGACGCAGATGAGTGCGGCGAAGCCAGCAATGATCGCCTCATGAGAGACCGATTTCATCACCCAAGTAGCAGCCCTGTGGGCGTTCCTCATCACGAACGGATAGGCGACAGCAACTGCGATGACCGCGGCGATGACCGAGAAGAGCGCGAACTCACCGGTCGACAGAAGGTCGTGCAGATTGTTCGTCTCGCCCGTCTCCGCATCGAGGGTGTAGACCGGCGGCGCGTTGAACAGCGGCGCTGCCGGGCCCGCGGCCATCGGCGAGAGAGGAAGGCCGATGGCGATCAGCGGGATCAGGGTCTCAGCGATATAGGTCGACTCGGTGGTTCCGTTCCTCACGGACACGACCGTTGTCAGTCGATGGAAACCGTTTTTGATTCGGCTGCCGGCGATCTCACCCATGAGCACCGCCATGGCGACTGGTGAGAACACGAAGGTTGCGCTGGTGATGACAGCCGAACCGCTCGTGTAGGCCAACTGCTTTCGGTCCAGGACCCTGAAGGGGTTCGGCAACTTTGCCCCACCCGCAGGCCGGACGTCGGGCGCGAGGTCGAACTCCCGCTTGCCTGCCTGAGTCATCGACCGACGGCCCGCGGGGGACAGCGCGGAGAACAGATCGTAGATGAGAGGACCGGTCGCGATGCCCAGGAAGAAGGAGGTTGTGAACGTCGCGTCCTTCTGTTCGAGGATGAATGCCTGCAGCCCGACGATGATGAGGACGAAGGGGATCAGTGCGACGACTGCCGCCAGCTTTCCTTTCGACGTGTACGCGACGAGCACGGCCGCCGCGATGAAGATCCACGGGGCTGCGGCACCGATGGCCTCGGCGAACGGAGTGAGGACCAGTGCGAAGAGGATCGACAGAGGAATCGCGATGATCACCGCGATCACGCCACCGGAGATGGCCTTCTGCAGGGCGATATGAGGCACTCCGAGAGAACGCAGCAGCTGTGCTTCGCGCAGCATCGGCACGGCAGTGGTGTCGCCGGGTATCCCCAACAATGTTGTGGGCACGGCGTGAGAGATGTGCTTGGCGATGATCGCTGCCAAGAAGAAGGCGATGACGCCGGCCGGCGGTACTCCGATGAGGATGACGAGCAGTGCCAGGGGTGCGACGATCGCTGTCTCGTCGGTGCCTGAGATGAGGCCGATTCCGGTGAAGAGCACCGCGGCCAGCAGGGCCATGCCGATCGCCCACAGGATCGGCTCAATGAGATCCGCGCTCACAGCTGTGCACCCTTCGCCCGGTTCTCATGGTTCTCGACCAGAGCGTCGAAGAGCCCGAGTGCTCGTATCTCCTCCTGCACCCCCGGTTTGAGATCCCGGGGGTCACCCAGGTCGCCGTACTCTTCGACGACTTCATCGATGACTTCCTGCCGGTTCCGGGTGTCGGCCTCTGACTGTGTGATCACCCGCTTGGGCTTGAACAGGATTCCGGCGATCACGGCACCGACGATGCAGCCCACGATTCCGATCAGGAGGGCGTAGGAATGCCCCAGTTCCGGATCGCCGGTGGTCGTGAAGAGATGGTCGGAGATGAGGAAGGCGGGAACCGCCACCCCAATTCCGATGGCAATGCTGCCGACAAGGTGTTTTGAGTCGACAGTGTCATTCCAGACTTCGAGCAGCTGTGGCATCTTCGCCTACCTTCTGTTGATGAGTCGTGTTTCTGGAGGTGGAACGCGAACCGGGCTGACTGAGGCTCGGCCCGGCTGAAGAACTGTGGGGCTACTGATTGACGATGGCCGCCGAGGTGGCCGACGCCAGTGGCTTGCCGAGTTGCTGACTCAGCCATTGGCTCGTCTCCGCGACTGCGCGGATGTTGACTCCGGTCGAGATTCCCAGACCGTCGAGCATCCACAGGAGGTCCTCAGTTGCCAGGTTTCCCGTCGCTGAGCCTGCGAACGGGCAGCCACCGACCCCACCGGCCGAGGCGTCGAACTCGCTCACTCCCAGCTGGAGGGCGGCACAGACATTCGACAGCGCCTGACCGTAGGTGTTGTGGGTGTGCAGCGCGATCGACTCGACTGGGATGCCGCTTTCGATCAGGGCCTGCAGAACCGCGGTGACGTGACCAGGTGTGGCGGTGCCGATGGTATCGCCGAGCGAAAGCGACGAGCAGCCGGCTTCCAGCAGTCGATGAGATGCTGTGACCACACGCTGTGGATCCACCTGACCTTCCCAAGGGTCGCCGAAGACCATCGACAGATAACCGCGGACCCGCATCCCCGCCGAGGTGGCCGCGGCCGCCACGTCAAGATTGCGTGCCGTGGTCACTTCGAGGCTGTCGCCGAGGTTGGCCCGAGAGAAGGCTTCCGTGACACTGACGAAGACAGCGACGTCCTTGGCTCCCGCGGCCATGGCATCGGCGAGTCCGCGCTGGTTGGGCACGAGGACCGGATAGGAGATGTCCGCGTCGAGGTCGAGCTCGTCGAGAACTGAGCGGGTGTCAGCCATCTGCGGAACGGCCCGAGGGGACACGAAGCTGCCTGCTTCGATGGACGTCAGACCGGAATCGGCCAGTCGGGAGATGAGCTGGGCCCGAACCTCGGCGGGCAGGGTGACCGGTTCAGCCTGGAGCCCGTCCCGAGCACTGACCTCGTAGACCCTGACCTGAGTCGGAAAATCCTCGTGGGTGAAGACCTGTGGGAGTGAATCCATCATTTCTGTGCACCTGAGCGAAGATCGGCGAGGATGGCCTGAACCCGATCGAAGCGGAAGGCCTTCTCGTCGATGAGCCTCTCCACGATGACCTTGGCTTCCTCAGCGGTGGCGCCGGCAGACACGGCGAGGTTCTTCGCATGCAGCGACATGTGACCGCGCTGCACACCTTCGGTGGCCAGAACCCGCAGTGCCGCCAGGTTCTGCGCCAGACCGGCTGCGACGATGATTTCGGCCAGGTCCTTTGCGGTGGCCACTTCGGCGACCTGGAGGGAGGTGCGGGCCGCGGGGTGGACCTTCGTGGCACCACCTACCAGGCCGACGGGCATCGGCATCTCGAGGTTGCCGACGAGGTTGCCTTCGGCGTCCTTTTCAAACGTGGACAGTGAGGTGTACCGTCCGTCGACCAGGGCATGGGAATGGGCTCCGGCTTCCACCGCGCGAGTGTCATTTCCGGTGGCCAGGACGACGGCGGAGATGCCGTTCATGATGCCCTTGTTGTGGGTGGCGGCCCGGTACGGGTCGGCTGCCGCCAGCTCGTAGGCGTGGAGGATGTTGTCGACGACCTCGGCTCCACCCAGGAGTTCTTTGTCGAAGACGGCTCGCGCTCGGCTCAGGCGAAGATCTGCCTTGTTCGTCAGGATGCGCAGCAGTGCGTCGCCCTCGGCGATCGCCGCAAGGCTGCTCGACACCGCCTCTGCCATGGTGTTGACCGCATTGGCACCCATGGCATCGCGGACGTCGACGTGGAGATGGACGACGACATAGGTTGCCGACTTCGCCTCCACGAGCCGAACATCGAGGCCCTTGACGCCCCCGCCGACCTCGACGAGCTTCGGATCCTGCGCATTGGCCAGGTCGATGATCTCGTTCTGGCGTTCGAAGATACGGGACCGTGCGGCATGAGGGTCTGCCACATTGATGAGCTGGATCTGTGCCTGCATGATCGGCTGGGTCGAGCTGGTGAAGAAACCGCCTGTGGGCCGTGCCATCCGTGCGGCGTTGCTGGCTGCGGCGATGACCGATGCCTCTTCGGTGGCCATGGGTACGAGGACATCGGTGCCGTTGATCGTGAAGTTGGTGGCGACTCCCAACGGCAGGGAGAAGACACCGAAGACGTTCTCGCTCAGGTTGGCGGCCTGCTCGGGGCCGAACGCAGTCGCATCGATCTGGGTGAACACCTCGGTGTCGAGCCCGGTTGCCTCGGCTACTGCCGTGCGACGATCGTTGACCGACTTATTGCGGAAGTCGGCGATACGACTGTTCTCTGCCATGGTGTGTCTCCTGTCGAGTCTTCTTCGAATCTGTGTCTGCCGACTGCGGCTGCCGAAAGCGGCCGAGCGTCGGCGCAGAGTAATTCCGCGCAGGGTTCAGTCAAACACTTCAGGACTCGAACACCTATGGCCGTTGCAGCCAGTAATATCTTCTGTTCATGGCTTTATCGGCCAGGGGTCCTGGCTCATGCCCGGGTAGGTTCAGTCCTTCTGCCGGAGTTGATCCAGGCGGAGTGCGACGTGGAGACGGAACGCGTATTCGGGCGCTCGCCAGTCGTTGTCGAGTACCGTATCGATGCGCTCCAGCCGCAGTTTGACGGTATTGATGTGAACCGAGAGGGCAGCGGCGGTGCGACTGACGCTGCTCCTGTGTTCGAAGTAGGTGCGCAGTGTGGTGATCAGATCGGCCGATTGCCGCCGATCCCATTGTCGCAGCGGGCTGAGCATGCGCTCCATGAACTGTCCGACGTGTTCGGGGGCTGAGCCGAACATCGCCGTGTAAGGAGCGAAGTCCTCAGCGGGGCGGACGCCTGTGGTGATCGAGAGCGAGTTGAGCACTCGCACGCACGACCAGAGCTCGTCTTCTGCGGTGCGCAGCTGCGAACGCTGAAATTCGGTGTCGGAGACAACGACCAGGCACTCGCGCAGGATGTCTGAGGCTGTGAGCAGCTCATTCAGCTGCGTTCGGCTTCGATGTGCCGAGCGGGGCAGCAGCACGGTCAGGCCCGGGGAGCGTTGAGTCATGAGAATCCGCGGCTCAATCCGAGCCAGATACGAACCGATGCGGTCGAAGTCGTTGGGGGCGGCTTGAACCACGATGAGCTGCCAGGGGCCGAGGAGAGTGAAGTTGCTGGAACGCGCTCGCGCTCGCAGCTCGTCGAGACTTCTGGTGTCGGCGATCAGATCGACGGCCAGTTCGCCGCGTACACGGTTCTCCGCGTCGGCACGTGACTGCTCGTTCATCTGAATGAGTGCCAAAGACTGTGCGGCCTGCGCGACGATGCTGTGGTCGCCGTCTTTGGGGTCGTTGTGGAAGAGCACGAACAGCCCGCTGTGCTGACGTCTGTTCGACGCCACCGAGGCAGCGATGAGTCGCTTGTCGTGGGAGATCTGGACGCTTCGTCCGGTGCGGTGACTGGTGTCCAACGCCGCAAGAATGTCATCTCGACTCACGTCGGCCTCGGCGAGGAATCCCTCGTCTGCTGGAAAACCGGGGGAGTCAAGGCTCCAACTGTCCACGATGAGCACCTCGGCACGGAGGGTCTCGGCAATGACTTTCGTGACGGCTGCTGCACCGTGGCCCTGCAGCACCAACTGGGTCAGCTGCTCTTCGACCTCGACGAGGCGCTGCAGGGTGTTCGCCTTGGCCGCGGCCAGTTCTTCTGCGGCAGCAGACAGTGCGGCCGCTTCGGCGAGTTCGCCCATGAGTCGGGCGGTCTTGAGAATCACCGAAGCGTGGTCTGCCAGAGCAGAGAGCAAGGTGATCTCATCTGCCCCGAAGTCATGGGGGTAGCGATTCGCCGCGAACAGGGCACCGAGCACTTCGCCGTCGACGACCATGGGCACTCCGAGGAGTGACTCCATGCCTTCTGCCTTGACTGCTGAGTCGACACGCCGCTCATGAGGCAGTTGAGTCAGGTCGTAGTCCGAGGTCCAGTGGGCGGCTCGGTCGCGGACGACACGGCCTGCGAGTCCGACTCCGGGTGGTACGCGCAGTGCCGGGAGTTGGAGCGAAATGGCCCCGCGGCTGGCTCTGACGTTGAGCTCGTCGGTTTCCGGGTTGTATTCCGAGAGGTAGGCGATGTCGCAGCCGATAAGCGATTTGGCTCTGTCGACGAGCTTCTGTAATAGACGCTTCGTGTCTCTGACCTGGATGAGCTCTGAGGCGCTTTCGAGCAGGGCTGCGCGTTCATGGTCCTTCTGGCGCCAGCGAACCATGGTGGTGGATAGCTCGAGAAGCGAGTCGATGAGGGTCGACTGCTGCCCGAGTTCTGCCTCCAGCGAGCCGGGATCGACGGGGTTTCCGCGCGCGATCAGACTGATAGCCCGTGCGACGGAGTCCACTGCTGCTGTCTCTGGTCCTGTCGAGCGCTCCGTCATGGGGCCATTATCTCAGCCCCAGATCACCCCGCCGCCGGCGACATCTCCTTGACGGTCGGCAGCTCGCAGGTGCTGGGTGCGTTCTGCTTGTAGCCGGAGAGGAACTCGCCGAGGCGGTTGATCGATTCGTCCAGGACTTCGACGGAGGGCAGGGTGACGAGTCGGAAGTGGTCGGGGCTCGACCAGTTGAAGGCGGTGCCGTGGGAGACGAGGATCTTCTGTTCGCGCAGCAGGTCGAGGGCGAACTGTTCGTCGTCGGTGATGTTGAATTTGTCGACGTCGAGCTTCGCGAACATATAGAGGGCACCGCTGGCCCGGTGCGCGGAGACACCGTCGATGGAGTTCAGCCCCTCGTGCGCGAGGTTCATCTGCGCACCGAGGCGACCCTGCGGCAGGACGAGGTCCTCGATCGACTGCTTGCCGCCGAGCGCCGCCTGGATTGCGTGCTGGGCGGGAACATTTGCGCACATGCGCATATTGGCCAGGAGTTTGATGCCCTCGAGGTAGCTTTTGGCCTCGGACAGTGGTCCGGTGATGGCCAGCCAGCCCGCGCGGTAGCCGGCGATCCGGTAGGCCTTGGACAGTCCCGAGTAGGTCAGGCACAGGACATCGTCGCCGGTCACGGTGGCCATATTGACCATCTCGACATCGTCGTAGGTGATCTTCTCGTAGATCTCGTCAGCGAAGATGATGAGGTCGTGGCGGCGTGCGATGTCGACGATCTTCTTCAGAGTCTCGCGTGAGTAGACCGCACCCGTCGGGTTGTTCGGGTTGATGACGACGATGCCGCGGGTGTTCTCGGTGATCTTCGATTCGAGATCCTCGAGGTCGGGCTGCCATGCGGTGGCTTCGTCGCACAGGTAGTGCTTGGGGGTGCCGCCGGCCAGGGCGACCGATGCCGTCCACAGGGGATAGTCGGGGCTGGGGACGAGGATCTCGTCGCCGGGATTGCACAGGGCCTGCAGGGATAGGGTGATGAGTTCGCTGACTCCGTTGCCCAGGAACACCTCGGGGGTGTCCAGATTGTGGATGCCTCTGGTCTCGTAATACTGGACGACGGCGCGGCGACCGGAGAGAATTCCACGCGAGTCCGAGTACCCCTGAGCCACGGGCAGCTGTTTGACCATGTCGTGGACGATCGCCTCGGGGGCTTCGAATCCGAAAGGTGCAGGGTTGCCGATGTTGAGCTTGAGGATGGTGTGGCCCTTGGCCTCCATCGCCTCGGCCTCTTCGAGGACGGGTCCCCGAATGTCATAGAGGACATTGGCCAATTTCGACGACTGCCTGTACATGTGAACCTTTCGCTGAGACGTTTGCTATTCCCACGCTATGACCCTCGCCGAGGTGGTTCTGACCAAACAGAGGCCCGTTTCGTGAACCTTTGCCGAGGTTTTCGGATTGTTTCCCAAACCTTTGGTACCACGGGTCACTTGACGTAGGCCAATATCGGTAGTCTTATTCTTCATATGACGAGCAACGCGATCGAAGCTCGGGGGCTGACGATTCGACGCGGGCGAAAGACCGTGATCGACAGTCTCGACCTGACTCTGCCGCGCGGCGCCATCGTCGGTCTGCTCGGGCCCAGCGGCAGCGGGAAGACGACACTCATGCGCGCCATCGTCGGTGTCCAAATCGTCAGCGGCGGAACCGTCAAAGTGCTCGGCGAACCCGCAGGCTCAGCACCTCTGCGCCACAAAGTTGGATATATGACGCAGCTGGCCAGCATCTACGACGACCTCTCGGTGCGCGCGAACCTGGCCTACTTCGCCCGGGTGCAGGGCGTGCCGAAGTCCGATGTCGAGCGCGTCATCGAGCGCACCGATCTGAGAGGCCAGGCCGATCAGCTCGCCCGCACGCTCTCCGGCGGCCAGGCCAATCGCGTGTCGCTGGCGGCGGCGATGCTCGGGTCGCCGGAGCTGTTGGTCCTCGACGAGCCCACGGTCGGGCTCGATCCGGTTCTGCGCTCCGAGCTGTGGGCCATCTTCCGCCGCATCGCAGACGATGGGGCGACGCTGCTCGTCTCGAGTCACGTCATGGATGAGGCCACTCGGTGTGACCGGCTGCTGCTGATGCGTGAGGGCGCGGTGATCGCAGATACGACTCCGAGCGAGCTGCTCGAGAGCACACGGGCCGCCTCGGCGGAGGAAGCCTTTCTGCGCATCATCGAGACCGATACGGCTAAGAGGGACTCTGTGTCGAAGAGGCTGTTGGCGACGCGCCCACCGCCGCAGGGCAAGCGAGGTTCGAAGGGGACGAAGAGATGACTCCTTCGCGCACCTTGGCCACGGCAGGGCGTGTGCTGCTCCAGATCCGCAACGACCCGCGCACCATCGCACTGCTGCTCGTCGTGCCCAGCCTGCTCATCGGACTCGTAGCCTGGATCTTCGACGAGACGGATGTCTTCGACAGAATCGGCCCGGCGATGCTCGCGCTGTTTCCCTTCATCGTGATGTTCCTCGTCACGAGCATCAGCACCCTGCGCGAGCGGCGCAGCGGAACACTCGAACGTCTGCTGTCGATGCCCTTGGGGCGGGGCGACTTCATCCTCGGATACACCGTGGCCTTCGGCCTGCTGGCGGTGCTGCAGACGGCGATCGCGGTGGGCTTCGCCACGGTGGTGTGCGGACTGGAGATCGAAGAGTCGATCGTGCTGCTCTTCGTCGTCGCCATTGCGGATGCACTGCTCGGTACGGCGCTCGGGCTGCTCGCCAGCGCATTCGCCCGCACCGAGTTCCAGGTCGTGCAGTTCATGCCGGTGCTCGTGTTCCCGCAGATTCTGTTGGGCGGCATCTTCCTTCCCCGCGATCAGCTGCCGGACGTACTCGAAGTGATCGGTGACTGGTTGCCGCTGTCGCACGCGATCGACGCCCTGACTGCGGTGTCGACAGGCAGCGAGGACGCGGCGTACATCTGGGTGCGCATACTCTTCATCGGCTGCTGGATCGTCGGTGCCGTCATCGTCGGTTCACTGACTCTGCGCCGCCGGACGCCGTAGAGTTCACGCCGGATCCTTACAGTTGTAGCGCAGAAACCCTTCTATTTGTAGCGCGGACGATGCGACGGAGCTGCGATGGTGGGCCCACTGTTTGAGTTTCACGCCACCTGACGGTCGGTACTCAGCATCCCGAAGATGAGGGTGTCTGACCATTCGCCCTTCGACCACCAGTCTTGGCGCAGATGAGCTTCCTGGCGCATGCCGATGCGGGAGGCCAACTTCGCCGAGGCGGTGTTCCGGGCATCCATCTGAGCGATGACCCGATGGAGGTTGTAGTGGTCGAAGGCGACATTGAGCATGGCGGTGGCGGCTTCTGATGCGAAACCGTGGCCACCGGCAGCCGGATTGAGCACCCAGCCGATCTCGGCCTTCTCCGCTGAATCGTCGGTGAGCCAGATGCCGACGTCGCCGATGACGACCGAGCCTTCGATGTCGTCGAGGCCGTCCTTGGTCTCGACGATCAGCGAGAGCGCACGTGATTCGGTATCCAAGCCGGTCTTCGAAGAGCGCTTGGCGATTTGAGTCCGCGCCTCTTCGGCGGTCCAAGGCTCGCCGAGCAGGAACTGCGAGACGTCTTCTCGAGAGTAGATGGGCAGCAGCGCCTCGGCGTCGGTCTCGCGATGCGCGCGCAGGTTCAGGCGGTCGGTGGTCAGCGGCAGAGTCAGGGATTTCATAACCTCCACCCAATCACGACCAGGATCGAGGCGGAAGAGAGGAACAGTTGGAATCTCCTCGAACATGCATCGGAGCAGAACAGGAGCAGTGCCTGGCTAGAGCGGCCACAGGCAGTGACAAATGGCATCATCAGGGCCGCCTGTCTCTTCCTAATCTGAAGTCATGAGCACACAGATGACAGCACCACGCAGAGCAGCCGACCAGGGAACGATTCCATCCGCCGTTGTCCTCGACCACCTGACCAAACGCTTCGGCGACCTCACGGCAGTCGACGACATCGACCTGAGCATCCGACCCGGAGAGGTCGTCGCCTTCCTCGGCCCCAATGGGGCCGGCAAGACCACGACGATCGATATGCTCCTCGGTCTCTCCCGACCGACCAAAGGATCGGTCGAGGTGTTCGGAATGACGCCGCGACAAGCGGTCAGCCGGGGTCTCGTCAGCTCGGTGATGCAGACCGGAGGACTCCTCGATGACCTCACAGTGCAGGAGACGGTGGAGTACACCTCGGCGATCTTCGCCTCGTCCCTGGACGTTGATGTCGTCCTGGCCCGCGCAGGCATCACGGACATCGCGAAGTCGACCGTGAAGAAGTGCTCGGGCGGACAGAAGCAGCGCCTGCGGTTCGCGATGGCGCTCCTGCCGGACCCGGCCCTCATCGTCCTTGACGAACCGACGACGGGCATGGACGTCACCGGCCGCCGAGACTTCTGGCACGAGATGCGTGCCGACGCCCTGCACGGAAAGACGATTCTCTTCGCCACGCACTATCTCGAAGAGGCCGATGAGTTCGCCGATCGAGTGATCCTCGTTTCCGGTGGGCGCATCGTTGCCGACGGCCCGGCACACGAGATCCGCGCCATGGCTTCGGCGAAGACGGTGAGTGCGACCGTTCCCCTCGACGACGGCATCAACCGGGCCGACGGTCCCGACCGACCAGACAGTCTCCTCGCCTTGCTCGGCGGTCTGGTCGGCGTCGAATCCGTCGAGGTTCAGGGCCGGCGGCTGAAGATGCGTACGACGGACTCCGACGCAGCTGCCAGAGCACTCTTCGACAACGCCTGCACCGACCTCGAAATCTCCTCCCACTCCCTCGAAGACGCATTCATCAGCCTGACCTCGAAAGGGGCATGACATGTCCGCGACCACCACACCCGCAACCACAGGCCAGTTCCTCGACTCCCTCAACGATCGTCGAGCGCCTCGCTTCGGCGGATTCTCCGCCACGCTTCTGCGCATCGAACTCCTCCGCAAGCTGCGCAACAAGCGCACGCTCATCTTCTCGATGATCATGCCCGCGGTCTTCTACCTCATCTTCGGCCTGACGAATCGGGGTGAAACGCTCGGCAGCACCAACGCGGCCCTCTACATCTCGGTGTCGCTGGCAACCTATGGGGCCATGGTCGCGACGACCACCGGCGGTGCACAGGTCGCGGTCGAGCGGGCTTTGGGATGGAGCCGACAGCTTGCGCTGACCCCGTTGCATCCGGCGGCCTATATTCTCACAAAAGTGCTTGTCTCGATGTTCCTCGGCGCATTGTCCGTTGCCGTCGTCTTCATCCTCACCGCGGTCACCGGCGTTCACGCTCCGCTGGGCACGCTGCTCGTATGCGGGCTCCTCGTCATCCTCACCTCCGCGGTATTCGCAGCCTTCGGAGTCATGCTCGGGTATCTGCTTCCGGCAGAGAACGCCATCCAGCTCTCGAGCATGGCCCTCGGCGTCCTCTCCCTGATCGGCGGACTCTTCGTTCCTCTCACGATCTGGCCAGACACTCTGCAGACGATCGCGCGCTTCACTCCTGCCTATGGTGCCGGCGAAATCGCCCGTGCACCGCTTGGCGGGGGATACGATCAGTGGGCAGTCGTCAACGTCGTCGTGTGGCTGGCAATCTTCGTCGGAGGCTCAGTCTGGGCCCTGCGCAGAGACACCGCCCGCGTGTGAGCAGCGTCTTCGCCCGCGTGACAGATACCAGCTTTCAAGGAGGGAAGTCGTAGTGAGCGCAGCTCCAGCAAGCACCGAATCCACTCCGGTGCGGCTTCCCTTCATCAAGTGGTTCTTTCCCGCCATCTGGATGGTCTTCCTCGTCTACCCACTGTCTGGAGCCTGGGAACACAGCGGCGCCTCCCGGTACTGGGGCGTGGGCCTGACGATTCTCTTCGCCGCCGTCTTCTACCTGGCCATGTGGGTCAGCGGGCTCAACCTCGGTGCCATCTCTCGTGACGTGGGACCGAGGTCAACACCGGCTTCGCACCGTGTAATGCGAGGAACGGTCGGCCGCAGGCGACTCGCACTCGCCGGATGCCTCGTCGCGATGATCATCATCGGACTCATCGTCACTGCGCTCATCGGCGAAGAGGGACTGTCGTTCCTCGCCTACATCTCTGTCATCATCGTCATCATCGTGCACCGAACGACCCCGGGACTGATCGTGGCCTGCCTGACGACCATCGTCGCCGAGGTGACCCAACACCTCGTACCCGGGTGGACCCACGATTACGCCACCACCTTCGGCATCTCGATCTCGAGCTTCGCCATGGTCATGGCCATATTGGCCGGCGACCGTGCCCGCGCTGCGCGTGCCGCGGAGGAGGAGAATCGGCGGCTCGAACACGAAGCTGAACGTCTGCGGATCTCCCGCGACGTTCACGATGTTCTCGGCCATTCGCTCACCGTCATTGCGCTCAAAGCCCAGTTGGCGGCGAAGCTCCAGGCCAACGGTGCTCCCGAAGCTGCCAAGCACATCTCGGAGATCGAACAGCTTGCCCGGTCTGCTCTGGCTGATGTGCGCACGACGGTGCAGGGGACGCGGATGATCTCCCTGGCTGCGGAACTCGTCGCGGCCACACGGGCTCTGCGCGCGGCCGGAATCGATGTCGAGGCTCCCACCTCGGTCGACAATGTCGATGCTGGACTGCGGGAGCTCTTCGCCTGGACAGTGCGCGAGGGCAGTACGAATATCTTCCGCCATGCCCGCGCCCGGCACGTCAGCATCAGCCTCGAGCCGAACCGGATCGAGATCAGAAACGACAGCGTCGGTCACCCCACCGACCTCGCCGAGGTGGGTGCCGGTTCCGGTCTGCGCGGGCTGAGCGAGCGAGCGAAGGCTGTGGGAGCCAGGGTGAGGACGGAGAAGACCGATGAGGGCTTCGTGCTCGCAGTCAGTCGGAAGGCCGACGACGCCATCACCTCGGGGATCAACGACGAACAGGAGGCCAAGCGGTGACTACGCTCCTCGTCGCCGACGATCAGACCATGGTCCGCGAGGCGCTCGCCGCCCTGCTTGGAATGGAAGCGGATCTCGAGGTCATCGCCCAATGCGCACGCGGCGACGAGGTGCTGCCTGCCGTCCGACACCAGCAGCCCGATGTCGCGCTGCTCGACGTCGATATGCCTGGCCTCGACGGACTCGAGGTCGCAGACGTCCTTCGTGCCGAGTTTCCCCACGTCAAGATCATCATCGTTACCACGTATGGACGGCCGGGGTGGGTGAGGAGAGCCATGGATGCCGGGGTCAACGGGTTCATGGTCAAGGACGCCCCTGTCGAACATCTGGCAGACGGGATCCGGCGGGTGATGGCCGGACTGCAGGTCATCGACCCCGAACTCGTCGTCGAATCAACCGTGCGCGGGCGCTCCCCGCTGACGGAGCGGGAGACCGACGTCCTCCGAGCAGCGGCCGACGGGGGCAGCGTCGAAGAACTCGCCTCGGCGCTCTTCCTTTCGGCAGGTACGGTACGCAACCGACTGTCTGCCGCGATCGGCAAGACCGATGCCCGCAACCGTGCCGATGCCGCCCGCATCGCCCGCGACAACGGCTGGCTGTAAAAACGCGGATTTGGTCGTAGAAGCTCAGCCCTTCGACCTGCTCAGAGCCTGCTTCCACGACACCTTCGGGCCTGACTGCAGGATGGAGCGTTCGAAGATCCGGGTCGCCAGCAGCAGAGCCAGAATCGTGGTCACCGCGAGGATGAGCAGCGAGAGCAACGGCTCCCACCATTCGATCGTGCCGAGGAAGACGCGCATCGGGACCGCGACCGCCGCGGAGAACGGAATATAGGACATCACAGCCATCACGGTCTCGTTGGAGGAGAAGAGGATGACCGCCATATAGGGCAGGAAGATGAGCATCATGATCGGGCTGGACGTCGAGCCCAGGTCCTCCGTCCGGGAGACCATCGAGGCGGCCGCGGCGTAGAGGGAGGCGATCATGACGAAGCCGACGATGAAGAGTGGGATGAACCAGGCGATCGGGTCCGTGACCTTGCTGAGCACCAGATCGTTCCCGCTGATGGCAGCGCCGATAAGGACGGAGAGCGCGGTCAGACCGATCTGTGCGAAGGCGAGGATGGAACACGCAAGCACCTTGCCGAACATCAGCACCTTCGCCGAGGTGGAGGCGAGCAGGATCTCCACGATCCGTGACTGCTTCTCCTCCACCACCGAGGAAGCGATGGTCGATCCGAAGGTCACCGCGGACATGAAGAACACAAGCCCGAGGCCCAAGCCGATCAGGTACGTCAGCCCCGGATCCGGGGCGTCGGGGTCGAGGAGTTCAACGGTAGGGACCTGGCTGAGTTCGCCTGTCAGTGACTCGGGAGCGGAGCGTTCGGCGATGACGGTGACGCCGACCGGGGACTGCGGGTCATCGACCACCGCGGCCGCGACCTCCTCCGACTTCACAAGCTCCTTCGCCTCATCGGCGTTGTCCACGGAGACGAGTTCGATCCCATCGATTCCTTCGACAGCCTGTGCCCCCGCCGAGGTGACCGCCACCTTTTCCGTGGAGGAGAACAATGAAGGCAGCGACCCCGATACCGCGACGAGTGCGCCGAAGAGGACGATGCTCAGCAAGGTCGAGATCATGAACGCCTTCGACTTGATGCGGACCATGATCTCGCGTTCGATGACGAGGCCGATGGCGGTGGTGAAACTCGCCCGCTGTGTCTGCGCCGTCGTTGCCAACCCCGACTTCTTGGGGGCGTTGGTGTCGAGCGAATTCGAATCCTGTTGGATGCTCATGCCTGCGTGACCTCCTGGAAGAGACGGTTGAGGGCGACGGTGTGTGGGGCAAAGGATTTCACGGACGACACGGTGATGGCCTGGTGCAGGACCGCCTCGGCGATATCAGGGTTCGGTGCGGCGAAGCGCACCCAGTTACCGTCGAACTCAACGACATTGATGTCGGGGATCTCGCGCACCCAGCCCATGTCCGAATCGGTCTGCAGAATCCACTCAGGGGTGCTGCGCTGACTGCGCAGCTCGTCGGCGGTTCCGTTGGCGACGAGCCGGCCGCCGTCGATGATGACGAGGTCGTCGACGAGGCGCTCGACCAGGTCGAGCTGGTGGCTGGAGAAGAGGACGGGTACACCGGTGTCGGCGAAGTCCTTGAGCACTTCGAGGGTGCGTTCGACGGCGACCGGATCGAGTCCGGAGAAGGGCTCGTCGAGGACGAGGGCGCGCGGTCGGTGAATGAGCGCGGCGGCGATCTGCACCTTCTGCTGGTTGCCGAGGCTCACTGCTTCGAGGTTGTCGCTGGGTTTGCCGCCCAGGTCGAGCTGCTCGAGGAGTTCGAGGCCACGTCGACGGGCGGAATGGCGGCTGAGACCGTGGAAGCGGGCGAGGTAGATGAGCTGATCGATGATCGGCATCTTCGGGTAGAGGCCGCGCTCTTCGGGCATATAGCCGATCGCGCTGCGGTGGCCGGGAGTGATGGTCTCGCCATCGACGGTGATGCGGCCGGAGTCCGCGGCGAGCACGCCCAGGATGATGCGCATGGTCGTCGTCTTGCCGGAGCCGTTGGAACCGACGAACCCGGTCATCCGTCCCGAGCCGATGGAGAAGGACAGGTCGTGAAGAACCTGTTTGTCGCCGAAGCTGCGAGAAATTGAGTCCAAGGTGATCATGACTCAAACCTATGCGGTGCGCCGGCGATGCGAATCCGTCGTTCGGGCTATTTCGGCCTCAGCGGCATGGGGGAGACCGGTGGTAGTTGAATAGAAAACTACTGAGTAGTTTCCGCTGCTGCCACAATGCCTGAAAGCAACTACTGATCTATTGCTGAAGTGGCCGGTCCCAGCAATGTCTTTGCGCTTTCAACTTCCTAATCTGAAGAAGTTCGTCACGCTCTGCTCCTCTGTTCCCCTGCCCGTCCGCAGCTCACCCGCTGTCGTGCGCGGACGGGATTGTGAGGTGCCACGGGCGAGATCGCTTGGAACCGGAATGAGGAAAGTATGCCGCTGGCACGTTTGCGTGTGCGCCCTGTATGGGCTGCGTTGACCGCACTGGTCATGGTTCTTTCCGGCATGGGCATCGTGCTGATGCCGGCTGCGTCCGCGCATGCTGCCGCTTCGGCACCCGCGACGTCGGCACCTGCGACGAAGGCTCCTGCGACGAAGGATGCCGCGACCTCGGCGCCCGAAACGAAGCCCTCAGCAGCACATGCAGCTGCGAGACCTGTCTCGATAACGTGCGAACCGGGGAATGTGTACTCGGTGTCGAGTTCGGGCCAGATGCGGAAGGTGACGAACGATTCATCTGAGTCTGTCGGTGCACCAGCCACCTATCAAGAGCGCTATTGGACGCTTCTCGGATGGCGGTATCGCGACGTGCCAGTGGCATCATTCAACGGGCTTGGCATCGGTAAGGAAGGTTCCCCGATCTATGCCTACGAACGGACGAACAGCTCCAAGACCGTCGAGATCTATCAGCTCAACCCGTCGAGCGGCACATGGTCCGCCACGAGTGCTGAACGGACAGACAACGCTATCCAATTCATCGGTGGAGCCGTCGACCTCGACAGTGGCCTCTACTACTTCGGCGGGTTCACCGACTCAGGTTCGAAGTTCAACGTCTACGTCTACAACAAAGACTCGAACACCACCTCGTTCAAAGGTTCGGTCGACACCAACACAAACTCAAGCAGAACTTCCAACGGCGACATGGCTTTTGACTCGCAGGGCAATCTCTTCATAGTCCGCGGTTCAGGCAATACCACCACCGTCTTCTCGGTCACGAAAGCAGACTTGGCCGCTGGCACTGGAAGGGAAATAGCAGCCTCCCCTTCCGGAACATATGAGACCAATTCCAATGTCAACGGTGTGGCATTTGACGCCAGTGGACGGGCCTATCTGGGAACCGGTTCGACGATCAAGGCCTATGACATGCCCGATTGGTCGAACTCCGACGATTTCGCCTCCGGCAACTGGTCAAGCACTGACCTGGCCTCGTGCTCCTCTCCAGCCACCATCACACTTACGAAGGACGTCGTCGGCGGACGTGCAAAAGCGGATGATCAGTTCGCGTTGTCGCTCAAGCAGGGCAACACTGATCTCGGAACCGCTACCACGACCGGCAGCTCCACTGGTGTGCAGAAGGAAATCGTCGGGCCTCAGCCTGTAAAGCGTGGAGCGACGATCAAGTTCTCCGAAACCGGAGCCAACGGAGCTGACCTCGGTGACTACGCCAGCGCATATTCGTGCACGGTAGATAAAACGCCGATCAGCGGCGCCTCCGGAACCGGCAACTCGGGCAGCGTGACCATCCCCAACACCGGCAAAGAGGTCGTCTGCACGATCACGAACTCGCCGCTGACCGCCAACGTCTCGATCCACAAGGACGTCGCCGACGAAGACGGCAAGAACGTCAAACCGGGCAAGGACTGGACCGTCGGCGCGAAGACGACTGTCACGACCGACACCGTCACTTCGACACCCACCGCAGCCACGCAGAAGACCAATGCCAGCGGCGATGCCAAGTGGGCACTGAAATTCAACAAGACCACAGGTCGAGCGACGATCGCCGTCTCCGAGACTCAGCAGGACGGCTTTGAATTCTCCTCAGGCTCCTGCGAGATCACCCACCTCGACGGGACCAAGGACACGAAGAAGCTCGACAACGAGAAGAACACCAACCTCACCGGCATCAAACCCGGTGACGATGTGAAGTGCGGCTACCTCAACAAGGTCAGCGACACCTCGCTCACCCTCGTAAAGAAGGTTGACAACAAGGACGCGGCCGGCATAGCCAAGGCCACCGACTGGACGCTGAAGGCCATCGGTGACAAGGCCGCAGGCGACAAGACCATTTCCGGCAAGACCGGCACCAAGGACGTCACCGAGGTCAAGATCAAGGCCGGCGAATACGCACTCTCCGAACTCGACGGACCCGAGGGCTACGAGGCCTCTGCCTGGGACTGCGGCCCGAAGAACACGGTCACAGCGGACAAGGTCACAATCAAAGCCGGCGAGACGGTGGCGTGCACGATTACGAACACCGCGAAGACCGGAACCGTGACCTGGAACAAGACCGACGAGAGCGGCAACGCGCTCAAGGGATCCGTGTGGACGATGACCGGCCCCGACGGAACCGCGGTCGAGGTCGAGGACTGCGCAGCCACCTCGGCGGACGCGTGCACCGGTCCTGACAAGGACCCAGCCGCGGGCAAGTTCGCGCTCAGCAGCCTCAAGTGGGGCGAACACACGCTCGTCGAGAAGTCCGCCCCGGCGGGATACGTCCTCGACGACACCAAGCACACCTTCACGGTCTCCGGATCGACGCTCAAACAGTCGATCGGATCGTTCACCAACAAGCAGAAGCCGCAGGTTGCGCTGCCGCTCACGGGTGGAACCGGAAGCCAGATTTTCATCATCGCCGGAGCCGCACTGTGCGCAGCCGGTGGTGTGGGAGCACTTCTCAAGGGCCTGCGCCGCAGGAACCGGAAGCACTGAAAGGAAAAACATGAAAAGCAGGAAACTGGGTCTGTGGCGGCGTCTGACCGCTGCGGCAGCAGTATCGGCGCTGAGCGTCCTTGGGATGGCCGGCACGGCGCAGGCCGCTGACACCGTGGGAAACATCGATTCGAGCAGGTCCGGGTCGATCGTCATCCACAAATATGACGGCAACGAGGGAGGCGACGGCGGCAACGGATCCGTCCTCGCAGACACCTCCGGCATGGGCAAGCCGCTGGCCGGCGCCGGATTCACCGTCAAGCAGGTCACTGCCAAGGGCGGACAGGCCATCGACCTGACCACGCCCGAAAGCTGGGATGCGATCTCTGGCCTGCAGGCCTCGGCGGTCACCGAAAGCGGCTACACGCTCGTCGACAAGGGCACCAAGACCACCGACGCCAACGGGCTCGCGACCTTCGGCGGACTTCCGCTGGGTCTCTACCTCGTCACCGAGTCGAGCGCTCCGGCCAATGCCACCTCGACGACGGCACCCTTCCTCGTCACCCTGCCGCTGTCACAGAACAACGGAAAATGGATCTACGACGTCAACGTCTACCCGAAGAACTCGGTCAATGACACCACGCCCACCAAGACGGTGGCGAACCCGGCCGCGCCAGTGCTCGGTTCGACAGTCGACTGGACGATCACCGCACCGGTCCCACGCGCCAACTACGGCTACAAGTCCTTCGTCATCACCGACAAGCTGGACAAACGACTGGAGTTCCAGTCCGCGTCGCTGGCCGGATTCACCTCCGGCACCGACTACACCGTCAGCAACTCGGACGGCACCGTGAAGATCACCTTCACAGCAACCGGACTGCAGAAGCTCAAGGCCGGCAACGACGTCGCCGCCACGATCACCACGAAGGTGACCAGCCAAGGCGACGGCACGATCGAGAACACGGCGCTGGTCAACGTCAACGACTCCGGCATCGAGACCCCTGCTGTCAGCTCGAACTGGGGATCGCTGACGATCCACAAATTCGCCAAGGGCGATAAGGCGAGCACCCTCGCCGGTGCCGAATTCGCGATCTACTCCGACGCCGCAGCCGCAAAGTCCGTCGGCAAACTGACGACGAAGGCCGATGGCACCGCCTCGATCACCCTGTGGGTCGGCAACAACGACGACACCACCCAGAAATACTGGGTCAAGGAGACCAAGGCACCTGCCGGCTACGTCCTCGACGACACCGTCAACGAGGTCACAGTGAAGGCCGGGGAGACATCCGCAGCCGTCGTCTTCGACTTCGCGAACACCCAGCAGGGTCACCCGAACCTGCCGCTGACCGGTGCTGATGGCAAGATGCTCGCGATGATCGCCGGCATCGGCCTGATGCTCATCGCCGGTGGTGCGGCCATCGTCGCGGCCAACCGTCGCAAGAACCAGGTGTGACATTCTCACCTGAACGCACGCGGCGCCCTTCAACCGACGGGCGCCGCTGGCGCGTCCCCGCATTCGCCATGGTCATCGCCCTGATTGCGTTCACCGGCCTGGGCATCTGGACCTACCCGAGTGCCGCCGCCTGGTTCTCCCAGCTCGATCAGTCGAAGATCCTCGGCGACTCAGCGAAGACCACCGAATCCGACCGTGTCGAAGACGCCCGGCAGCTGAAACTCGCACACCGGTACAACGACGCCCTGCAGTCCGGTGCCCTGCTCGAGTCGAACCACCGTCTGCCCTCAGGCAACGGCACCTCGTCCAATGGTGCTCCCGTCTACGACGAGGTCCTCGACGACGGCAGCACCGAAGTGATGACCCGGCTGCGGATTCCCTCGATCAAGCTGGACCTGCCCACGTACCACGGCACGAGCGATGCGACCCTGCTCAAGGGGTTGGGCCACCTCGAAGGCACAAGCCTGCCCGTCGGCGGAGAGGACACCCACTCCGTGATCACCGGCCACCGCGGGCTGGCCGACGCAACCATGTTCACCCACCTCGACAAGGTGACCAAGGGCGACACGTTCACTCTGACCACGTTCGGCGAGGTTCTCGCCTACCAGGTGGTGCGCACTCAGGTCGTCGAACCCGATGAGACCGAATCACTGCAGCCGGTCATCGGAAAGGACCTCGTCACCCTGGTCACCTGCACTCCTCTGGGCATCAACTCACAGCGCATCCTCATCACCGCCGAACGCGTACTCCCGACTCCGGCGGCCGACCGCGAAGCAGGCACCGCCGAACCCGACCTGCCGGGCTTTCCCTGGTGGATCGTCATCATGGGGGCAGGCCTGGTTGTTGCGGGCGTCTACGTGTGGTGGTCGGGGCGACCAGTGAAAGTCAGACCGGTGAAAGTCACCTCGGCGAGCGGTGCACGGCATTGATCCGTCCGGCATCGCGAAGCTTGAGCAGCTCCATGGGGATGTCACGGCGACGATCGGCACCCAGCTTCGCCCGCGCTTGCAGCACGTGCGATTCGACTGTTCGCACCGACAGCACGAGCCGCTGGCTGATCTGCACATTGGTCAGCCCCTCGGCCACCAGCCGGCAGACCTCGAGCTCGCGTTCCGTCAGCGTCACGGCAGGTGCGTTGTCTGTCGACCTGACCGGTGAGTCGGCGCCGGGGCGCGGATCTTCCGGTGACTTCGAGGCTCGCAGCTGCAGTGCACCTAGCGCCTCCCCTGCGACTCGGGCCCGGGCACTCAGCCTCTGGGCAAGGAACAGCGCGCGTGCCTGAGCGAAAGCGTGAAGCGCGGCTCCACGGTAGCCGACCTGCTGCAGTTCGTGACCGACGATCAGGAGCGCCTCGGGGTCCTCTTCGGCCGCCGCTTCAATATGGTTGCGGGCAGCCCGGGGACCCGGGAGATGGATGCCGGGGTCGTTGCTCAGGGACTCGTTCGCTTCGGAGGCGGTGAGGGTGCCGTCGAGGAAGCGTGCGTGGGTGAAGACGGCCCCCATCCATGGCGGCATCTCTGCCAGGGGCGCGGATCCGGGGCCGAAGAGCAGAGCCGTCAAGCCGTCATGGAGCCGGTAACCCTGTGTCGCCGTCGCATTCTCGCTGGTGGACAGGCGGTAATAGGGAGCGTTGCTGCGTTGCCAGCGTCTGACCGTGTCGCGCAGCCCCCAGCCGACGGCCAGGAGCGCCGGGTTGAGTGATCCAGCCAGCGCCTCATAATCACGTGCAGCAACGTCGACTTCACCTTCTAATAAGCGCAGGATCCCCGTACTCCAGGCGGCTGTGGCTGTCCGCTGCCAACCGCTGTGGGACGATGACCCGCACGCCGCAGCCAGCAGCATACGCGCGGTGAATTCGGAACGTTCGTGTTCGACGCCGGCGAGGAGGCAGTTGGCGGTGACTCCAATGGCGAAGTACCAGGTCATGGTGTATGTGAAGTCGTCCAAAGTCCGTGGTCGGAATGTGACCAGCTCGTTGATGAAGTCGAAACCAGCCTTGGCGGCCGAGGTCAGGCTTTCGGCGTCATCGACTTTGAGGTGGTATTGGCACACCGCCGCCATCGCAGCCAACCGGAGCGCTGGCGATGCCTGCGGAGATTCGAGGACCGCAAGGACGTCCTCGATGCGAGTCATCACACTGCCGGTGAAAGAGGAGACAAGGTTCGCGATTCCGGGCACAAGCGGGTCGACAACGTCGCGGAGGAAGTCCGTCCACCACTGCGGGAGTTCCGTGTACGAGGCAAGTGCTGCGCCTGCGACGAAGAGAAGTTCGACGCATACCGGTTCGCGTTCACACCCCATTGCCCCGTGGCCGATTCCGGCCCGGATCAGTTTCACTGCGCCCTCGCGGTCACCGTCGACCAACCGCGCGGTGATCGACTGCAGCTCCCATTCGAGCAGCAGCAGCGGATCATCACGGACCGCGTCTTCGACGGTCACGAGCATGACTGTGGCTTCCATCGGATCGCCGAGACGGTTGAGCGCCCGTGCAGCTCCGAGCAGCAGCCGAACGCGGGCACGATTGAGCTCGAGCCCGTCGTTGATGACGTCGCGGGCCAGATCGATTGAGGCGACCTCACCGATCGGATAGCCTGCTCGCCACATCGTCTCCAGTCGGCGACGAAAGCTTCTGTCGTCGTCCTCACTCGTTTCGCCCACGCCTGCGCTGTCCATTGCGGAGACGTGAAGCGGAGAGACCGCGACCGAGGGCTGACCTGAGATCTCGAGTTCTCGTGCCAGTCGCAGGTCGATGAGGCGTGCGATGACTGTGTCGCCGAAGAGCTGCTTGGCTGTGCGCAAGGGCATGGGCCCGATGTCGCCGAGGCGGCGGGCGGTGACGAGTGTATCCTCGCGCTGCAGCGGATATTGATCCGTCAGCCGAGACAGCAGACGGTGTCCGAAGGGCGGAGTGCCGACGCTGGCGTGGGGGTATCGCTGCGGAACTCTGTGCGGAGATTCCTCCGCCCAGGCGACGAGGTCGGCGGCGATCAGGGGCCTGCCTGCGGACAGCGCCGCGAGGGTGCGCAGCTGCAGGTCATCGAGTGGCACGGTGGTCGAGAGCCCGGTCACCAATGCCAATGATTCGCTGCTTGTCAGCCGCGCGAGGTCGATTCGTTCGAGGGCGCCCGAGCTCCAACCTGCTGCGATCTGAGACAGAGGACCGTGATCGTTCCGGTTGAGGGCACGCAGTCGGTCACCATCGACGAGGTAGGCAATGGGCACTCGAGAGACGTGAAGGGCGTGGCTGATGATGGATTCGGTATCGGGTGGGAGCAGTTGGGCGCCGCAGATGATGCGCGGACCCCCGTCGCAGTTCGCAGGGTCGGTGAATTCCCTGAGGTCGGCAGCGGTTGTCTGGGCGGTGACGCGCAGCAGAGAGGCTTGGTGAACTGGGAGTGTGGTCGCCAGGGATCGGGCGAAGTCGAGGGCACCGTCGCCGGTGAGGCAGACCACGACGACAGAGCGACCGGAGCGGAGGCAATCGAGGATCTGGGCCGATTCTCGACTGCGCGTCGGCGCCTTGTGCACAAGGCGGTCGTAGACGGGATCGAACGGGGAGCTGATGTCCGAGCTGCGCATGCAGATACAACCTTTCCGTCCAGCGGAGAGCCGGTGTCAGAGGGGTGCTGAATCGGCCGTGCTGGGGATCAATCGTGCGGGGATATTCGGGGGAGGAGACTGTGGAATGGTGGGAACATTCCACAATCTGAAAGTATGCTACACCCGTTGTTCAGGAATCAATATTCAGTTCATCTGCCGATTACCGTTCACTTGCGCATCGCACTCGATCAGTGTTCGGCGAAGACGGGATCTCGGGCTCGCTCAGTCCCCGACGAGTCCGTTCTCGTAGGCGAAGATGACGACATGGATGCGATCGCGGATGTCGAGCTTGGTCAGTAGGTTCGACACATGTGTCTTGACGGTGGCTTCGCCGACGAAGAGCGTGCCTGCGATCTCGGAATTGCTCAGACCCTTGGCGACGAGGTGGAGGACTTCGAGTTCCCGATCGGTGAGCAGTTTCAGCTCTGGGGCCGCCGTGGTGATGGTCTCGGGGCTGCGCACGGAACGTTCGATGACGCGTCGTGTCACCTCGGGGGAGAGGAGTCCGTCGCCGCCCGCCAGTGCGGTGACCGCGTCGATGAGCTGTTCCGCCTCGGCGGTCTTGAGCAGGAACCCGCTGGCACCTGCAGCCAGTGCCTGGAACAAAAAATCGTCCCGGTCGAAGGTGGTGAGCATGAGGACCGCCCCGGCCGCACCTCGGCGTACGATCTCTGCGGTGGATTCGAGCCCGTCCATGACTGGCATCTGAACGTCCATGCAGATCACGTCCGGTGCGAGATCGAGTGCGCGGTCGATCGCGACCTGGCCGTTCTCCGCCTCGCCGACGACGATGATGCCGTCTTCGCTTTCGAGGATCGTGCGGAAACCGGTGCGGACCATCGCCTGGTCATCGACGAGGAGGACTCTGATCACTGTTCGGCCTTTGCTGTGGGGATCATGGCGGCGGTGTCTGGGGCAGGCTCTTCAGTGTCTGAAACTGGCTCCTCTGGATCCGCGACATTCCGGGGGTAGGGAATCTGTGCCCGCACGAGCCAGCCACCGCGAGATTTCGGACCGGCCTCCAGTCTGCCGCCCAGGGCACTCATTCGTTCGCGCATGCCGATGATGCCCAGGCCCAGTCCTGGCTGCTTCGCTGGCATCTCAGTTTCGGAGCGCGGTTCCTCGTGGTGCGCACCGAGCGCGCGGGAGTCGCTGATCTCGATTTCGAGACTGGCGGTGCCGTATCGCAGACGCACATCAACTTCGGCGTGCGATCCCGCATAGCGACGGCAGTTGGTCAGGGATTCCTGAATCACCCGGTAGACCGACATCTCCGTGATCGGCGTCAGCGGTCGCGGCTGCCCGATCGTGTGGATCTCGATCTGCTGCCCGGAGCGACGGGCAACGTCGATGAGTTCGGGAACGTCGCCGAGGCTGGGGTTGCCCTTCGTCGTGTGCTCGTCGGTGTGCGCGTCGTCCTTATCGCGGAGTGTGTAGACGAGTGCGCGCAGTTCCTCGACGGTTTCGCGAGTGGAGGATTCGATGGTCTTCAGCGACTCCCTCGCCTTGTCGGGGTTCTTCTCGAGGCTGCGGCGCGCGGCCGCGGCGTGGATGCCGACGCCGGTGATGTGGTGGGCGATGCCGTCGTGGAGTTCGCGGGCGATGCGCACCCGCTCGAGGTCGAGTGCCTGACTGGTCAGCTGCCGTTCCTGTGAGCGGACTTCCGCGTTGGCCGAGCTCAGCTCCTCGAACAGCCGACGCTGCTTCCACGCTCGGTTGCCGAAGAGCCAGGCCCCACCGAAAAAGGCGACGTTGATGAGGAACGAAACCCCGGAGGCGGCCGCGAACTGAAGCACTGTCATGTCGCCGATCGCCTTGAACTGCAGAGCTGTCGACACGATCAGGTAGACGAAGATCCCGATGCAGAGGAAGAGGCGTGAGATGAAAGCCGCTTTGCGATTGCTCTGCCAGGCGCCGACCGAGTAGACCCCCATGAAGATGATGATCTGGGTGACCCCGGGTTCCATGATCTCGAGGACCTGTGCAATGACGAAGACAGCGGTCTGGATCCAAGCCATCTGACTGGGATAACGCCGACGCCAGATGAGCGGCAGAGTGACGACAGCCGACATCAGGCAGATCAGCCACAGGGGTCCTTTGAACGGCCAATAGGACGTCGTGTTGTACAGAATCGCGAAGACCACCGAAGCGGCCGCCAGAGCGAGCACCAGATACACGTCGCCGCGCGTGGGCCTCAGCGCTGTCGAGTTCTCTGCCATCCTTCCAGCTTAGCCAGGGGATCGGCGGCACGGTATCCGCCGCAGTGGGGATCTGGTTGGTGCAGTCTCCGGCTCAGGGTGGAGGTGGAGGCGTGAGAATTTGGCAGGATTCGCCGTATCTGCGTCTGCCTGCCCTGGGTAGGTTCGGATCCAGACCCGGACGGATCGTTCGATGATGATGAGGACAAGGTGTGGAAATGAACGAAGAGACGAAGGTGTCCACAGATGCAGCGGCGGGAGGAACTGTGGCCGTGGTGGGTGCGCGGGGGAAGACCGGTCGAGCGATCGTGTCGGCACTCGAAGCCCGGGGAGTGCCCGCCGCTCCTGTCGGTCGAGACGAAATGGCGGATCTTGGTGCGGCGCTGCAAGGCTGTCGAGCTGCCTATCTCATGGCGCCGAACCTCCACACGAATGAGCTCGACTTCATCTCCGCACTGCTCGAGGCTTGCCGCGAGGCAGGAGTGGAACGGGTCGTCTACCATTCGGTGGCAGCACCCTATGCTCCCGATATGCCCCACCACGTGGCCAAGGCTGCAGCGGAAGACCTGGTGCGGCGGAGCGGACTGCAGTGGTCGATTCTTCAACCGTGCGCATATATCGACAACCTCCTGCCGGGCCTGCGAGGGCAGAATCCGCACATTGCTGTGCCCTACAACGCCGACACCCGATTCGGACTGATCAGTCTCGCCGATGTCGGCGAGGTCGCTGCGCAAGTGCTGCTTGATGACGCTCACATCGGGGCGACCTATGAACTCGGTGGGCCCGAACTTCTGACTGTTCGCGACGTTGCCGCTGTAGCCGAGCAGGTGCTGGGTCGAACAGTTGAACTCGAAGTTTCAACTCCGAAGCGCTGGTCGCTTGCTCGCAGGAATTCGGTCGCCGACTCGACGTCTGACACGAGCCTCGACCTGCGCGAAATCGAATGGTTGGAGGCAATGTTCTCCTACTACGACAACCACGGACTGTCGTGCGGAGCGCTTCCAGCGCAGACTATCCTGAGCCGTCCGACGCGATCTGTTCAAGAAGTGCTGCGAACGGAGCTGTCGTAATTGGAGACATTTACCAACGGCTGGTGAGTTGTTTGGCATCTTTTGCCGATGGAGTGATGTGAGTCACCGGCAAAAATGGACTCAAACGCTCAGCAGACCTGGGGTCAGTAGACCCGGGAAGGACATTGATGTCGACTCAAAGCCCACTAATCCGTATCGGTATCGACACCGGCGGCACGTTCACAGATGTGGTGGCTTTCAACGAAGCCACCGGTGAGCTGACCACAACGAAGACTCCCTCGACACCGTCGAATCCCGCTGATGGCTTCATCAACGGCATCGACAAGGTGCTCGAGATGTTGGGCACCGATCAGGATTCCGCGACGATCACGGCCTCCGATATCAGTGCGGTCAGTCACGGGACCACCGTCGCTACCAACCAGCTGCTCGAAGGCAAGCTCGATCGTCTCGGCTTCATCACCACCGAGGGTTACGAATTCGTGCTCGAGATCGCCCGTCAGGCCGTTCCTGACGGTTACGGAAACTCCTATTTCTGGGTCAAGCCCGATCGCATCGTGTCCGCCGACCTGGTGAAGACGGTGACCGGCCGCATGGACTTCGAAGGAAACGAGGTGCGCCCATTCGACGAAGACGAGGCACGCAAGGTCGCTCGCTGGTTCCGGGACCAGGGCGTCGGCACACTGGGCGTCAACTTCCTCCACGCCTACGCGAATCCCGCCCACGAGCAGAGGATGCGCGAAATCCTCCTCGAAGAGCATCCCGACGTGATCGTGTCTCTGAGTTCCGAAGTGCTGCGCGAATACCGCGAATACGAACGATCCATGACGACCTTGGTTGACGCCGCAGTCAAACCCAAAGTCTCCTCCTACGTCAAGAACATCCATGAACGCCTCGACGCCTATACCGGCACCGACAAAGATTCCAAGCTGCCGTTCTACATCATGAAGTCCAACGGCGGCGTCCTCTCCGCCGATGAGGTCGTCAACCAGCCCATTACCACCGTGCTCTCCGGCCCTGCCGCTGGCGCACTGGGTGCCGGACTCATCGCCCGGGAAGCCGGCTTCGACAAGGTCCTGACCTGCGACGGCGGCGGCACCTCGACCGACGTTACTGTTGTCGTCGACGGAGAGCCCGCTCTGACGACCGAAGGCTCGGTCGGTGTCTACCCGTCGAAGATCCCCATGATCGACGTCGTCACCGTCGGCGCTGGCGGCGGCTCGATCGCCTGGACCACGGCCGAAGGGCAGCTCAAGGTCGGTCCTCAGTCGGCAGGAGCCGACCCAGGGCCGATCTGCTACGGCAATGGTGGTGTGGAACCGACCATCACCGATGCCCACGTGTTCCTCGGACGGATCCCTCCCCACCTCCTCGGCGGTGAGATCCCCCTCGACGCGGATGCCGGCGGCCATGGCATCAGCGAAATCGCCGCAAAGCTCGGGCTGAGCACGGAGAAAGCCGCGACCGGAATCCTCGAGATCTCCGCCTGGAACCAGGCCAACGCGCTGCGCCAGATCTCGGTCCAGCGTGGCCTCGATGTCCGTGACTTCATGCTCACCACCTTCGGCGGCTCCGGCTCGCTGCTGGCCTGCACACTCGTCGACATCCTCGATCTTGCCGGCGTCGTCGTTCCGCTCAACCCGGGTAACGTCTCCGCCTTCGGATTGCTCACCGTCGACGTCAAGAACGACTATGTCCAGACCAATGTCGCTCGAGATGACGGACTGGACATCGCTGAGGTCGCCGGACTCTTCGACCGTCTCCAGGCTCGGGCCACAGAAGCTCTGGTCAATGAAGGCTTTGCACCGGAACGTCACCAGTTCGACCGCTCCGTCGACCTCCGCTACTTCGGTCAGGCCTTCGAAGTCCGCGTGCCTGCTCCTTCGGGGACGATCACCCGAGAATGGGCCAACGAAGTGACTCGGGCATTCCATGCCGAGCACAGGCAGCTCTACGGCTATGACTTCGCTGATGCGTCGGACCAGCACGTGGAATGGGTCAATGTTCGTGTCTCAGGCATCGGTCCGATCACTCGTCCGGAGCTGCGCCACATCGCATCAGCCGAGGGGGCACCGGATAAGTCCGAACGCGCGCAGACCGCTGTGCGGTCAGTGTGCTTCGAAGCTGAGGACGGATTCGTCGACACCGCCGTGTACTGGCGCGAAAGTCTCCTGGCAGGAGACACCGTGGAAGGGCCGGCCATCATCGAAGAGTTCGGTTCCACCTTCCCATTGCACCCGGGCTTCACCGCCCGCATCGATGCCAGCGGCAACATCATCACCACACGCAGCAACCGCCAGGAGGCAGGCAAATGACGATCACTGACCAGACCGCCGCACCCGACTCCGGGTCGATGCTCAGCCTCACCCCGCTGACAGGGCAGGCACTGACCGATTACATCAACGCCGACCCGATCAACCCTGCAGGTCTGCCGACGGCCTACGAACACGGCAACCGCCTGACCTCGAAGCAGGAGGCTTCGACGGTCGACCCGATCATCGTCGAAATCGTCGAAGGCACCCTGGCCAGCGTCGAAATGGAGGTCGAGACCGCGATCGCCCGCACCTCACGCTCACCGATGATCCGTGACGCTCACGACTTCCGTGCGGGAATCCATGACCGGCAGCTGCGCAAGCTCACGGGTCGCTCATATTCGGCACTCGTCCATCCTGTCGTCCGCGACTTCCCCATCGAAGAGATGCAGGAAGGGGATGTCTTCTTCCACAACGACGTCTACGCCTCCGAGGGCGGAATCGGCCACCTTCCGGATATGTGCGTGACGGTACCGGTCTTCGCCAATGGTGAGGTCGTCTGCTTCGTCCAAGCATTCGGTCATCACGATGACATCGGTGGAGCCTGCCCTGGATCGATGCCATCGGGAGCGACCAGCGTCTTCGAAGAGGGTCTGATGATCCCTCCGATCAAGCTCTGGGATGCAGGGATGCCGAACAAGTCGGCGCTGGCGATTATGACACGCAACTCCCGTATGCCTGACTCGCTGTCGGCCGACCTGGATGCGGAGTGCTCCGCCTGCCTCATGGGTGCCAGGCGCCTGACCGAGCTGTTCACCCGCTACGGAGTCGATACCGTCGAGGCCGCTTTCGACACGATCCTCGACAATTCCACGGAGATCTACCGCCGCGAGATTCTGTCGAAGATCCCCGACGGCCAGTACGTATGGGAGGACTACGCCGAACACGACGGAGTCTCCGACCCGATGCTGCACACGCAGCGGATCACCCTGACGAAGACCTCGACGGGTGGTCCAGATGATGGTCCACGTCTCATCATCGACTTCACCGGCACCGCGGCTCAGGCCGCAGGCCCGATCAACCACTGCGGTGACTATGTGGGCGGCAACTTCCTCAAGAAGTGGCTAGCACCGATTCTGCGCAACCTCGCCGACAGTCCAGAACGCATGGCTGAACTCGACGTCAACGAGGGGATCGTTCCCCTGATCGAGATGCGGTTCCCGGAGAAGGGGACTCTGCTCACTCCCGAATTCCCCGGGCCTACGAACGCACGCACCTTCGTCATCTTGCGCCTCCTCGGCGTGCTGGCAGGTGTGGTGGCGAAGGCAGTCGATGGGCAGATGCCCGCCGACCAGGAGACCATCCGCTACACGGGTGTCTACGGCAAGGACCGAGACGGCAATGACTACCTCATGCGCGAGGTCCTCGGCGGAGGCTCCGGCGGACGCTACTACTCCGACGGTGAGGACACGATCCATGTGGTCCCCGATTCCCGAAACCTGCCGACGGAGTTCACGGAATCTCGGTTCCCGTTCCGGGTCGAACGCCTCGGCCTGTCCGTCGACTCCGGCGGGGCTGGTCGATACCGTGGCGGACTCGGCTACGAGAAGCACATCAGGATGCTGCGCGACGGTCACTTCATGTCGATCGCCGACCGGTCGATCCTCGCCTGCTGGGGAGTCAAAGGTGGGAAGGCCGGTAAGCCCTTCCAGGTCACCATCGACCCAGGTGGTGCGAATGAACGCGAAATCGATGCTCTGGCCGATGACGAGCCGATCAGCGCTGGCGAGGTCGTGCGGATCCGCACGACCGGTGGCGGCGGGTGGGGAGACCCGCTGCAGCGTCCCTTCGCCGAGGTTGTCCGTGACGTCCAGTGGGGCAAGGTGAGCATCGCCGGGGCCGAAGAGTCCTATGGCGTCATTGTCACCGAGGGCCCGGACGGAATCGAGAACGCCACCGTCGACGAGGCGGCTTCGGAGTCGCTGCGTGCACGCCTGGTCACCGAACGCGGAGTCAACGAACCATTCTTCGACCGGGGACCCGGTTACGTCGAGTTGGCCGGTGACGGTGCCATGGCACCCGAGGTGGACTGGCTGTGAGAGTCCTCGTCGCCCTCGGTGGCAACGCGATGACTTCCGCCGATGGTGACGCGTCGCCGGAGAGCCAGCGTCGTGCCATCGGGCGGGCGGCCGTCCATCTCGCCGATCTCATCGAAGCCGGACACGAACTCGTCGTCGCCCATGGGAATGGGCCGCAGGTGGGCAACATCATGCGTAAGAATGAGCTCGCCGTTTCGGAGCTGCCCCCGGTCAGTCTCGACTGGTGCGGGGCGCAGACCCAAGGCACCATCGGCTTCACGATTGTGAGCAGAATCGAGAAGGAGCTCAACTCTCGAAGTATTTCCAAGAGCGTTGTTGCGCTGGTCACCCGTACCGTCGTCGACCCAGACGATCCTGCCTTCACGGATCCGGTCAAACCGATCGGCTCCTACCAGCCCAAGGACTATGCGGCCTCCATGGAAGAACTGGGACAGATGTGGAAGGACTTCGGAGCTCGTGGGTGGCGTCGGGTTGTGGCATCGCCTCGCCCGGTGCGGATCCTCGAAACTCCTACGATCGAGTTCTTGGCGAATTCTGGCGTGGTCGTCGTCGCGGCAGGCGGCGGAGGAATCCCTGTCATTGCCGATGGCCAGGGGTTCAACGGAGTCTCTGCGGTCATCGACAAGGACCTCAGCGCGGCGCAGCTGGCGCTGTCGGTGAAAGCCGATCGTCTCATCATCGCCACCGATGTGCCCTGCGCTGTTGCGGGATTCGGCACGCCAGTGGCTCGCGACATCACGAATGTCACGAACACGGAGCTGCGGGCGCTCACGGATACGGGCACCTTCGCCTCAGGTTCGATGGGACCAAAAGTCGATGCTGTTCTCAACTATGTCGACAACGGTGGACCGATGGGCGTCATCGCTGCGCTCGACGATCTCCCCACGGCAGTAGCAGGCAACTCGGGAACTGTAGTCACACCTGGAGACAGTGTACTGACCAGGGCTGACCGAGATCCAGCTCGGACGGATCACGCCTAGAATCGATATCCATGGTGAAGGCAATGAAGCGCAAGGTCAGCATGATCGTGTTGGCGGCAGGATGTGGCAGCCGAATGGGTGCGCCCAAGGCACTGCTGCGACTGCGTACGGGAACACCACTGCTCGAACACCATGTGCAGACGATGGCTGAAGCCGCGCAGACGACTAAGGCTGCAACGCAGGGATCGGAGGACACGGTTGAGATCATCGTGGTCCTCGGAGCTTCTGCCGACCGCGCCTGGCCGCTGATTCCGGAGAGCGCACGAGTGGTCGAGAACCCTGACTATCCAACAGGGATGGGGTCATCACTGCAGGTGGGCCTGCAGGCGGTCGCCGCCGATGCCGAAGCGGCGATCGTCACCCTGGTCGACGTGCCAGACACCCCGGCCGAAACCTACCACCGTCTGCTCGAGCACTCCGGGCCCGAGGTGCTGGCCCGCTGTACCTGGAATGCACAACCCGGGCACCCAGTGATGATCGGCAGGGAACTGATCCCGCGAGCAATCGCGGCCTGTCACGACGAGACAGGGGCGAAAGACCTGTTCAGGGAGCTGTCGAACCAGGTGCTCGGGATCGAATGCGGGGATCTGCTGCCACCGGGCGCCTCAGGAAACAGTGACGTCGATACTGTGGCCGAAGCGCACGCCCACGGGCTGGTTGTGTCCACGACCGGAAAGAGTGATCATGACTGACTTCACCGGCGCCCTTGATTTGGCGAATGCCCTGGGAGACGCGGGGTACATGGCCGACGAATCCCTCGCCACGGCCAGCTTCCTGGCGGGCGCACTCGATAAGCCCCTGCTGTGTGAAGGTGCGCCCGGAGTGGGCAAGACCAGCCTGGCCAAAGCCCTGGCCGAAGTCCATGGCACCGAACTGATTCGACTGCAGTGCCACGAGGGACTCGATTCGACCCATGCGCTCTATGACTGGGACTTCGCCAAGCAGATTCTCCACGTCCGGACCATCGAAGCTGCGGCGAAGGCATCGGCCGAGCGACTCGATGCAACCCGACTCGACGATGAACTCCACAGCCTGCCGTTCCTGCTCAGACGACCTATTCTCCAGGCGATCGAAAGTTCACGAAGCGAGGGGATCGCTGCTCAACCTCGGCGACCTGTGCTGTTGATCGATGAGATCGATCGTGCCGGCGACGAATTCGACGCACTTCTGCTCGAAGTCCTCTCAGACTGGTCTGTGACCGTTCCCGAGCTTGGCACCATTCACACTCCGACCCCGCCCTTGGTCATCCTCACCTCCAACCGCACACGTGAACTTCACGACGCGCTCAAACGTCGCTGCGTCTACCACTGGTTCTCACAACCCGATGCCCAGACGGAGGAGAGAATACTTGCCCACCATGTCCCAGGCTCTTCCCAAGCGCTGCGGGCCGCAGTGGTGCGTGCCGCGAATCGTCTGCGGGCGCAGACCTTGATCAAACCTCCGGGAACCTCGGAGACCATCGACTGGATCCGTGCCCTCGATGCGCTGGGAATCAGTGAGCTCGACGAGGCGGCCGTGAGGTCGACGATTTCTGCGGTTCTGAAAGATGCCGATGACCTCGGAGGTTTGAATTCGAACTGTCTGGTCGACCAGGTATGAGCGACCTGCCCACCGAGCTGATGCACCTCGGCTCATGCCTGCGCCGGTATGGACTGCCTGCCGGTGCAGACAGGATCCGGACTCTGACCAGCGCGCTTGCGCTCATCGATCCGTTTGATCCGACTCAGGTTCGTGCTGCCTCACGGTCATTGATCTGCACCGAGCAGAAACACATTCCGATCCACGATGCGCTCTTCAACCAGCACTTCGGTCTCACCGGGCGCCAACGATTGGCTCAGACTCCTCACGAGGTGAGCGTTCCGACACCGGAGCTCAGCAACGAGTCGAGGGCCTCCGATGAATTGGGCCAGGTCGACGATCAGACGATGGCGCTCCAAGCGGCCGCCAGCCGGATCGAGCTCCTGCGCACCACTGACCTTGGGAACGGCGAACATGCGGCAGAGGCGGTGCGTCTGATCGACGGACTGTCCTTTCGCTCCCCACGTCGCAGTGCGTACACAACGAGGCGCAGCAGCAGCGGGGGAATCGATGCGAACCAGATACTGAAGACCTTGATCCGACAGGAAGAACTCTCGTGTCTGCCGCGATCAACCCGCCGGGAACGCGATCGACACGTCACGATCATCGTCGACGTCTCCGCCTCAATGAAGCAATGGCTGCCAGCACTCATCCGATTCCTGGCTCGGGCCACGCCAAGACTCAAGGCACGTAGCTTCACCGTGGGAACGCGGCTGACCCGAGTCGACCAGCACTTCTGTGCACCGTTGACTGAACGGGAACTGCGGGCGGCGCAGGCGACGATTCCGGATATTGCAGGTGGCACCCGCCTCGGCGAAGGACTCCTCAGCTTGCTCAGCGGGGGACATCGAGAGGCGATCCGCGGATCTGTGCTCGTCCTCATCAGTGATGGTTGGGAACAGGGGGACTGCTCCGAACTGCGCACCGCGTGCGCACGGCTGGGCAGACTGAGCCACCGATTCATCTGGGTGAATCCTCGTGCAGGTCGTGCCGGCTTCACTCCGGAGGTGCGTGGCATGCGGATCGCTGAGGAATTTGCGCAGGTGATGCTTCCCGCGACCACCGTTGATGGGTGGCAGGCAGTGGCCGAAAATATCGCGTCCAACCTGGGACGGGGTACGACTAGGGCGAACCGGGATGCGGCGAGTCGACATCGGGAAACGGCGAACTTCAACGAATACGGAGTGAAAGAGACGATGACCAATGGCTGAGTTGGAACAGACACTGTTGGATTGGCTGCAGTCGGGCCGCCGGTTCTCAGTGGCCGTCGTCGTCGAAACCTGGTCGTCGGCACCTCGTCCGGCCGGGGCGATGATGGCTGTGGCCTCCGACGGTCAGACCGTTGGCAGCCTGTCCGGTGGATGCGTCGAATCCGCCGTCCATGAACTTGCTCTTGAGGTGCTGACCACAGGTCATGCCAGGCTGGCGCACTACGGCTCCAGCGACGATGAGGCATACGCCGTGGGCCTTGCCTGCGGCGGGCAGATCGAGGCGCTGGTGATTCCCATCGTCGATGAGACGACGACGGCGCTGCTGGCTGGATATCTGCGTGCGCTTGAGGAATCTCGACCGGCTGCGCTCGCCCTGGAGCTGCCGGTGATCCGTGAGACTTCAGCGGAGGAGGTGCTCGGCAGTGCTGCCGAGGACTCTGGCACTGCCGGCGGTTTCGTTGACATTGATGACCCCACTGGGCGCATATTGTTCATCGAACCCGCAGGAAGTGCAGATGGTGTGTCCGCAGATGCTGGCCGACTCAGTACCGCTGGTGAGGCTGAAGCGGAGTGGCGCACGAGTGGAACTCTCGGTCATCCGCGACTCGATGAGCACGTCACCACCGATGCTAGGGCGATGATCACCCAAGGTCGGACGGGAGTGCGTGAATACGACTCGACTGGAAAGCGCCTCGGCGCCGGAACGCGGATCTTCGTCACCACCTCAGTGCCACCTGCCCGTCTCATCGTCTTCGGGGCGATCGACTACGCGGCGGCCCTGTCTCAGCTCGGGAGATTCCTCGGCTACCAGGTGACGGTCTGCGATGCGCGTCCGATCTTTGCTACGCCGGAGAGGTTCCCCGACGCCCACGAAGTCATCGTGGGCTGGCCTCATCGATACCTGGGTGAAGAGATCCGAGCGGGGCGAATCGACAGCTCCACGGTCATCGCAGTGCTCACCCACGATCTGAAGTTCGACGTTCCGGTGCTCCTCGAAGCGGCACGGTCCGAGGCCGGATACATCGGTGCACTGGGAAGTCGCCGCACCCACACACTGCGCGTCGAGGCCATGGCGCAAGCGGGCGCGAGCACAGCGGAGATCGACCGGATTCATGGTCCCATCGGCCTCGATCTCGGGGCGCGTTCGCCGGAGGCCACTGCAGTGTCCATCTTCGCCGAGGTGCTGCTTGAGTTCGCCCGAGGGAGCGGTCGTTCACTGCGGAATACAACCGGACCCATTCACTCTTAGTCGCCGGACCCAGAGATTACTCACTGGGTCCGGCTACCGATGCTGAGGGAACTACTGTCCCAGCGACTCGAGACCATTGGTGAAGCAGTCCATCGGAGGGTTGACCAGTCCGGCGCCTACCTGGCCGACGCCGGCCATGCGACCGGCCATGCCCGTGTTGATCTGCGGAAGCACGGCTGTCCGCAGCACCTTGACCAGGTCGATTCCGCTGGGCACACCCCGGAATTCCAGGATTGGAATCTGGTGGATCGGGTGCTCACCAGCGGTGATCTCGTACATTCTCCGCGTCGTCTCCACAGCGAAGGCCACATCGCCACCGACGAGGCGCACCACTGCCGGAGCCGCGGCCATGGCCAGTCCTCCGATGCCGGCAGTCTCGGTGATTGCTGAGTCTCCGATGTCGGGATTGGCGTCTTCTGGACCGTAGTCACCTAGGTACAGTCCCTCAGCGACCTGGGCCGGTCCGGTGAACCATTCGTCGCCGGTCCCTGAGAGCTGAATGCCGAAATCGGTGCCGTTTCGAGCCATGGTCACGACCAGTGAGGAACCGGGAATGCCCTTCGCCGCTGCCATGGCCAGTTTGCAGGTCGGCATCACCAAGTTGAGTGCGAAGTAGTCATTGGCGCCCAGGAATCGGCACACCTCGGCGAGGTTGTCGGAGGCGAAGTCCAGGGCAAGCAGATCCGGCATCAGATCTCGGAGGAACAGCAGTGTCGCAGTGCGATTGCGGTTATGCCCTTCATCGCCGGATGACAACATCTGCGAGACATAGTATTTCGTGTCGATGGGTCCGTGTGTGGCGACCGCCTGCGCGAGCACGGGGCCCAAGATGTCGCGCATCCAACGGAGGCGGTCAAGCACCTCGTCGTTGTTCGCGCCGTACCGCAGCACCTTGCCCAACCCCTCGTTGAGGGAGCAGTAAGCACGGTTGCCGTACACGGGGTCGACGAGTTCGAACATCCACATCGACGGGCTGATCACTCCGGCCATCGGCCCGACAGCATCCTTCGAATGGCATGGCGCCATGCCGAATCGTCCGTCGGCGAGCCCGGCCTCAGCCTCTTCGAGGGTGTCGGTCAGTCCTTCGAAGACCACAGCACCAGCCAACGCTCCCCGCATAGGACCCGAGGCACGTTCAAACGCGAGGGGCGGTCCCGAATGCAGGAACTCGTTGTCGGCAAGGCCCAGACACTCACGGGCCGGTCGCAAGCCGACGAGCTCGGCGCCGGCGTTGAGCATGGCCTCCAAGGCTTGGGCATTGGCAGCCAGGCGACGAGGGTCGCTCATCACGGAGAACAGACTGTTCGTGTCGCCCAAGGGCGGTTGCCACGGTACTTCGACGACAGGAACGGCCTGTGCGCGCAGCGCGTCGGCGAAGAGTGACAGACCAACACTGACGACTTTCGGTTCGGCCGAGAGCAGCTCGCCCAGTTTCGTCGCCGAGGAAGAGTTCGTTGCTGACGTAGAGTTCGCTCCCACGTCCGTCTGAGCTGCTGCCTCGTGGGAGGAAGTTTCCGGTTGAGCGGGGAGTCCTTCTGTGCCCGAGTTGTTCCGCTCCGACTGTGCGTTTCGTCCGGAAGCGTCGTAGCGCTGGGTCTGGTTGAGTGGAGCGATGAAGGAGACCGCGCGCCGAGTTGCCTGAGCGTTGGAGACGTAGACCTCGGCTCCGGCCCCAACGAGCGAGTCAACCGTGGCAGAGAAGTCCTGCGGATCAGACTGGGTGCCGATGAGACTGACGATGACCGGCAGTTCCCGACCAATCTGCGCCGCAGCCGATCGAGCTGCGGAGATGGCTTCAGCGAGACCTTCCGCTGGAGCCGCGTGGGCTCCGTGACCGAGGACCAGATCGAGGAGGAGAACCCCGGCGCTGTCACCCATCTCTGCTATGGCCTCAAGGCGGAGGCTGGGATCGATCATCGGGTGGGCGCGTCCTTGAGTCATCCCATCATCACCGAAATCGATGACAGTGTGTGCGGACACAGGTAGTTCGGGATCAGTGATCTTCTCCGCCCCGTCGAGGGGGATGTTCGAGGTGATCGGGCCCAGAGTCTCTGCCGCGATGAGCATGGCTTCATCGGCCATGGTGCCACCACAGAAGAGCCCCACCAGAGGTCCTTGCTTCAGGTGTACCGTTGTGTCGGACGTTCCCCAGGTCGGCCATGTGGGAACGTCGAAGCCGCAGCTGTCCAGAGCAGCTTCGACGCTTGCTGTCAGATCGATGTTGTCGGGGCCGAGCACGGCCCAGCTGACACCGATGCCCAGATCAACTGCCAGTACTTCTATTTCCGCGACCACCTCGGCGTCGGCGGGTTTAGACACGACGACGACATGATCGGTGTCTTCATCGCCGGCAAGCGCCTTGAGCGCCTGTTTGGCGCTGAGTCCACCGACTTCACGTGTCAGATCGCGTCCGCCAGTGCCGATCAGCTGGGAGATTCCCGCCCCTGCAGCATCAAGCAGGGTCGAGACTTGCTGTGCACCAGTACCCGAAGCGGCGACGATGCCGATCCGACCCGGCTTCACTTCGTTGGCGAAACCGAGCCCGGCCCCGGCGACGATGGCAGTCCCACAGTCAGGGCCCATCACGATGAGGCCCGCCTCGGTGGCCCTGCGTTTGAGGGCGACCTCTGTGTCGACATCGACGTTGTCGCTGAAGAGCAGCACCGAGTTCCCAGAATCCAGAGCGGCAATGGTTTCGATGCCTGCGTAGTCGCCGGGAACGGAGACCACGACCAGGTTGGAACCGGTGCGCGCGAGCGCTGACTCGACAGTCAGTGGGGGCTGCTCCCCTCCGGTTGGCCCCAGCGAGCGTGCGGCGGTGTCGGCAATGCGGGTGAAGGCCTCGTCGACGGCAGTAAGACCCGACGCGAGCGCGGCATCGTCGCTGGCGCTGATCGCGATGACCAGATCATTGGGTGCGGCAGAATCGGGAATGTCGAAACCGGCCTCGCGCATGAGACCGACATTGAGTTCGGTGCCCATGCCGATGAGCGCGGTGTCGACGCCTTCGGTGGCTTTGACCTGCGCAGAGACCTGCATGAGAGCGACGGAGTCGTAGTAGAGGCCTGACCTGATATCAAGAGTCGTCGGCATGGGTGGTTCCTTCCAATGGTGAAGCGAGGGTGAGTTCGGCTGCTGGGGTGAGTACCGCGAGGGCTCCGGTCAGAAGATCGTGTCCGGAGTGATGACCGATCCGGCTGATGTCCGCGAGAAACCCGTCGAGAGAGTCATCTTCGCCGAGGCCAAGGCGAGCGATGTCGGTGATGGCGTGTTTGATCTCCGGAATGCAGTAGCCCTCGAGGGCGGCGCGCAGAAGTGAGGCCGACACGGCTGTGGTTCGTGCTTCGAGGGCGATGCTGGACAGTCTTTGGGCCAACAGGGATTGTTGGCGCGAATGAGACACCGACTGCGATGTCCGGCGCAGCGCCAAGGCGATCCCACATAGTGCGTCGTCGCCAGACGGGGTGCTTCCGGGGCCGTAGCCGAGGAGAGCGTGGACGCATGAGTCCACGTCCTGAATGATCCCGGATTCCAATGCACGAACAAGCTTCAGTGACCGAGAAGCCAGGTCGCTGCGGCCCGGATTCAGGCGGTCTCGGATCGGTACGACCACATGATGCGAATCTCGTTGAGGACCTAGCAGGTCAAGGGGCTCGATCCAGCTGGGACGCCAAGTTCGAACGGTGACGAAGCTCAGATTCGCGGCTTCGATTCGTTCGACTCTCGGGCTGGCAACTGCGGTTGAGAGTGTGATGGTTGCCGGCATCTCAGTACGAAGCTCGCCGAGGTGGTCCGGAGTCAGCTGGGGCACCTGAAGTCCCGACGGCAGCTGCAGGGCATCTGGGCCTAACACGGGAAGGATCTGCTGACCACATGGGTGGGCATCGACCCCAATGTAGAAGCCAGTCGGAAAGAGTCCGAGAACCTTTGCATCCACGGATACCTCGCTTGAGTTCGTCAGCTTTGAACTCACGACGGTGGCGCGGCTCGGGTCCAGGAACGGCAGCGGCGAAACCGCTGCCGGCAGAGTGCGTGACGTGGACCTCATTTCGACAGATTATCGTGACCTGCTATCGTCACTGCATGTCAAATGGTGCCAAGAATGGCTTGGATATGCATCAAAACTTGCTAGCCGATGATGGCGACCCCTTTTCAGCATGTCTGTCCGTGCGTGACGTCATGGATCTGCCGAGTATGCGAAACGGCGCGGTCGTCGCGGGTGCGCAGGGGCTTGATCGCCTAGTTGAGCTGACCAATGTGATGGAAGTTCCAGACATCATCCCTTGGGTGAAGCCGCGCGAACTGCTCCTGACCACCGCCTATCCGCTGCGCGATCGGCCAGAGGAGATCGCCCAGCTCCTGACGACGCTTGACGCCAGCGGGGTCTCCGCCATCTGCATCAAGCCGGGACGATATCTTCCCGAGATACCGGAATCCGCCATCGCGGAAGCCGACCGGCTCGGCCTGCCCATCGTCCACCTCGGCGACGGAGTGGGCTTCGACGAGATCATGCACGAAGTGCTCTCGAGCAACCTTGATCGCCGAGCCGAACTCATCCGGAAGACGGAACAGACGATGCGAGAGCTTGTCGACGTCGTCATCAATGACGGCGACCTCGAAGACGTCTGCCAGATGGTGGCAGAGCGGATCGGTGTGGCTGCAGCGGTCGCCACCTTGGACGGCAGGGTGCGCTGCCTGCGGACTCACTCGATGGTTGCCGAGGCCGAAGCCGAGGTCAGCGAGGATCTGGCGAGCCTGGACTGCTTCGACAAGTCTGGTCGTTTCCGTGTCGAGGATGAACCAGCGGGCCTGGAACGCGGCGGCCAGACCCGCGCGGGGCTGACGTACGTGTGGGGCAACTGCAGCATCGAAGGCGGAGATAAGACTCTGGGCCGCATCGTTGCCTTCGGCGAGGGCGGGCTCACAGCTCCCGAGTTCCGACTCATCGAACAGGCTGCGGCAGCCGCAGCGCTTGTTATCACCCGAGAGAAGGCGATCACTGCGGTCGAGAGCAAGTACCGCACAGACTTCGTCCTTGAGGTGTTGCGTGGCCATATTGCGTCCACAGACCGAGTGCTCTCCCATGCAGATTCGTTGGGCTGGGACCTGGCCCGACCCATCAACGTCGCAGTCGCCGAGGTGGATTCGGAAGCGGACCAGACAGATGCTGAGAACAAACGGACGATGCAGTCCCTCTTCGCCGACGCCTGGACGAAAGTCGTGTCACAGGACGATCCTGCTGCCGCGGTCGTCGGTTCGGGAGATCAGGTCATCCTGCTGCTCTCGGCAGAGAGTGCGGACAAGATCACGGCACGACTCAGGTCCTTCATCACGGATGTGCGCGGATATGGCGGGGGCGGCAGGAGGCAGTTCTCGGTCGGCATCTCGCGGCCAGCAGCAGACGTGTCCGGCCTAGCAGCGGCCTATCAGGAGGCGATGCGCGCACTCGAGGTCGGACGCCAGCTCGAACGTGGTCAGGGCCTCAGTCATTACGACTCCCTGGGCGTCTACCGGCTGCTCCTTCAGGTGACGAAGAAGGAAGAGCTGCGCAGTTTTGCCCGCGAGGTCCTCGGCCCGTTGGCTGGGGACGACAAAGAAGAATACGAAGGACTGCGCACCACTTTGCAGGCTCTGCTCGATCACAATCTCAACGTGGCCGAAACGGCACGGTCGCTGTACTTCCACTACAACACGCTGAGATATCGGATCACCAAGCTCGAACACATGGTCGGGCCGTTCACCGAGGACCCCAACCTCCGTCTCTCGGTGTCTTTGGCGTTGCAGATCGTCAAGCTTCCTTAGCAAAGACTGCCGACGAGGCCTGGGTATATTTGGCAGGATCTGACGTGATGTGTACCTCATCATCCCAATAGAGTCGTGGTGTTAGTCGAGATGTTTCGTGACCGGCGGCTGCAAGAACACACGTGTCGAAATGTCTGCACCGGGCCTTTCTCAACGATGAGGAGAAACACATGTCGATGTTTTCATGGACGTTGCACGGGGATGGCAAGACTGTCGCCCCAGGTGAGTTCGTCAAACCCAGCGAACGTCTGACCTGGGGCCGAACGATCGGCCTTGGTGCTCAGCACGTGGTAGCCATGTTCGGGGCAACCTTCGTGTTCCCCGTTATCATGGGGCTCAACCCGCAGCTGGCGGTCATGATGTCGGGATTCGGTACCATCATCTTCCTCCTCATCGTCAAGGGCAAGGTACCCAGCTACGTCGGCACCTCCGCCGCATTCGTCGGCGGCGTCACCGCTGTCACCGCCCAAGGCGGCACCCCCGCCGAGGTGACCGGTGCGATCATGGTCTCGGGCGTCATTCTCGCTCTCGTCGGTGTGTTCATCCACTACATCGGGGCGTCCGCGCTGACCAAAGTCCTCCCGCCCGTCGTCACTGGCGGAGTGGTCATGCTCATCGGCTTCAACCTGGCCCCGGTCGTTGCAAACACCTACTGGCCCCAGGACCAGTGGGTTGCGGTCATCGTCATGGTCTTCATCGTCTTCCTCTCCGTCTGGGCAAGAGGGTTCCTCGGTCGCATCGCAGTGTTCCTCGGTCTCATCCTCGGCTACGGAATCTCCTGGCTGTTCGACAAGATTTTCGGTCAGATCACCTCATTCAGTGCCGCGGCCGGAGAAGTGACCACACACTTCCGCGTGGACTTCTCCGCCATCGAGTCAGCCGCGTGGATCGGGTTCCCGCCCATGACGGACACTGCTGCAGGTGTCGTCGGAGTTCACCTTCCAGTCTTCAATGCGGCGGCGATCGTCGTCATGCTGCCCGGCATTATCGCCCTCGTCGCCGAGAACGCCGGACACGTCAAGGCAGTCGAAGAGATGACCGGTGACAAGCTCGACAAATACATGGGGCGGGCGGTCCTCGGTGACGGCGTCGCCACTGTCGTCGCCACCTCGGTCGGAGGTTCACCGACGACAACCTATGCAGAGAACATCGGGGTGATGGCGGCCACGCGCGTCTACTCCACCGCGGCCTACTGGGTTGCTGCACTTGTTGCGATCTGCTTCGGCTTCTCACCGAAGTTCGGTGCACTCATATCATCGGTCCCGGGCGGAGTCCTCGGTGGCATCACGGTCGTCCTCTACGGAATGATCGGCATGCTGGGTGCGAAGATCTGGATTGAGAACCGGGTCAACTTCGCCAACCCGCTCAACATCGTCCCGGTCGCAGCAGGACTGATCATCGCCATCGGTGACGTCAGCCTGAAGTTCACTGACGACTTCATCCTCTCCGGAATCGCGCTGGGGACGATATCGATGCTGCTCATGTACCATGTTGCGCGCTGGCTGGCGCCGAAAGAGCTGCTGGATGATCCAGCCGATGGCGCTGGACTCAACATTGGAAGCGAAGGGCAGAGAGCCCGGGTCACCGCAGACCTCGAACAGGATCGCAAGCTCCGCAGAACGAAAGATGAGTGACATAGACAATGAAGCCTTCTCCCCTGAGGATTCACCGTCCGAAGACTATTGAGAACACCCTGGAACTGCTCGCGGCGCATGCATCGGATGGAAAGATCATCGCCGGGGGACAGAGCCTGGTCCCAGTCCTCAATATGCGACTGGCAGCTCCAGAGAACCTCATCGACATCACAGCTGTCGACGGACTCGACGGGCTTACGATCGAAGGACAGGAGATCACGGTCGGTGCGCTCGTGAGCCACCGACGGCTCGAGCGCGACCCGGGCGTCGCCTCGGCGAATCCGCTCCTGGGTGAGGCACTGCGACATGTGGCTCACCCGTCGATCCGGAATCGAGGCACCACGGTCGGCTCCATCGCTCACGCCGACCCCAACGGTGAGATGCCGATGATTCTGGCACTGACCGGTGGTCACGTGCGGGTCAGGAGTCTGAGAGGCGCACGCACACTCACAGCAGACGAACTCAACGTCGGTCCGCTGGAGACCAGCTTGGAACCCGATGAGCTCATCACCGAGGCGATCTTCCCAGCTCTCCAGCCAGGACAGAGGGCCGGGTTCGACGAACTGGCACGCCGCAGCGGCGACTACGGACTGGCCGGAGTCGGACTGATCATGTCCACAGACAACGCCGACGCTGTTGCCTCTGTTGACGCTTCCCGACCGCCTGTCTCCGGAACTGCGGGCAAGATTGCCGCGATCACTGGATTGAAGGCAGGATTCGTGTCAGTCACGGACACCCCGGACATCATCGAACTCGATCAATTCGTCTCCGGCACCCCAGTGGATCGCGTGGACACGATCGTCGACGCCGTCGCCTCGGCGATCAAGGATTTCATTGATCCGGAAGGGGACATCCACGCCACCGCCGACTATCGCCGACATCTCACAGGAGTCATCGCCGGACGCCTGCTCAAGCGATTGAGCAGACAGAACAGCACTCGTGGTGCATCAGCCCTCAGCGGTGGACAGTGAGCAGCAACATGCAAGGAGAAGGAATCACGATGACTCAGATGAGCGCGACTGAGGCGGCAACCGAACCGAGATCGACCATCCGGCTGAGTGTCAACGGCAAAGACCATGTTCTCGATGTGCCAGATCGCAAGCTTCTCTCCGACGTTCTGCGTCAGGATCTGGAGCTGACCGGTACCCATGTCGGCTGCGAACATGGGGTCTGCGGTGCCTGCACAGTGCAGCTCGACGGCGATCCGATCCGGTCCTGTCTGATCTTTGCCGCCAGCGCACAGAATCATGAGGTCACCACCGTCGAAGGAATCGGAGACGATCCGGAGAACCCTGCCGACGTGCAGCAGGCTTTCATCGATTCCCACGGGCTGCAATGCGGCTTCTGCACCCCTGGCTTCATCACCACCATTGACGCCTTCGTGAACGAAAACCCGCACCCGAGCGAAGAAGAGGCTCGGGAGGCGATCTCCGGCAACCTCTGCCGGTGCACCGGCTACCAGAACATCGTCAAGGCGGTTCAACGTACGGCCGAACTACGGGGCGGCTGTGGCCAGGACTGCTGCGACAGAGAAGATACCGAGGTGTCTCAATGACCACACGTATGTTCGGCCAGAAGATCAAACGTCGGGAGGACCCGCGTCTCGTCACCGGCAACGGTCGCTATCTTGACGACCTGGCCAACGGCAGTGTTGCCGCGGCCTTCGTACGCAGCCCTCACGCCCACGCTGACATCGTCGATATCGACGTCACAGGCGCCATCGATGTCGAAGGCGTCATCGCAGTCTGGACCCACGAAGATCTGCCCGGTCAGGCAGCAGACCGCCTGCCCATGTTGATCCCGCATCCATCGATCGTGGCACCTCATACCGGTTTCGCTCTGGCCCCAGACCACGTGAACTTCGTCGGCGAACCGATCGTCATGGTCATCGCCCGCGACCGCTACATCGCCGAGGACGCGGCCGGACGGATCGAGATCGACTATAAGTTCCTTGACCCGATCGTCGGTGTCGAACAATCTCGTGAGGGGCAGCGGATCGTCCACGCTGGAATGGACGACAATGTGGCCGCCCATTACGTCCAAGAAGTCGGGGACGTTGACGCTGGATTGGAGCGGGCCCCACATACGCTCGACTTCGACCTGGAGTTCGAGCGCAGCGCCTGCATGCCGATGGAAGGCAAAGGCGTCATCGCTGCCTGGAACCGGGAGGACGAAAGCCTCCAAGTTCATTCCTCAACCCAGACCAGCACCGGGTTGCGAGCCGCGCTGGCAGCACGGCTGGAGATCCCGCTGACAAGGGTCGAAGTCATCACTCCCGACGTCGGCGGTGCCTTCGGCGTCAAAATCAACCACCCCTGGCCAGAGGAACTGGCCGTGGCCTGCGCCGCGAGAGCACTTGGAACGACGGTTAAATGGACCGAAGACCGGCGCGAGCACTTCATCTCCTCGGCGCACGAGAGAGCACAGACTCAGAATGTGAAAGTCGGATTCGACGATGACGGTCGGATATTCAGTTTGGATGTGAAGTTCTGGCACGACAACGGGGCCTACATTCCTTACGGCGTCATCGTGCCTCTTAACACTTCGACGCATGTCATGGGCCCCTACAACATCGCCAACTACCGAGTCGAATACTGGTCTCTGTACACCAACACCGTCATGGTCACGCCCTATCGAGGCGCCGGTCGCGCCCATGCGGTGTTCATGATGGAACGCACTGTCGATGCCATCGCTGACGAACTCGGGATGGATCGCACCCAGGTGCGTCTGAACAACTTCGTCCGCGAATTCCCCCATCCCATGGGAGTGACCATGCAGGACGGTGCGGAAGGCTGCCTGGACTCGGGTGACTTCGTGACCTCGCTCGACAAGCTCAAGGCTCTCGTCGGCTGGGACGAGTTCGAAGCCTATCGTGACCAGGCCAGAGCCGAAGGCCGCAAGGTCGGTCTGGGGATTGGATGCTATGTCGAGAGCACCGGTGCCGGTCCATACGAAGGCGGCCATATCGAGGTCGAATCTTCTGGCCGGGTGAATGTCTGGACTGGGTTGACGACGCACGGGCAGGCTCATGCGACGGTCTTCGCGCAGATCGTCGCCGATGCACTTGGCGTCCCCATCGACACCGTCCATGTAGCGACAGGTGACACCCGCAAACTTCCGTACTCAGTCGGGACTTGGGGATCGCGAGGAGCCGTGATGGCAGGCAACGCTCTGCACCTGACGGCTCAGAAGGTCAAAGCCAAGGCATTGAAGATTGCAGGCGAGTCACTCGAGGCCGACCCCGAGGACCTTGAAATCGTCGACGGAATCATCTCTGTCAAAGGCGACCCCAGTGCCGCCATGCCATTGGCCGCGGTGTCTGTTCTGTCGAATCCCCTGCGTTACGCGTTCGACGAAAGCGCCAAAGCCGCGACCCAGTTCGCCAAGGAGTCCACAGCTGAGGAGCCCTCGGTGAAACCGGGCGAGCAACCGGGCCTGGAAGAACAGGAGTTCTTCTCGCCGCTGCGCTCCACCGTGGCCAACGGCATGCATGCCGCGATCGTCGAGACCGATCCGGAGACTGCCGACATCACGATCCTTCGCTACTGCGTCGTCCACGACTGCGGGCCGATGATCAATCCGATGGTTGTCGAAGGACAGGTACACGGCGGTGTCGCCCAAGGTGTGGGAGGGGCACTCTACGAACGGATGGCCTATGACACGGACGGACAGCTGCTCAATGCTTCCTTCATGGACTTCCTCATGCCCTTCGCATCCGAGATCCCCCACGTTGAGACCGATCATCTGGAGACCCCCAGCCCACTCAACCCTTTGGGCATCAAAGGTGCAGGGGAGGCCGGAACAATTCCGACGGCCACGACGATCGCGTCTGCCATCGAAGATGCTGAAGGCTTCCCCATCCGTGCCATGCCACTCGACCCTTCAACACTGTGGGAACTGCGGAACAAGCACGAGGCCGGTGAAGTCCCCGGACTGAAATCCCGAGGCCTCGACTCTGCCGTTTCTGCACCCCTATCCATTGCCGGACACCAGTAAGGACTGCACCACATGCGCATCTCTTCCGTAGCTCAGATGACGGCCGATCCAGACACCGCCTATGCGGCGTTCCACGACCCCCGGATCCTCGCGGCGACAATTCCGGGAGTCGAAGGCTTCACTCCGGTCGACGAACAAACCTATAACGTGGTACTGACCATGGGCGTGGCGGCGATCAAAGGCACGTACAAGGGTTCGGTGGCGTTTTCACACGAGCAGCCCCCGACGTCGTTCGTCCTCACTGCCAAAGGTTCTGGCGGACCGGGAACCATCGGTGCCGATATCACCGTGGCGCTGGCCCCTGGCGAAGCCGGAGGAACCGAGGTCACCTGGGACGCCGACGCTGTTCTGGGGGGAGCCATCGGAGGAGTCGGCCAGCGAATGCTGTCCGGTGTGGCGAAACGCATCGCCACAAAATTTTTCAAAGACATCGACCGGGCCATCCACGAAGGGGTCGACGAGCCTGCAGCCGCAGTCGCAGAGGCGGCTCCTGAGGTGCTTGAAATGCCTGCGGTGTCCGCGGCGCCAGCAGGCTCTGCGTTGCGGCCGGTGGCTGAACCGGCCGGAGTAGGTTTCGGATCTTCTGTGCGTGGCAGCGAGTTCTTCGCGGGTGCTGCTGTCGGGGCAGGAGCCGCTCTGCTGGGTGTCTGCGTCGGCTTGTTGGCCGGGCGTCGTTAGTGTCAATCAGCGCAGAAACGGACATCCGATGGATGTCACTTGCTGAACTTGCCGGTGCGCTCTCGACTGGACAACTGAGTTCTCGCGAACTCGTCGAGGCTCACCTGCACCGCATTGACGAGATCAATCCGCTTGTCAACGCTGTGGTCACGGTCGATGCTGACTGTGCTCTCGCCTCGGCGAAGAAAGTCGACGAGCTGAGGGCACGTGGGACGGACCTCCCACTTCTGTCGGGTGTACCGATGACTCATAAAGACACGCATGAGACTGAGGGGATGCGGACGACATTCGGCTCACCGATCTTTGCCGATAACGTCCCGAATCGCGATGACCTCGTTGTGGCCAGGCTGAAGTCAGCAGGCGTGATCAGCACAGGCAAGAGCAACGTGCCTGAGTTCGCGGCGGGAGCTCACACCGCCAACCCCGTATTCGGAACGACACACAATCCGTACGACCCCACTCGATCCGCATCTGGCTCGTCGGGGGGAGCCGCTGCAGCGATCGCATGCGGAGTGCAGGCAGCGGGAGACGGGTCGGATACGGGTGGGTCGTTGCGTCTGCCTGCCGCCTTCAACAACATCGTGGGGCTGCGTCCTTCAAACGGGTGGATTCCCCATGTGGTGCCAGGCAACCCATGGGAGTGGCTGAGCCAGCCGGGATTCATGGCGCGCAATGTCGCTGATGTCGCCTTGCTGATGGATCTGTGCAGCGGTCCGGACCCCTGGGGGCCGACATCACGTCTGGATTTGGGACAGTTCTCGGACCTTGATACGGGCACGGACCTGTCGGGGTGGACGATCGGATTCGCTCCGGATCTCAACGGCCAGGTCGAGGTCGAAGGCGAAGTCGCCGAGGTCGTCAGCAAATCCGAAACTGTACTGACCGGATTGGGAGCGCAACTGAGTCACGAGGCCCCGCCGCTCGATGATGCTGCTGAGGTGTTCCGTTTGGCCAGGGCCTACGAATTCGCTAAGAACTATGGGCATCTCATCGGCGACCACGCCGAAAAGATGAAGAGTACTCTACGTGGAAACATCCAATCTGGTTTAGACCTGGGGGCTGCGGATCTCTTCGCACTTGATGCTGCTCGCGCCCGCCTGTGGGTAGCCATGCAGGTCTATTTCAAGTGCCACGATGTGCTGGTGACGACCACGAGTCAGGTGGAGCCCTTCGCCGCCGACCTCGACTATCCAGACACTCTCAACGGAAAGCCGATCACCGACTACATGGCATGGGTCCACGCGACGAGCCTGATCTCAGCTACGGGATGTCCAGCGATCAGTGTGCCGGCCGGTTTCTCCGCAACAGGGTTGCCGGTGGGTCTGCAGTTCATTGGCCCTGTCGGGGCTGATGCGCGTGTGCTCAAGGCAGCACAGGCTTTCGAAGGGGTGACTGGTCACGCTCAGACCCATCCGCCGCTGTGATGCCGAGCAGCGTGACCTGCACTGCTCGATATACGGAGATGCCTGACCCGAGGTCTGTATCGGACGTGCCTACAGGTCGATGGCCACGATCGGGTCGGTCGTCGGCTGCTTCGAACCGCCCTCCGGTTCCACCGTGATGCCAAACAGGCTGCCCGACGTGAATGGCTCATCGGCAATCGTCACCGGCTGACCGGTCATGAGGCCCACGCTCTCGGGACCCTTGTCACCGATCACCCACATCTGCATCGACTTCCCTGCCGGAGCAGCGGTGACGTCACGAGGGGTGAACCGAATGAGCTGCTCCTTTTCAGATGAGAACACAGTGACCGAACCACCCTCGGGCAGATCGGCGTTGCTCGTCCGCAGATCTCCAGCCTCCATGAGACGAGCGGAGTCATCGAGCTGCTGCTGAGTCGAGGCCAACTTCTCCTCAAGCTCGTTCTGCTCCTGCTGCAGCTGCCAGGCATTGGCCCCGAGGACTGCGACAGCAACAATTGCGGCCGCTGCCGCCGTCCAGGCCACCCATGGGCGGCGATTGCGGCGGTGCTCGGCCAGATCTGCCGGTGGTGCTGATTCAGACTTTACGGATTCAGACTGTGCTGGAGCGTGCTGCCTCGGCGCAGACATTGCTGACTGCTCCTGGCGTGATGTTTCCGGCTCCGGGTGCGGTTCTTCCTGCTCTTGGCGCGGTGGCTCAGATGGTGTGCCCTGGATCTGTGTGTGGGCGCCGGGGATCGCGAGGATTGCGTCCCGGGTGGCCGCACTGATGTGTTCGGGTGTGCCCGTCGAAGGCCCAGCTGGAGAGGGTTCAGCTGCCGAATCAACGGCCAGTTCCGCATCGGATTCGGCCATGAGCGCCATGGTGTCGGAGTACGCGGCGACTTCGGAGCGGAAATCGGCGTCAGTGTCGGCAAGGGCCTGCGCCTCGGCGAGTTCTGCGTCGCTGAGTCCGCCTAGTGCCAGACCGGCAGCCAGATAGTCACGATCGGTGCTCATCGGCTTGCCTCCAACTCTTCTCGCAGCTTCTTCATTCCGTCTCTGATCCGTGACTTGATGGTACCGAGGGGCACCTTGAGGCGCTCAGATATCTGAGCGTGGGTCAGGCCCTGATAGAAGGCCATGACGATGGGCTGTGCCTGCTCCTTGGGAAGTATCTTCAGCGCCGTCACCGTGCGATCCGATTCCGATTTGTCGATGACAGTCTGCTCGACCTGTTCTCCCATCCCCGCTGAGGACCGCAGCCCGTCGGCCAGATCGCGATCCTGCTGGGCCTGGACGCTGCGGACGCAGTCGATGGCCCTTCTGCGACACAGGGTGATCAGCCAGGCCCTGCCGGTTCCCCGTGCGGGGTCGAACCCGGTGCACCGGGTCCAGACTTCGGTGAAGCATTCCTGAAGCACCTCCTCGGCGAGGGACTGACTTCTCACGATCCGCAGGATCACTGCCATGAGGATGCGGGACTGGGCGACGAACAGTTCTTCAAAAGCGGCGCGATCACCGTCGGCGATCCGCAGCAGCAGGTCACCGCTGGGATCGGCTGCTGTGGCTGTCCCACCAGCCGGCGCTGGGAGATCGCCACCCGGTGGTCCATGGCCTGGTGCCGAGGGATCGTCTGAGCTCATTGCCCAATCATGTCATTCGCTGAGCTGAGAATTGGTCGTTGTCCAGGTTCTGGGGGAAAAGATATGTGGCCAAGGGCCGATCCGAGATGTCGAAATCGGTCCTTGGCCACAATTCTGTGAAGCTGGGATGTCACTTCGAGGGCATCATCACGGCATCCACCATGTAGACGGTTGCGTTGGCGGTCTGAACTCCGCCGCAGACCAGTCCGGCGTCGTCGAACTTCATGTCCTCGCCCTCACCGGAGATCTTCACCTTCGAGCCTTCGACGGTTTCGTGTTCGCCGGCGATCTCATCGGGAGACAGCTGTCCGGGGATGACGTGGTAGGTCAGCACCTTCGTCAGCATGTCCGAGTCCTTGGCCAGCGCGTCCAAGTCGTCCTTGGGGACATCGGCGAAGGCATCATCGATCGGAGCGATGACGGTGAACTCGTCGCCGTTGAGCGTGTCGACGAGGTCGACGTCGGGGTTGAGCTTGCCGGAGACGGCCTTGGTCAGCGTCTTGAGCATCGGGTTGTTCGATGCGGCGGTGGCGACCGGGTCCTGGGCCATTCCCTCGACGGATCCGCCGCCATCTGGGTTGGCTTCGGCGTAGGCAGCGCAGCCCGGGCCGACGAGGTTCGAGTCAGCCATGGCGGAGTCTGCTGATTCTTCCGGAGCCTGTGAGCTCTCGCCCGATTCCTCTGCCTGAGTCTCTTCGCCACCGGATTCGGAGTCCGAACCCATGCTCGAGCAGCCACTCAAAGCCATGAGTGAGATGGCGCCGGCTGCCAGGACGGTTGCGGTGCGATTGCGAAGCAGTGTTTTCATCGTTCTTCTCCTTGTGAAGGTGGTGCATCAACGGTGGTGCCTATCAGCGCACAGCTCTGAAATCGTCTTCGTTGCTCGCTGTGTACCTGGTATTCGCAGCCCATGAGGTTCTGGATGGGTGATTGCCGGATCTTCTTGAGAATTATTCGACGCGGAACTGGATGTGGTGGTGCCCGGTCGCTGAGTTGGGGATGGACTTCCTGCGTTCGGCGGTCTGAATATTCCCGTCCTGATCGATGGCTCGGACGGTGACGGTGTGCGATCCTGCCTTGACGTCGCTGAATCCGGTCTTCCATTGGCGCCAGGTGTCGATGTTGACCTCATCGCCGAGGGCGGCCTGCGTCCATTCCCCATCGTCGAGCTTCACCTCGACTCTGCTGATGCCGCTTCGCTGCGCCCAGGCCGTGCCCGCCACGGCAAGGTCACCCGCCGCGACCTTCGCCAGAGGTTTGGGCACTTCGATGCGGGAGGCGACGAGGATGGGTGCCTTGGCGTCCCAGCCGCGGTCGGTCCAGTAGGCCGTCTTCTCATCGAAACGGGTGACCTCGAGTTCGGTGACCCATTTGGTGGCAGAGACGAAGCCGTAGAGACCCGGCACGACCAACCTAGCGGGGAATCCGTGCTCGGGCGGCAGCGGCTGGCCGTTCATTCCGACGGCCAGCAGCGAATCACGATCATCGAGCAGGACCTCGATCGGGGTGGAGGCGGAGAAGCCGTCGAACGAATGCGAGAGCACCATGTCTGCGTTCTTGAGGGGTCTTGCTCGAGCCAAGAGTTCACGGACGGGGTAGCCCAGCCAGGTGGCATTGCCGACGAGGTCACCACCGACGGGATTGGATACGCAGGTGAGCGTGATGTGGTGCTCGTTGAGAGGAAGCTTCAGAAGTTCGTCCATGGTGACGACAACTTCGGTTTCGACCATGCCGTGGATCCTCAGCGACCATTCCTCCGGATCGATGACCGGAGGAGCCAGGGCCGTATCGATGCGATAGAAATCCTTCGGGTTCGTGACGAAGGGTGCCAGGCCCTTGACGTCCGGATGCGCCGAGGCGGGAATCGGGGGAGCCTCACTCGCCGGCTTCGGCAGCACCAACTTTGCCACCGCGGCCCCGGCGTCGAGCGCCAAGGAGGCCACGGTCTGGCCCGCTGCCACGGCCGCGGCTCCCGCAGCACCGATGACACCGGTGATGACGAAGAAGCGGCGCCGAGAGGGGGTCGCAGATTCGGACTCGGGCTCATTCTCCACGTCCGGCTGGGGTGCGAGGCCGATGAGAAGACGGAAGACTGCCAGGCCCAGCACGAGTCCGATGATGGTCGGGATGATGTCAAGGGCCTCAGCTTCGGGACGGACGAGGATGACGATGATGGGAATGAGGCCCGCCAACCCCAGCAACGCAGTCGCTGAGCGGAGATGACGGGATGCGAGCCATCCGATGAGCCCTCCGAGCACCAGAGCGCCGAGGCCGGTGGTGAGGATCAGGAACAGTTTGTCATTGTGCCCGAGTAAATCGATGACAGGTTTGATGAGACCGGCCGGAGCGAGCGGAATGATCGTCTGGCCCAATGCCAGCAGAGGTGCGGCCGGCGGACCGAAGGCACGGGCCAGAAGGTCGGCGACACCGAACAGGACAATCGTGGCGACGACCCCGGCGAGGGCGGCATGAAGTGGTCTTCTCATGTACGAAGATTCGGAGCACGGCGCGATTCAGATGGGTCAGCCGGGAGTAACGATTCGCTCACGGGGCGCATCTCACTCACGAAATTACCAGTGAACTTGCCGTCAAGCTGACGTAGCATAGTGCAATGACTGAGAACCCAGGATACGCCGAGCCGCAGGCGCCAAGCGGAGACTCGGACGAACCAAGAAGCGCAAGTGCACCTATCTACACCGCAAAGGTCGAGAACCTCGGCGGGACCTCGGGCGAGGTCCGAGTCGAAGACGGTATGACTCTGGCGACAGCACCCACCTCACATACCGATCAGGGCAGCAACCCCGAACAGTTCCTCGCCATGGCATGGAGCACTTGCCTCGGCGAAACCCTCAAGGTCGTGCTCGCAGTCAACCAGGTCGAGGCCCTGTCCCGAGTCAGGGTCGAGGTCGACCTGCACGGAGAGTCCAATGCCGGATTCCACTTCGTGCCCCGGGCCTATATCTCCATCGACGGCGTCTCCGACGCCGACGCCGAGAAGTATGCCGGACGAGCCCACGCCAGGTGCCCGATCTCGAAGCTGCTCAAGGGCCAAGGCAGCCCGAGCGTCGAGATCGAGGAATACAAGAACCCGGACAACTTCCAGCTCAGCTGACTTCCCGGCGCACTGCCGCCTCGGCGAGGGGATACTACAGTGGTGACCAGGCGTCGAGAACCGAGATCCGGCGCCGGCAATGCTGACCGCGTACCGATCGGTGCGCGGGATGCACCGTTGATGAGTCGGAAGGGGAGGAGCGCGTGGACTTTCAGGAAGCAGTCTTTCTCGCACTCGACCTCACCGGCACCTTCGTCTTCGCAGTCTCGGGAGTCCTCCTGGCCGCCAGGCGGGGCTTCGACATCACCGGGGGCCTGGTCCTTGGGACGATGACGGGCATTGGCGGAGGCATGATCCGCGATGTCCTCCTCGACCGGGTGCCGAACGCGCTCGGTCAGCCGATCTATCTGGCCCCGCCGATCATCGCCACCCTCCTCATATACCTCATCGGCAAGCACGTCTCGCGAGCTCGGATCTGGATCGTGACCTTCGATGCGATCGGGCTCGCCATCTTCAGTGTCACCGGCACGACGATCGCCCTCGGTGCCGGTGCAACTTACCCGGCGGCGCTGCTCATGGGTGCGCTCACGGCCTGCGGCGGCGGACTCATGCGCGACGCGGTGGCCAGCGAGGACCCGGCGATCTTCACCGGTACCGACCTGTACCTCATCCCCGCCCTCTTCGGAGCGGGGCTGACTCTCATCGCCGATGCGACAGGAATCCTCAACAACGTTTTGTCGCTGATCATCGCAGGCCTCGCTTTCGCCTTCCGCATGCTGGCCTGGAAGCTGCAGTGGCGGGTCCCGCAGCCGATGCGGCAGTGGTCGTATCGAGAGACGCCGAAGAAGATGAAGAAACTGCCCTCAGTGTTTCGCAAGCCCGACTGAGCGCGCAGAACCCGCTGAGATCGCCACAGCAATCGCCGGAGATCACCACGGTTATAGACGCTGACCCTCCTGCCTGCAAAGATGAAGCCATGAGCGAGAAGACAACGCAGAGTTGGAGCACCGATCCGCAGCCGCTGCTGCGGGCAGGCAAAGGATTTCGGCTCGACGAAGTCGACCCGCATTCGACCCCTGGATACGAGGGCAACAAGAAGTCCGGACGCAAGGACCTCAAGGCCTGCATTCCCGAGCTCGGTGATCTCCAGGAGCGACTGTTCGCCGCCCATCATGACGAGGAGTCGGGCCCGGCCGTTCTCCTCATCCTCCAGGCAATGGACACCGCCGGCAAGGGCGGAATCGTGCGCCACGTCGTCGGCTCAGTCGATCCCCAGGGCGTTGCGCTCGCCGCGTTCAAAGCCCCCACGAAGGAGGAGCTCTCCCACGATTTCCTGTGGCGCATCCGACCGCGCGTGCCCGGGCCCGGCATGATCGGCGTCTTCGATCGCTCCCACTACGAGGATGTGCTCATCGGCAAGGTCCGTGAGCTCGCCGATGGCGAAGAGATCGAGCGTCGCTACACCGCCATCAACGACTTCGAAGCACAGCTCGCCGAGGCGGGTGTGCGCATCATCAAGGTCATGCTCAACATCTCCCCCGATGAGCAGAAGGACCGGTTGATGGAGCGCCTGGACCGCCCGGATAAGTACTGGAAGTACAACTCGGGTGACGTCGACGAGCGACTCATGTGGCCCGACTACATGCGCGCCTACCAGACAGTGTTCGAACGCACCTCCACCGAGGTGGCCCCGTGGTACGTCGTCCCCGCCGACCGCAAATGGTACGCCCGGATCGCGGTTCAGCGGCTCCTGCTCAATGCGCTGCGGGACATCGACCCACAATGGCCGGCGGCCGATTTCGACATCGACGTCGAACGGGAACGGCTGGCCGAGAGCTGAGCCCCTACCTCGGCGAGGGTCAGTCGCGGTGGATGCTGAAGTCGACGTTCGTCGGGTGCTCGACCGTGCGCGAGACCGTGCAGTACTTGTCATGGGAGAGGCCGACGAGCCTCTCGACGCGGGCATCGGCCTTGCGACCGTCCTCGTCATCGGGGAAGGCGAGGTTGAAGTCGAGATGGACATTGTCCACGCGGGAGGCACCATCCTCGTCGATCTTGTCAGCCTGGGCCGAGACGTCGAAGCGAGTCGGCTCGGTGTGCCTGCTGGTCACGGTGTCGACATCGATAGAGGAGCACCCGGCAACAGCCGCGAGCAGAAGCTCCACGGGTGTCATCAGGCCCTCACCGCGACCGAATTCGATGCTTGCACCGCTCGGTGCCGTGGCGCGGTAGTGGTTCTCTGCGATCCTGGTCAGTTCGATGCTGCGGGTGTCTTCACTCATGAACCCATGATGTCAGGAATCACGGCGCAGTGAAGTCGACCTCTGATGATTCCTGGACTCGGGCGGTTCGCCCCGGTCCTGATTCGAAGCCCCAGTAGAGATTCGTGTGGGAGACTACCTGCTCTGGGGGAGGCGCACCCCAGTCACTGAGATCTTCGGTCGTATGCGCATCGGAGACCAACGTGACATCGTAGCCGCGGGCGAACCCGCTGTGGATCGTCGACCTCACACACGCATCGGACTGTGCGCCGGTGACGACGAGGTGGCCGACGTCCTTGGACGCGAGCACGTCCTCGAAGTCGGTGTCCTCGAAGGTGCTGCCGTGGGTCTTCTCCACGATGGTCTCGTCATCGGCCGGCGAGAGGTCATCGACGATCTGCCACTGCGGCGTGCCTGCGGGCAGTTCTCCGGAGCTGTGCCTGACCCAGATGACCTCGACTCCCTCGTTTCGGGCACGGTCGATCAATTTGGAGATCGTACCGGTCACCTCGGCGGCATTCCATGATGCGGCCATCACTGCGGTCTGGACGTCGATGACGATGAGGGCGGTCTTCTCTCTCTGTGAGGCGAGTGGTGGCTGGTTTGTGGATGTGCTCGTTGACATCTGATCCTCCTCGATCAGTTCAATGGTGACCCCATTTCCGGGCGAGATCAATGGTCTCGTCCATGGCCAGGCCAGAGCTGCCTCGACGACATCGGGTTCCACGCTTCGGTACGTCGGGTTCGGTCCGGCTGCGACGGTGCCAGAATGGGCCGAGTGAGTGAGATCCGAGACGATTCAGCCGACAGCTCGGCACATCCGCGCCGCTTCGGGGTGCTGCGCAGCTGGAAGACCGCGCCCTACCTGGTCGGGTCCGGGCTGGCGATGATGGGTGACAACATCGAACACGTCATCACCTACTGGGTGCTGTGGCAGAAGTTCGAATCCCCGGCCCTCGTCGGGTTCCAACTCATCAGCCACTGGCTGCCGTTCCTACTGCTCTCCGTCTACGCAGGCTCTCTAGCGGAGCGCTTCGACTGCAGGCGGCTGATCCAGATCGGTCAGGGACTGTTCATGTTCGTGTCCCTGTGCTGGGGCATCCTCTTCCTCACCGACTCGCTGCAGCTGTGGCAGGCCTGCGTGCTGCTCGTCATCCACGGACTGGCCGGATGCCTGTGGGGCCCGGCCGAGCAGATGATGCTCTACGACTTCGCCGGACGTTCCGAACTGCCCAGCGCGGTGCGCATCAACGCAACCTTCCGCAGTCTCGGGATCCTGTTCGGGCCGGTCGTCGGCTCGGTGCTGCTGCTGTCGTTCGGCCCGACCTGGGGCATCTTCATCAACATCATCTTCTATCTGCCTCTGACGATCTTCCTCATGCGCACACCCTTCACCGGGCACACCAGGAGCGGGAGTCCGAACAAGACGCGCACGACCCTGATGCAGTCGCTGCGGGTGCTCGTCGACGTCCGTCACAACCGGTCGATCATCAGCATGCTGCTCTTGGCGGCGCTCGCCTCGATCACCATCGGAGCAGTGCTGCAGACGGCGATGCCGGTCTTCGGCGGGCTGCTGACCGACCCAGGTGGAGACAGTGACTTCACGTACGGACTGCTGCTCTTCGCCCTCGGCGCCGGGGGTGTGCTCGGCGGATTCTTCCTCGAGGCCACAGGCTGGGTGCGACCGACCCCAGCAGCAGCCGCGGTCGCCGCCGCCGGACTCGGGGCGAGCTCGATCGTCTTCGCCTTCACCTCACACCTGTGGCTGGCGCTGATCGTGCTCGTCCTCGCCGGAGTCTGCAAGATCACCGCCGAATCAACCGAGATGGCGATCATCCAGCTCGAAGCTCCGACCGAGATCCGTGGCCGAGTCATCGGCTCCTACTCGATGTTCGGCCCCGGTATGCAGACCTTCTCCGGGGTCACCGTCGGCGTCCTCGGCACCATCGCCACGATCCCGCAGGCTGTGACGATCGGGGGCTCGGTTCTGGCCATCGGCGCGATCGGGATCGGCGCCTACGTGTTGGCAGGACGTGGGCGACGGGTCGGGTGAGCCTGCCTCAAGTGACCGTGTGACCAGGTGCGACTGCTCAGGTGACGGCGCCGCGGACCTTGTACTGGGGCGCATCCCAGAGCCGATTGTCGAGGATCTCACGCAGCGCCTCAACGGTGTCCCAGACATCGTTGAAGCCGATGTAGAGCGGAGTCAGGCCGAAGCGCAGGACTTCCGGCTCCCGATAGTCGCCGATGATTCCACGCTCGATCAGCGCACTCATCACGGCAAATCCCTCAGGGTGGGTGATCGAGACCTGTGACCCGCGATGAGCGTGCTCACGCGGGGTCACGATCTGGACGGGATGATCGGCCAGGCGAGATTCGACGAGCTCGATGAAGAGGTCGGACAGCTGCAGGGACTTCCGTCGCACGGCTGCCATATCGACGCTGTTGGCGATGTCGAGGCCCAATTCGGCCACTGCCATCGAGATGACGCCCTGCGTGCCGGTCAGATACCGGCGAATACCCTCGGCTGGAGCATAGTCCGGCGACATCTCGAAGGGCTTCGCGTGCCCCCACCAGCCCGAGAGCGGTTGGGTGAAACGATTCTGCAGTGCCTCGGAGACCCAGATGAAAGCGGGTGAACCCGGCCCGCCGTTGAGGAACTTGTACGTGCAGCCGATAGCCATATCCGCGCCCGATCCGGCCAGGTCGATCTCCAGGGCTCCCGCCGAATGGCACAGATCCCAGATCACCAGGGAACCGCCCGCATGGATCGCCGAGGTGGTGGTGGCCATGTCGAAGAGGCGGCCCGTGCGGTAGTTCACGTGGGTGAGGACAACGAGGGCCACCTCGTCGGTCATCGTGTCCGGGAACCCGGCGGTCACCTCGGCGTCGTCGACGAGACGCACCTCGTAACCGTCGTCGAGCTGCTCGGCCAGGCCTTGGAGCATGTAGATATCGGAGGGGAAGTTCTCCCGCTGGGTGAGGATGACGCGACGCTCTGGTGCATCGGCGGCCTGCATCTTCAGCGCGGCCGATGCGGCTTTGAACAGGTTGATCGAGGTGGTGTCCGTGACGACGGTGCTGCCGGTCCCACCACCGACGATGCCGGCCACCTTCTCGCCCAATGTTGCCGGCAGATCGAACCAGCCGGCCGTATTCCAGGAGCGGATGAGGCCGCTGCCCCATTCGTCCTCGATGACCTCCTGGGCTCGTCCGGCCGCGCCCTTCGTCTGGGCTCCCAGTGAGTTCCCATCAAGGTAGATCGTGTCGGAGGGGAGGATGAACTCGTCTCTGAGCTTGCGCAGAGGATCGTCGCGGTCGAGGAGTTCGCAGGCTGATCGCTCGAGGGTCGTCATGACTCACCTTCATCGGGTCGGTTGGTCCGGTTCACCTCACAGACTACTCAGATCACGGATATCATCGAGTCAATCCGAACAGATGACGAGAATTGGAAGTGAGTTCTGTGGTGAATTCGGAATTGATCGTCGATCATCGTGCTGAATCGAACGATTCCCACCTCGCCGAGGTGGACCTGGCGATCCTGCGTGAGCTCGGTTCCGATGCTCGGATCTCCAACAAGGACCTCGCCGGCCGGGTGGGGCTTGCTCCGTCGACCTGCTCGGGGAGAGTCAGTGCCCTGAGATCGCGTGGCATCATCAAGGGATTTCATGCCGACATCGATTTCGAAGCGCTCGGTCTGCACGTGTTCGGCATGATCTCCGTGCGAATGTCACCGGTGGGACGGTCGAAGATGAGCGATGTCATCGCGGGACTGCTTCGGGCACCTGAGACTCTTGATGTCTTCCAGGTGTCGGGGGAGCGGGACCTGCTCGTGCACATCGCCACCGCCCATCCGACGGGACTCAACGACTTCATCGACGCGCATCTCTCGGATCCGATGATCGCCCACACGCAGACCAGTCTTGTGTTCGGGCATCACCGCCCGTGATTCAGGACGCCGTGCCGGAAGCACCTCGAGCGAGGATGGTCGACGGCGCCTCCTTACGCGAATGCGGCCTGCAGCAGGACGATGGACGCCGTCGAATTGATCGTGATGTGCAGGCCCAGCGAGCCCCACAGATTGCCGTGGAACACCCGCAGCAGTGCTAGGCAGAGGCCGAGTGCAAGCATGTAGGGCAGGAGAATTGGCACGCCATGGCACAGCGCGAAGATGACGGCGCTGATGACAACCGCCCATGTTGTGCCGAGGCGGTCACGAACGAAGCCGAAGATCAGGCCGCGGAAGAAAAGCTCTTCCCAGAACGGGGTGATGACTGCGACGGCGGCGAACATCACGATCGCACCGGCGGCGCCGGCGTTTCCTGCCAGCGAATCGGTCGCTGAGTCGCTGACAGGGTCCGAGCCTGTGACCGCGAAGACGAGGGCCTGCGTGAGGAGCACCACGATCACAGCTGTGGGAATCTGCCACAGCAGGTGGAAGAGGCGCAGAGAGGGGCGGGCGAAGCCGATGTCCGAGAGTCGGTGACCGCGGCGGCTCAGGGTGAACGTCAGCGCCCATAGAGTCCCTGCGCTCTGCACGAGCAGCACAGTGACGATGAGGCTATCGAAATGCGCCCGCGCACCTGGAACGGTGAGTCCGATGAGGACGGCAGTTCCGAAGACGAGAGCACCGATGCCTAAGACGATTCCGGCTGAAATGAGGAGGGTCGTCGTTGAGAGTCGACTTCGGGGTGGGGTTTCGCTCATTCCTCAACCCTATGAGTCGTTGATCAGGCGTGTTGTCCGTCAGAAGGATGAGATTTGTTCCCCCGATGTGGCACGGGAACGAGCTTTCGACGGGCGCCGGGCTCGCCGGGCAGGCACTCAGGTTATGTCGGTATGCGTCGGTGCATTTCGAGAGTGTGACGGAGCGCGTCGGAATCTGACGATCGGCCCGCTTGCAGGAAGCCGGTGTTCCTAGTCTGGGGATCACTCAAGCGAACACCACTCACGCCAAGGAGATGTCCATGACCACCACAGTAGAAACCACCACAGATTCCACCAGCGGAACGGTCTCGACCGTTGCCATCAGTGCCGAGGATCGTGCCGCACGCCTCACCTCGGCGGGTCAGGCATGGAATGACCGGATCGCCGCCTCGGAGAAGAACGCGCAGCTGGTCTTCTCGGCCAAAGGAAGCGCCCAGGGCTCGGTCTCCTCGGTCATCACCGCTGGCAAGCACACCTTCACCGTCGACGAGCCGGCCCCTTTGGCGGGTGACGATGCCGCACCGAACCCCGTGGAATACGCGCTCGGCGCCCTCATCTCCTGCCAGATAGTCGTCTACCGCCTCTACGCACACAACCTGGGACTGACGTTCGAGAACCTCGACGTCAGAGCTGAGGGTGACCTCGATGTTCGGGGGCTCTTCGGTGCTGATGACTCGGTGCGAGCGGGACTCTCCGCAGTCCGTGTCACCGTGAACATCACGGGCCCCGACAGTGACGAGGCCTACCAGGAGCTGCAGCAGACTGTCGATGCTCACTGCCCGGTCTTCGACATCTTCACGAACCCGACACCCATCGACGTCACCGTGACGAAGACGAACTGATGAGTCTCGTCGGTCTATTGACATGCCGGTGAGCGAGGACGAGGATATTGAGCCCATTGCTGGACACCAGCTGCGAGGGAGCAGTCATGACCCAGATCTTCGTCAACTACCCGACCACCGATCTCAATCGAGCGAAGAAGTTCTACGCCAATCTCGGCGCCGAGGTTGTTCCCGAATTCACCGACGAGAACGCCGCTTGTCTCAAATGGGACGAGGGTATCTTCTTCATGATTCTGACGAGGGAGTACCTGGGGACGTTCACCGACAAGCCGATCGCTGATCCGCATTCGACTGCGCAGGTGCTCACCGCTCTGAGCCGGGATTCCCGTGATGACGTTGACGCCACACGAGCGAAGATTCTCGACGCCGGCGGATCGGAGAACAAGGAACCGCAGGACTTCGGGTTCATGTACTCGATCAGCATGGCCGACCCCGACGGCAACATCATCGAGTTCATGTGGATGGATCCCGCCGCAGTGGAACAAGGACCCGAGGCATTCGCCGCAGGACAGGAATGAGCGACTGAGCCCACGATCAGGCGGCGCTGGACTCAAGGACCTCGAGGACGCCGGGACCATAGCGGTCGAGCTTCTTCAGACCCACTCCGCTGACCTGGCCTAGCTCGCCGATGGTGCTGGGTTTGGCCTCGACGATTCCGTACAGGGTGGCATCGGGGAACACGACATAGGCGGGGACGCCCTGCTCCTTCGCCTGATCGGCACGCCAAGCACGCAGAGCCTCGAACAGGGCTGTGTCTGCGGTGCCGAGTTCGACCTCTGGGCCACCTCGGCGTTTGGCAGCTGCCTTCTTCGATCCGGATTTCTTCACGGGATCCACGCGCAGTGAGATCTCGACCTCGCTGCGGAGGACGGGTCCGGCGGTCTCGCCGACGACGAGGACGCCGTAGTCGCCATGGGATTCGAGCAGGCCGCGGGCAAGAACCTGGCGGACCACGGTCTTCCATTGGGTTTCACTGAGATCGCTGCCGACGCCCCAGACACTGAGGCTCTCGTGGTCGGCCGAGCGGGACCGTTCGTTGTCAATGCCGCGCAGCACATCGATGACCTGTCCGGAGCCGAATTTCTGGCCGCGTTCTCGGTCGAGGCGGATGACTGCCGACAGAAGTTTCTGCACGGCCACCGTTGCGTCCCAGGTCACTGGGGGAGTGATGCAGGTGTCGCAGTTGCCACAGGGCTCGGATTCCTCATCGAAGTAGCGCAGGAGCTGCACGCGCCGGCAGTCGACGGTTTCGCACAGAGCCAGCATCGAATCAAGGTGCGACATTGCTCGGCGCTGGTAGGTTCGATCGCCGTCTCCGGATTCGATGAGGCGGCGTTGGGAGACGACATCGCCGAGGCCGTAGACCATCCACGCATCAGCAGGCAGTCCGTCACGTCCGGCACGGCCGGTCTCCTGGTAGTACCCTTCAACACTGCGCGGCAGGTCGAGGTGGGCGACGAAGCGGACATCGGGTTTGTCGATGCCCATGCCGAAGGCGATCGTCGCGACCATGACCAGACCGTCCTCACGGAGGAATCGTGCCTGGTGCTCGGCGCGCACTTCTGAGGGCAGGCCCGCGTGATACGGCAGAGCGTTGATCCCTCGGGCCTCGAGCGCCTCGGCGAGCTGTTCGACACCGCGGCGGGACAGGCAGTAGACGATGCCGGAGTCGCCGGGGTGTTCTGTGGTGATGAAGCTGATGAGCTGGGAGCGACCAGATTGCTTCGGTTCGATGCGGTAGGTGATGTTGGGCCGGTCGAAGCTGGCGACGAAATGCTGGGCCTCGCCGAGATGAAGACGTTCGGTGAGCTCCGCGTGAGTGGCAGGTGTGGCCGTGGCCGTCAACGCAATGCGAGGCACATCGGGGAAGCGCTCTGCCAGTACTCCCAGGCCGAGATAGTCGCTGCGGAAATCATGGCCCCACTGCGATACGCAGTGCGCCTCGTCGATAGCGAACAGCGCGACCTGGGCTCGTTCGAGCAGGGACATTGTGCGTGGCAGGACCAGGCGCTCCGGTGCCAGGTAGAGCAGATCCAGCTCCCCGGCAAGGAGTGCGCTTTCGACGTTCTGTGCTTCCTCGAAGTCGAGTGTCGAGTTGAGGTATGCGGCCCTGACACCGAGATTCTCCAGTGCAGCGACCTGATCGGCCATGAGCGCGATGAGAGGTGAGATGACGATGCCTGTTCCGGGCCTGACGAGACTCGGAATCTGATAGCAGAGGGACTTTCCACCACCGGTGGGCATGAGGACGACGGCGTCTCCTCCGCCTACGATCTGATCGACGACCGCTTGCTGCTGGCCCCGGAATTCGTCATAGCCGAAGACATCATGGAGGACGTCAAGCGGAGAGGTTGTGGGAGCCGAAGTCATGTGACCAAGGCTAGTGGACGGCCCTGACTTGGCCGAACCTGCCGAACCCACAGCACAGTGTTGGGTCATGAGCCGGTGCATAGAGGTCTGCAATAAGAGGAACGCAGCGGCAGAGCCACCGGATACTGGGCAACTCCTACGATTCGGTGCGCTCCACGTTTAGCAGGGGCCCGCCCCTGCGGATCCGGGTGCCGGAGCCCTGCGGATCGGAGGGGGCCAGCCGGTGGAATTTCGGCTCACCTGAGGGGTGTGGTGGGCGTCACGATCAGATTTCCGGTTTCGAGTTGCACGACGAGCCTGGCCTGGTCTAGAGTTGTATCTCGTTGCCCCGCAGAAAACGAACTCTTCGAGAACGGTTTTCACCGGGTGTGACCAGCACAAACACAGTTTAGTTGGTTCACACGGAAACGTGGTTGGCAGCCATATAAATTGAAACTGACACCCCCAGTGAACATGCCCAGATGTTGGGTTGTGGTGATGGGTGAGTGTTTGTGGTTTGAGAATCCAATAGCGTGTTTGTTTGAACAAATAGTGATGCCAGAAACATTATTTTTCTGGTAAGACAATCACATGGTCACACATTTGTGACTGCCCTTCGCCGGGCGGTCACGCCAGCGTGTGTGGACATGAACATTGAGCCGACTGCGGTCACCCCGTGATCGTTTGGTTGGCTGTCTTGCTGGGATTCATTCGTAACATAATTTTTTTATGGAGAGTTTGATCCTGGCTCAGGACGAACGCTGGCTGCGTGCTTAACACATGCAAGTCGAACGCTGAAACCCGCAGCTTGCTGTGGGTGGATGAGTGGCGAACGGGTGAGTAACACGTGAGTAACCTGCCCCCGACTTCGGGATAAGCCCGGGAAACTGGGTCTAATACCGGATATGACAACCGAAGGCATCTTTGGTTGTGGAAAGTTTTTTCGGTTGGGGATGGGCTCGCGGCCTATCAGTTTGTTGGTGAGGTAATGGCTCACCAAGACGACGACGGGTAGCCGGCCTGAGAGGGCGACCGGCCACACTGGGACTGAGACACGGCCCAGACTCCTACGGGAGGCAGCAGTGGGGAATATTGCACAATGGGGGAAACCCTGATGCAGCGACGCAGCGTGCGGGATGACGGCCTTCGGGTTGTAAACCGCTTTCAGCAGGGAAGAAGCCCCTTACGGGTGACGGTACCTGCAGAAGAAGTACCGGCTAACTACGTGCCAGCAGCCGCGGTAATACGTAGGGTACAAGCGTTGTCCGGAATTATTGGGCGTAAAGAGCTCGTAGGTGGTTGGTCACGTCTGCTGTGGAAACGCAACGCTTAACGTTGCGCGTGCAGTGGGTACGGGCTGACTAGAGTGCAGTAGGGGAGTCTGGAATTCCTGGTGTAGCGGTGAAATGCGCAGATATCAGGAGGAACACCGGTGGCGAAGGCGGGACTCTGGGCTGTAACTGACACTGAGGAGCGAAAGCATGGGGAGCGAACAGGATTAGATACCCTGGTAGTCCATGCCGTAAACGTTGGGCACTAGGTGTGGGGGACATTCCACGTTCTCCGCGCCGTAGCTAACGCATTAAGTGCCCCGCCTGGGGAGTACGGTCGCAAGGCTAAAACTCAAAGGAATTGACGGGGGCCCGCACAAGCGGCGGAGCATGCGGATTAATTCGATGCAACGCGAAGAACCTTACCAAGGCTTGACATACACCAGACCGTTCTGGAAACAGTTCCTCCCCTTTGGGGTTGGTGTACAGGTGGTGCATGGTTGTCGTCAGCTCGTGTCGTGAGATGTTGGGTTAAGTCCCGCAACGAGCGCAACCCTCGTTCTATGTTGCCAGCACGTGATGGTGGGAACTCATAGGAGACTGCCGGGGTCAACTCGGAGGAAGGTGGGGATGACGTCAAATCATCATGCCCTTTATGTCTTGGGCTTCACGCATGCTACAATGGCTGGTACAGAGAGATGCGAGACCGCGAGGTTTTAGCGAATCCCTTAAAGCCAGTCTCAGTTCGGATCGTAGTCTGCAATTCGACTACGTGAAGTCGGAGTCGCTAGTAATCGCAGATCAGCAACGCTGCGGTGAATACGTTCCCGGGCCTTGTACACACCGCCCGTCAAGTCACGAAAGTCGGTAACACCCGAAGCCGGTGGCCCAACCCCTCGTGGGAGGGGGCCGTCTAAGGTGGGACTGGTGATTGGGACTAAGTCGTAACAAGGTAGCCGTACCGGAAGGTGCGGCTGGATCACCTCCTTTCTAAGGAGCACACATCAGAACCCCAACGTGTCACCCGAACGTGGTGCCGGTTGGGAGCTCAAGGGTGGAACATCATTATTTTCGCTCAACCCGCACAGCGTCGTTAAGGTTCATGCCTTGTCGACGGTGTGATGATGGTGGGCTAGAACGAACACGTTATTGGGTCCTGGAATCACAAACCAACCAGTCATGGTTGCACGTGGTTTCAACCAACAGGACCAACCCGTCCACACTCGCAGTCGAAAAAGCTGTTCGTGGTGTGGGTGGTGTTTGGTAGTGGTTTGAGAATCGTATAGTGGACGCGAGCATCAACAGCCCGAACATTTGTTTGGGTTGTTATGTAATGTGATTTTTCTTGTGAAATCTTAGTGTGAAAAATTTCGCACACACGATTGCAACCAATTTGTTTGGGTGTGATGAGTGTGTAAGAGCGCATGGTGGATGCCTTGGCATCAGGAGCCGATGAAGGACGTGGAAATCTGCGATAAGCCTCGGGGAGCCGATAAACGGGCTGTGATCCGAGGGTGTCCGAATGGGGAAACCCCGCCACATGAGAGTGTGGTGACCCGCATCTGAATATATAGGATGCGTGGAGGGAACGCGGGGAAGTGAAACATCTCAGTACCCGTAGGAAGAGAAAATAAAACATGATTCCGGGAGTAGTGGCGAGCGAAACTGGATCAGCCTAAACCGTGTGCGTGTCAAACGTGCTGGTGTTGCGTATGCGGTGTTGTGGGGAATGCGTGTTCGGTCCAGCATGACCGAGTCGTTGATGTGTGCCTTGTGTAGTCGAAGCTGGTGGGAAACAGTACCGGAGTGGGTGAGAGTCCCGTAGACGAAACATGTGGCCCCGACGATATGTGTTTGCCCGAGTAGCACGATACTCGTGGAATGTCGTGTGAATCTGCCAGGACCACCTGGTAAGGCTAAATACTTCCTGATGACCGATAGCGGATAGTACCGTGAGGGAATGGTGAAAAGTACCCCGGGAGGGGAGTGAAATAGTACCTGAAACCATGTGCTTACAATCCGTCAGAGCCTCCTTTGTTGGGGTGATGGCGTGCCTTTTGAAGAATGAGCCTGCGAGTTAGCGGTGCGTGGCGAGGTTAACCCGAGAGGGGTAGTCGTAGCGAAAGCGAGTCCGAATAGGGCGAATGAGTCGCGTGTCCTAGACCCGAAGCGGAGTGATCTAGCCATGGGCAGGGTGAAGCGTGTGTAAGAGCGCGTGGAGGCCCGCACCCACTTCAGTTGAAAATGGAGGGGATGACCTGTGGTTAGGGGTGAAAGGCCAATCAAACTCTGTGATAGCTGGTTCTCCCCGAAATGCATTTAGGTGCAGCGTTGCGTGGTTCTTGCCGGAGGTAGAGCTACTGGATGGCTGATGGGCCCCACCGGGTTACTGACGTCAACTAAACTCCGAATGCCGGTAAGGTTCAGCGTGGCAGTGAGACAGTGGGGGATAAGCTTCATTGTCGAGAGGGAAACAGCCCAGACCATCAACTAAGGCCCCTAAGCGTGTGCTAAGTGGGAAAGGATGTTCAGTTGCGAAGACAACCAGGAGGTTGGCTTAGAAGCAGCCATCCTTGAAAGAGTGCGTAATAGCTCACTGGTCAAGTGATTGAGCGCCGATAATGTAGCGGGGCTAAGTACACCGCCGAAGTTGTGGCAGCACCCCAAGTAGCCGTAATGGTGGGGTGTTGGGTAGGGGAGCGTCGTGCTGGCAGTGAAGTCGCCGTGTGAACGAGTGGTGGAGCCGGTACGAGTGAGAATGCAGGCATGAGTAGCGAAAGACGGGTGAGAAACCCGTCCACCGGATGACCAAGGGTTCCAGGGCTAGGCTAATCCGCCCTGGGTAAGTCGGGACCTAAGGCGAGGCCGACAGGCGTAGTCGATGGACAACCAGTTGATATTCTGGTACCGACGCTCAACCGTCAATACCAAAACACACGATACTAACTTTTCTACTCACCCGTGATGTCTTCGGATGTCTGGTTGGTGTGTGGGCAAGGACCTGAGTGTGGAGTCGGTAAGCGCGAGGTGTGACGCAGGAAGGTAGCCAGGCCACGCGATGGTAGTCGTGGTCTAAGGTCGTAGCACGTGGGGGTAGGTAAATCCGTCCCCACACGTAGTGTGAGAGCTGATGGGCGCCCCACTTGTGGTGGGGTGATCTGGTGATCCTATGCTGCCGAGAAAAGCATCGGCGTGAGGTTGTGTGTTGCCCGTACCCTATAACCGACACAGGTGGTCAGGTAGAGAATACTAAGGTGATCGAGAGAATCGTGGTTAAGGAACTCGGCAAAATGCCCCCGTAACTTCGGGAGAAGGGGGACCATCCCGGTGAAGCCAACGTGCTTGGTGATGTGCTGGTGGTGGTCGCAGAGGCCAGAGAGAAGCGACTGTTTATTAAAAACACAGGTCCGTGCGAAGATGTAAGTCGATGTATACGGACTGACGCCTGCCCGGTGCTGGAAGGTTAAGAGGACTCGTTAACCCGTAAGGGTGAAGCGGAGAATTTAAGCCCCAGTAAACGGCGGTGGTAACTATAACCATCCTAAGGTAGCGAAATTCCTTGTCGGGTAAGTTCCGACCTGCACGAATGGCGTAACGACTTCTCTGCTGTCTCAACCACGAACTCGGCGAAATTGCATTACGAGTAAAGATGCTCGTTACGCGCAGCAGGACGGAAAGACCCCGAGACCTTCACTATAGTTTGGTATTGGGATTCGGTGTGGTTTGTGTAGGATAGGTGGGAGACTGTGAGGCTATCACGCTAGTGGTGGTGGAGTCGTCAAGTGAAATACCACTCTGATTATACTGGATTTCTTAACTTCGGACCCTGATCGGGTTCAGGGACAGTGCCTGATGGGTAGTTTAACTGGGGCGGTTGCCTCCTAAAGAGTAACGGAGGCGCCCAAAGGTTCCCTCAGCCTGGTTGGCAATCAGGTGTCGAGTGTAAGTGCACAAGGGAGCTTGACTGTGAGACGGACGTGTCGAGCAGGAGCGAAAGCTGGGACTAGTGACCCGGCCATGGCTTGTGGAAGCGTGGTCGCTCAACGGATAAAAGGTACCTCGGGGATAACAGGCTGATCTTGCCCAAGAGTCCATATCGACGGCATGGTTTGGCACCTCGATGTCGGCTCGTCGCATCCTGGGGCTGTAGTCGGTCCCAAGGGTTGGGCTGTTCGCCCATTAAAGCGGTACGCGAGCTGGGTTTAGAACGTCGTGAGACAGTTCGGTCCCTATCCGCTGCGTGCGTAGGAAATTTGTGGAGGCCTGTCCTTAGTACGAGAGGACCGGGACGGACGAACCTCTGGTGTGCCAGTTGTACCGCCAGGTGCATGGCTGGTTGGCTACGTTCGGGAAGGATAACCGCTGAAAGCATCTAAGCGGGAAGCCTGCTTCGAGATGAGATTTCCAACCCATTAAGTTGGGGTGAGGTGTCCTATAGATTATGGGTTTGATAGGCCGGGTATGGAAGCACTGTAAGGTGTGGAGTTGACTGGTACTAATACGCCGATCACTCATCAACCACAATCATTGGTTGGTGTGTGCGTGTTTCACGCTATGGGTTTGACGAGATATTTTATGAGTCATGTTGCATGATGGTGTTCGCGTTCGCTGTACGGTTCTTGGACCGCTACGACACTCTTTGAGCTGATGGCTTGGGGTGGTGGTGGTCTGTTGGGTTTTGCGGTGGTGATAGTGGTGGGGAAACGCCCGGTTAACCGTTCCGATCCCGGTAGCTAAGCCCATTCGCGCTGATGGTACTGCAACTTGGTGGTTGTGGGAGAGTAGGTGACTGCCGCAATATTCTTTGAGTAGAGGTCACTCCCTTTTGGGGGTGGCCTTTACTTGTATCTGGTGGTGTGGATTTCGGTTCCTTTTGGGGCGGGGTCCGCACCACCACTTTCTGCATTCAAAAGCGGGACATCCCGTTGACCCGACACTGCTGCTTGACCCGGGACTGCTGCCGGCGACGCCGCACGGAACAGGCTGACTCTGAGTGAATGAATATGGGAGAGTCAGTGCTTCGCGTTACCCTGGAAGCCGAACAATCGCACGGAGACCGCACAGTTCACGTATGCACAGGAGACTGAGGAGCACAGTGGAAACCAATAGACGTACGATCATGAAATCCGCCGGCATGGTCGGATCCGCAGCTGTCGTCGGTTCCTCGGTGGCGCTGACCTCGGCGTGCGGGTCCGAGGACCCGTCCGAGACGCCGACAAGTGGTTCAGCAGACGATGCCAGCGTCGCTGCGGGAGACGTTCCCGTCGGTTCTGGAACCGTTATCGACGAAACATATGTGGTCACCCAGCCGAAGGAAGGCGAATTCCACGCGTTCTCCTCTGTCTGCACTCATCAGGGCTGCCAGGTCCGTACCATCACCGAAGACAAGATCACCTGCCCCTGCCATTCTTCACAGTTCTCAACGTCCACCGGGGAGGTCCTCGCCGGTCCGGCCACCGATCCATTGCCGAAATTCTCCGTCACCGACTCCGACGGGACGCTGACAATCTCAGAGAAGTAGACCTGCTATGCACACCGTGGTTCTCACCTTGACCTTCAGGCTGGGTTTTCTAGCCCAACACAAGCCCGGGAATCACCAGCGCACCCGCGACAGCCAGCGTCATCACGGCCGATACCCCGAGGCCTGTCATCTCCGACCGTTTGGCTGCAGCTCCATTCGTGGTCCAGGGAAGGTTCGACCAGGCCCTCGCTGCCAGGTACACGCCGAATACATACGCGCCGAGGCAGAGCAGCCACACGTAGATGAACCACGAGGTCCAACCGCCGTAGTCTGCAATCAGCCGGACAAGCAAGAGCATGGCGAGTGCAACGAAGAGGTTACTCAGCAGCACGGTCCGGGTGTGAGCACGAGAGGCCTTGATTGCAGAGTAAGCGCCCCACGCGACCACGATCGCGGATGCGATCTGAGAGACGAGCTCGGGGTTCATGAGTTCCCTCCCGCCTGATCGTCGTGTACCTGCGAGGGGCGCTGCGTACCCAGCGACGATGCGTTGCTTGTCGAGATCACGTCCGCGGCATCGTCGACGGAGATTGCCGAGTCGGAGAGGACAATGATTCCCTGCGACGTCTTCGGATCGAATCCGAGGAACGACCGGTATCCACCGGTGCCACCGTTATGCCAGGTGAGATTCGGACTGCGATCCTTCGTGGTGAACCAGGCCCAGCCGATGCGATCCGACTCATCGAAGTCCTCACGCGGCTGGGCGGCTCTCGAGCCAGGGGCCGATCCGTCCACCGTCGCACGCAGCCAGATGCTCATGTCATGGGCAGTCGACCTGATGGCACCCGAGGGCGCGGTCCCGCCCAAGGTCCATGGTGCTGCCCGCAGCCCAGAAGCAGTGTAGCCATGTGAGAGTCCCTCGGCCGTTCTTGGCACGTAGGTGTCCGTCATTCCCAAGGGCTCCGTAATCCGTTCCCTGACAAGATCGCCGTAGCTGGAGTCCGTGACCGTCGCGAGTGCCTGTCCGAGGATCCCGAATGCGAAGTTCGAGTACTCGGGTTCCTGCGGACCCACGTCGACGTTCCTGAGCGAGTCGGCGAGGTCCGTCGCAGTCCCGCGATAGGGGTCGGTGTGGATATACCTCGACAGGAATGTCGCCAGGCCATCGCCGAAACTCAGCGCCGGCTCCTGCGCGGGCAATCCTGAGCGCTGCGTGGCGATTGACGCCAGCGTCACCTCGGCAACCTCACCGTCGAGTTCGGGCCAGACCTCGCCGAGGTTGGTTCTCTCGTCGATTTCACCTCGTTCGATCGCGTCGGCGTAGAGCGCGGCGGTGACGGTCTTCGTGATCGATCCGATTTCGAACTCGGAATTCTCGTCGGCGCCGACCCCTCCCCAGGTGACATCATCGCCATTGATCTTCGCCGCTGCCACATGGTGCCAGTGCCCGCTGTCGAGGGCGTTCTCGACCTGGCTGACCAGAGCTGCGTCGCCGGTCGTCTCGCCCTGGAACCCACGTGGAAACGGAGTGATGAGCAGAAGCAGTACGCCCACGATGCCGGCGGTGAGCACAGCGACCCATGTCCGCTGAGTCCCCGACTCGTCTGGGGCTGAGTGTGGGCGAGGAGTGTTGGAGCTTTCGGAGGCGGTGGCGGTGTTCATGAGTGCTCCCGAGTGAGTGCCAGTGCGTGTCTGCGTGTCAGTGAGTGCCGATGAGGAAGAGGGTGAGGAGGGGGATGACCTTCTGGCTGGGTACGCGCCAGTGGCCTCGGCGCGAGTTCTCGAGCCAGCCAGCCCCGGCCAGGGCATGGATGTGGTGGTAGATCTGGCCGGTCGTGCCGAATCGTTCGTCTTCGCCGAGCTGGGCGACGGTGCTTGTCCCCTCGTAGATCGCCTGCAGGAGTTCGAGGCGGACCGGGTGGCCCAGTGCCGCAAGGGCCGGGGCCGCCTCGGCGAAATTGAGGTCATTGATTGCCGCCGACGGCAGCCCCATCTGCCAGGACACTGGGAGCTCGCCGCCCGGGGGAGTGGTATGTCCGGTGTAGACGACTCCGCCTTCGTCTCCTGCTCGATCGATGAGGCCGTTCAGCGCCCAGAAGGCGTCGTCATCGGCGGTCGGGTTCGTCCTCTTCGGCGCCAGAGTGGACTCAGCCTTGGTGATCGGTGCGGTCGTGTGAACAGCATTCTCCAGGCTGGCGACCTTGCGCTCAAGCCCGGCCAAGCGCCCCTCGAAGTCGTGTACGGATTGACCCTTCGACAACGAACTCATAAGCCCATAATACACAAAGTACGTAATTACGTAAATACATGATCTGGTTGTGTCCAGACCAACACCAGACAGACTCAGGTGAGAGACCTAAACTGGTGTCGTGATGAGTACCGACGAACCGCGCACCGAGTCCACGCAACCGCGACCCGAGGCACTGCCTCAGGCCATCTCCGAGTCGAAAGCACTCGGTGCTCCGATGGTCGTCCGCGGAATCCTCGGCGTCGCCTTCGGCTTCGCGACGGTCTTCTGGCCACGCGATGCCGCCAGCCCCAAACACCTGTCGATGGGCGTCGACATCGTCGATATCCTCTCGATCAGCTACCTGGTGCTGTTCGCGCTGGTGCTCGTCTACCAGGGACTGCGTTCGCCGTTGAACGTGCGCACAGCGGTCTACGGCCAGGCGATCATCACGGTCCCCGCGATCGTGTTCCTGTTCCTCGCCGAGCAGCCGGCGGAACTGCGCGCAGCCATGAGCATCTGGGCCCTGCTGCACGGTCTCCTCGAACTGTGGAACTATCGCCAGCTCAAGACCCACCCCATGGCATCGGACTTCCTCATCGCCGCGGCGTGCCATGTGCTGCTCGGCGTGATCCTCATGTTCGGAGACGGCTTCGGTGCACTGTGGATCCTCGGCTTCACCGGCGTGGCCACGCTCATCGCCGGAGTCATCTTCATCATCGGCGGCTATTCGCGTATCAGCAAGTCCAAACAGGTCGCGGCCGGCCAGGCAGAGACACACGACAGCAACGACGCGAACTCAGACTCTTTCGATGAACTGAACACGCCAGAGGATCTCAATGCTCCCGAGGATCCAGAGGATCAGAATCGGCCCGAGACCAAGAACTGACCCGGGCCGTGGACTCGGAGCAGCCTGCACGCTCGCCACGACCTGCACTGCCAGCAGGGTCCATCACACGAGAACCACAGCCGAACTCGAGAAGACCGAGGTGAGATGAGTACCGTCGAGCATGACTACGAGAATCTTTCTCCGCTGACTCCGATCGCCGCCTCCGTCAGCTCATCCGGCCTCTTGGGTGACCTGGCCGAGGCCAGCCGCGAACTCTCCCCGGAACTCTTCCGCCGCCTCTTCGAGGTCTCACGCTCCTCCTCGCTCCTCATCGCCACCGACTACGACGGCACCATTGCACCGATCGTCGACCTCCCCGGCCAGGCATTCCCGCTGGACGCCTCGGTCGACTCACTGCGCGCGCTCGCTCTGCTCCCGACCACCTCGGCGGGGGTGATCTCCGGGCGCAGCCTGCGCGACCTCGCGGCCATGTCACGGCTGCCACGAGAGGTCCACCTCTTCGGCTCCCACGGCGGAGAGACGGACACGGTCGCCATCGACACCCTCGACGAGGAGCAGCGCACCGCCTTAGACGGTCTCCGGCGAGACGTCTTCCAGACCCTGCCGACGACGATCATCGAACACAAGACCACCGGTGCCGCCGTGCACCTGCGCGGACTCGACGAGGCCGAACGTCAGAGGGTCGAAGACGCGGTCAGCAACTTGGTCGAGGCCCACGCGATCTTCCCGACTCGGGGCAAACAGGTCATCGATCTCTCGGTCGTCCCCTCGTCCAAGGCCGAGGCTCTGCAGCGCCTGCGGCACCAGACCAGCGCCGAGGTGGTCGTGTTCATCGGCGACGACACTGCAGACGAATTCGCCCTCGAAACGCTCGGGGACCAGGACCTGGGGCTCAAGGTCGACCGTGAACCCGGCGACACCCACGCCGACTACAGGATCAGCTCACCGGCCGAGGTCTCTGTCGTCCTCGCCGCGATCTACGAACTGCGCAAATCCTGGCTCTTCGGCCGGCGCGCGACCCCGATCCACCGGCACAGCCTGCTGGGCAATGGGCAGTCGACGGCACTCTTGGACCCGGGCGGTCGCATCTGCTGGATGCCGCACCCGCTGCCGCACTCCTCATCGATGTTCTCCGAGATCCTCGGCGCCGAGGCCGCCGGGTTCTTCGCCGTCGAAACAGAGGCCGGCACCGCGCCCCTGACACAGCGCTACGTCACCCACTCGACGCTGCTGGAGACCCGGTGGCCCGGGCTCAGCTGCCTCGACTACCTCGCCCCGGTCGACGCCAACAGTGATGACACCATCGTCGTACGCGTGCTCACCGGCGACACCCCAGCGCGGATCCGCTTCGCCCCACGCCTCGACTACGCGACAGTGCCGACGCAGATAGTGCGCACCGACGACGGAGTGCAGGTGCTCGGAACCTCCGAACCCATCTCCCTGATCGCACCGGGCATCGACTTCGAGATCAGCGATGTCGGACAGTCACACACCGCCGAGGCGGTCGTTGTGCCCTCGCAGCAACCAGGAGGAGCCGTCGTGCTGGTCTTGGCCTGCGGCACCGGCACCGGCGACGCGAGATACATGGCCACAGGCGGAGAGCACCATGTGCGCGAACGCGCCCTGAACTTCTGGACCAATTGGGTCGACACACTTAACATCCCCGGCCACCACCGCGAAGAGGTCATCCGCTCGGCCATCACCCTGCGCGCCCTGTGCCACGAACCGACCGGAGGAGTCCTCGCCGCACCCACGACCTCCCTGCCGGAGGGCATCGGCGGCGTGCGCAACTGGGACTACCGGTACACCTGGCTGCGCGACGGCTCGATGACCGTGCGCGCCCTGCTCGCGTTGGGTTCGACCGGTGAGGCCGAGGGCTTCCTGTCCTGGCTCACTGGAATCCTGGCCCGCACCGTGTCTCCTGAACAGCTGCACCCGCTCTATGCCGTCGACGGCTCCGCGCTGACCACCGAGGCGGTGCTGGCCCACCTGCCCGGATATGCGGGATCCCGCCCGGTGCGAGTGGGCAACGCGGCCGAACACCAGGTCCAACTCGACGTCTTCGGTCCGGTCACGGAACTCCTCAACGATCTCAGCGAGCACCTCGGCGATCTTCCGGATTCCTATTGGCGACTGACCTGCCAGATGGTCGAGGCCGTGAGCAAACGGTGGTTCGAGGCCGATCACGGCATCTGGGAGGCCAGAAGGCCGCCCAAACACAACGTCTACACGCGTGTCATGTGCTGGGTGACGGTCGATCGGGCGCTGCAGATCGCCGAACGCTTCGGTCGTGAACTCCCCGGGGCTTGGCGGCAGCTGCGCGAGGAGATCGCCCACGATGTGCTCGAGAACGGGTACAACGAGGAGGTCGGGGCCTTCACCGTTGCCTACGGCGAGACCGACCTCGACTCGGCATGCCTGTTCGTGGGACTCTCGGGTCTGCTGCCCGCCGATGATCCGCGCTTCGTCTCGACAGTGGACGCCATCGAACGCGAGCTGCGGGTGGGACCGACGGTCTTCCGCTACCGGTACGACGACGGGCTGCCCGGCCTTGAAGGCGGCTTCCACATCTGCACGACCTGGCTCATCGAGGCCTTTATCAAGGTCGGGCGCATCGATGATGCCTGGGACCTGTTCCGGCAGGTGGACAACCTGCTGGGGCCGACCGGGCTGTTGGCCGAAGAGTACGACCCGGTGGCGGAGATGCACCTGGGCAACCATCCGCAGGCATACTCGCATCTGGGCTACATCCGCGTCGCCCAGATGCTCGACGCCTACCGCCCGAGCTGAGGGCTGGCGTCAGCTGGGGCGGTCAACGCCATTGTGCTGTGGAAGTCAGGTCACTCGACGAGGAGGGTGACCACCTCGGCGATGCAGGCCGGACGCTCCTGGCCTTCGATCTCGATGACGTGCTTGAGGATGACCTGGGTACCCTTGTCCCCGGGGATGACCTCGTTGACGCTGACGGTGCCGCGCAGGCGCGAACCCACCGGAACGGGCTGAGCGAAGCGGACCTTGTTGAGCCCGTAGTTGACGCGGATGGACACGCCTTCGATGGTGAAGATCTCGCTGGAGAACTTCGGGATCAGGGACAGGGTGAAGAAGCCGTGGACGATCGTCGCTCCGTAGGGGCCTTCTGCCGCGCGCTCCTCGTCGATGTGGATCCACTGGTGATCGTCGGTGACATCGGCGAAGGTGTTGATCGCGTCCTGGTCGATCGTCGTCCACTCCGACGAGCCCAGCTCGGTGCCGACGAGCGAGGTGATCTCATCGATTCCATTGAGTGTGCGCATTCTTGGTTCTCCTTTGATCCGTGCCTGTCGTACGTGGTGGGTCTGATAAGTGCTCTTAGCGGACATTCGATTGAGTAAATGTCGGTACTTGGCACCTTACTTGTTCGCAGGACACTTGGCACCGGTGTGTCCGGGATGCGGTAACGGCACGGCGATGATGTGTCCGGAATTCGGTTAGGTTGGTGGCATGGAACCACTGACTCAGCCGCTCTCACCCCGGTGGGTCGACCGGCCAGCAGGCTACCGGAACTTCGAATCAGCCTACTTCGTCGGTCATGGCCGCGAGACTTTCGACCGCTGCGCCGAAGAGCTCCTGCATTGGGAGGTGAAGATCCGCAGCGGCTTCGACATCGGGGTTACGCAGTCTGGTACTGGCACTCCACGGGTTCGGGCCGGGCAGGAGCCGACGATCTTCGTGCGACTCGGGCCCTTCCGCCTGCCCGAGCCGGCACGTGTCATCACAGTCTTCGAGTCCGAGGCGCGTCGTGGCTTCACCTATGGGACGAAGCCCGGGCACCCGATCACCGGTGAAGAGTCATTCATCCTCATCAACGCTGAGGATGATCGAGTCTTCCTCGTGCTGCGTTCCGTCTCACGAGCGGGAATGGGGATCTGGCGCCTCGGCGAGCCCTTCGTCCGCCTCGCCCAGATCATCTACCGCAGGCGATACTCCCGCGCCCTGCGCAGCTGACGACGGCACACAGCGTGACCTGCGCAGCTGACAGCGCACTGCGGCTGAGTGCTCAGGCCGTTTCGAGGTACTGCTTGAGGGCCTGGTCCTGAGCCTCGGGATCGGGGAAGATCGCCTCGGTTCGAGCGCCGCCGGTGATCGGGTCGTTGCTGAAGATGAGTCGGATGCCCAGCAGGCGGGCCTGACCCTGCGCGATCACGAGACCAAGGCCCATGCCGCCACCACCTGCGGAGACGAAGCGGGTCGGACCGGTGTTGACGATGTCGGGCGGGTAGCCGGAACCGGAGTCGGTGATCGTGATGCTGCGGGTGCTCGTCTCCAAGCGGATCGGATCCGCACCGTGTTTGATGGCGTTGACCAGCAGATTCGAGATGATGCGTTCGAAGCGGCGGACATCGGTGACCAACGTTGAATTCAGAGCCGCGAACTGTGTGTCGATGTCGTGGCCGGCCAGGGCGCCGGAGGCCGTCATCGTGCCCAGCAGCGATCGGATCGCCTGGTCGATGTTGACGCGGGTGAACTCGGGATTCGCCCGCCCCGCATCGAGGCGGGAGACTTCGAGGAGGTCCTCGACGAGGACCTGCATGCGCTTGACCCGATCCTTGACGAGTTCGGCCGGACGCGAATCCTCTTCGAGCAGGTTGGCCGCGTTGACCAGCCCTGTCAGCGGGGTCCGCATCTCATGGGCCAGGTCAGCCGTGAAACGCTGCTCGGAGTCGATGCGCTCGGTCAGCCGTGTCACGGCAGTGTCGACCGCCGAGGCGAAGGCCGCGACCTCCTGATCCGTGTCGTCAACGACATCGGCGATTCTGATGCTCGTGTCCCCGGCCGCGATCTTCCGCGCGGCCTGAGCGCCCAGGGTCAGCCTGCGGGAGATGCGTCCTGCCACAATGGAGCCGACACCGCCGACGACCAGCGCGGAGCCGATCATACCCACCAGCAGCGCCTGGTCGATGCGGCCGATGAGCTCCTGGCTGTCCTTGGTCGAGGCGCGCACGGAGATCACCTCGGTATAAGTGCCGACCTCGATCGGAGCCGCTGCCCACACGATCTCCTCCCCATCGACCTCGGAGCGCATCGTCACGCTCTGACCCTTGAGCGCCTGGGCGCGTGCATCCTTGGGCAGAGCCGGGTCATCGATGCGGGCGTTGAGGGTGAGCACCCCGGTCTCGGAGAAGATCGCGACGGAGTTCGCAAGCTGCTCGGTCACCGTCGATCGCATCCGGTCGTCCTCGGCACGGGCTGCGGACTGGCGCAGCACGATCGAGCAGGAGAGCACGGCGATGATGACCGAGGCAACGATGAGAAGGGAGATCTTCCAGCGCAGTGACATGCGATCAGCCCGCGAAGCGGTATCCGAATCCGCGGACGGTCTCGATCATGTTGGCGCCGATCTTCTTCCGCAGGCGCTGAATGTGGACGTCGACGACACGGGAGTCGCCAGCCCATTCGTATCCCCAGACGGTGAAGGCGATCTTCTCACGTGAGTAGACGTGTTCGGGCTGCTCGGTCAGGAGCAGGAGGACGCGGAGCTCGGTGGGGGTGAGGTGAACCTCTTCGCCGTCGATCTCCACGGTCAGGCGGCCGGTGTCGAGGACTAGCGAACCCAGGCGCGTGCGGAACGGACCGAGCTCACCATCGGAATCTGTGCTGGCGGATTGGGGCTTGCTCGCACCCATGTAGCCGCCGTGGCTCGGCCCCGACTGCGTGGCTGGTGAGCCGTCCGGGCGAGGCGGAACGGAGACGTCGCCGCCGATCATCTGCTCGTCTCCACCAGCGTTCATATCCGCCGAGGTGAATTTTCCGCCCGCACCCAGGTACGTGTCGTCGGACTCGAGCTGAGCCTTGAGGCGTTCGCGGGTGTCCATGCCGGGGCTGGCCCCGAGCACCTCGGGGATGCCGTCTCCGGTGATCATGCCGCCGGGTCCGATCACGGTTTCGTGCTCTTCGCCCATCTCGGTCGTCGGGGAATAGCCGAGCTTGTCGGTGCCGGTGGTGATGAAGCGGCGGACGACGGCGCGGATGCGGGCGTTGAGCACCTGCATGTCGAAGGGTTTGGTGAGGTAGTCGTCGGCTCCGGCCTCGAGCGCCTGGACGATGTCGATCGCATCCGAGCGGGCGGAGATGATGATGATGGGAATGGTGGAGCGCTCACGCACCGCCCGGCAGATCGATGCGCCGTTCATGGTGGGCAGCATGAGGTCGAGAAGCAGAACGTCGGCACCATGTGCAGCGACGAACTCGTACCCCTCACGGCCGTCGGCAAATGCCGACACCGTGTAATCGAACCGTTCCAGGCCGATCTGGGTCGTTTCCCGGATGACCTCGTCATCCTCAACCAGAACAATATGCATTACGTTTCTCCATTAAGCCGCGTGAAGCGTTGACCCGGTTCAAACCTACCTTCATGCAGGCGGAACACCTGCACCGACCAACCTGAAGGGCAGCAGGCATCGTCACCATCGGCATACATCGCCTCCTGCACCACCAGTGTCCCATTCTTACCTGGGCTGAGTTTCAACTGGTTGCCTGTGGCGATGAGCTCAAGCCGAGGTTTGCCGTCCTTCTCACTGATGACGGCGCCCGCCACGATCTCACTCTTCTGCTTCGGGTTGGCCACGGTGACGACCTGGAACTTCCTGTCACCGCTGAGGAAGGGAGTCGTGAATTTGAGGCATTCCTCGCAGTCGTCGACGACCTGCGCAGACTCCGTGGCCCTGCCGGTCACCGCGATTCCCGAGGAAGCCACGATGGCCTTGCGGATCTCCGTGAGTGAGAACGGCTTGTTGGGCGGACCGGAATCCGTGTTCGCCGGTTCGAACTGGGTGGGGGACGTCTCACCCTCGGGTTCCACTCGCAGGCCCTTGTCCGGACCGCATGCAGCCACACCAGCCAGCGTGATCGTTGCAAGGATGGTTGCGATCACTGTCCTCAACGCCGTGCGCGGGCGCGACTTCTGACCAGGGGAGACCTGGTTGAAGTTCAGCGAGCGCGCGGCCTCAACTGAGGGGCGGCGAATGGGGATGGGCACGTAGACATTTTTGCGTGTTCTGCCCGGGTAGTCCACCCGCACCGCGATTCCGGCGATTCAGAGACGCCCCTGCCGACCCGCTGCAGGGAGACCTCGGTGGCCTGATTCTCAGGTGGGACCGGTATCCTGGGGACATGGCACCATCGAAGTCTGAGAAGAAGTCCAGCAGCACCGTGTCCTACAAGGACGCGCTCAAAGTGGGGCTCGTCTGCGGCGTCGTCGTACTGGTCCTGGCGATCATCGTCACCCGTGCGTGGCAGGACGGAACCGCATTCGGATTCGCCTTCATCTATGCCGGTGCCGCATTCGTCCTGGTCAGCGCCATGGCCTGCATTCTCAACTGGGTGATGCGCAATGACACGCAGAATGAGGATCAGACCTACCCGATCCTCAAATGAGCTGATCGCCTGCACCCCGTTCTCGGCGGCCGAGTCCTACGGCGGCTGAGTCCTACGGCAGCTGAGGCCCACCTCGGCGGGGCCATGGAGCGGTGTCGTAGGCTTTTTCCATGGAGACTTGGAACACAGAACTGACACCGTTGTCCTTCCTGCGCCGCTCGGCCGACGTCTTTCCCGACAAGCGCGCCGTGGTCTACAACGACCAGGAACTGACCTACCGGGAATTCGCAGCTGCTGTTGAGACCCGGGCGCATGCTCTGCGTGCGGCAGGCATCAAGCCCGGCGATCGCGTCGCCTACCTCATGCCCAACCTCCCTGAGGCTCTCATGGCCCAATTCGCCGTGCCGCTGGCCGGAGCCGTCCTCGTGCCGATCAATACCCGGCTGGCCGCCGAAGAGGTCCGCTACATCTGCAACCACAGTCAGGCGAAGCTGCTGGTCGTCGACACGCAGCTGTGGCCCAGCGTCGCCCCGGTCATCGATGGCCTCGACACGGTTGAGGCCATCGTCGACGTCGAGGATACGACGCTCGGCTCTTCCGCCGAGGCAGTCCGCCCGGATTCCGCGACACCGACCGTGACCAGCCTGGACGAGTTCCTCGCCGGCGCCGAGGCTGACACTAACGAGCTCGCCTGGCGCGTCGAGGACGAGCGGGCGACGCTGTCGATCAACTACACCTCGGGCACCACGGGTCGACCCAAGGGGGTGATGTACTCACACCGGGGCGCTTACCTCAACGCTCTCGGCGAAGTCATACACTCAGACCACGATGAGAAGAGCGTGTACCTGTGGACGCTGCCGATGTTCCACTGCAACGGCTGGTGCACAGGCTGGGCGCTGGCCGCAGCCGGTGGCACCCAGGTGTGCCTGCGCGAGGTCCGCGGAGACGTGATCTGGGACCTCATCGATCGGCACGAAGTCACCCACCTCAACGGTGCCCCGACCGTGATGAGCACGGTCATCAACGCCGAACAGGCGCATTCCCTCGATCAGGCAGTGACGGCCACGATGGCCGGTGCCGCACCCAGTCCCACCCTCATCTGGGAGATGGAGGCACTGAACTTCCAGATCGTTCACGTCTACGGACTCACCGAGTCCTACGGTCCCTACACGGTGTGCGAGTGGCAGGATTCGTGGGATTCCCTTGATGACAAGTCCCGAGCCAGACTGCGGGCGCGGCAGGGAGTCGGCATGGTCCAAGCCGATCAGGCCCGCATCGTCGCGCTCGAATCGGGTGACGAACTGGTCGACGTTCCCGCCGATGGGCAGACGATCGGTGAGATCGTCATGCGCGGCAACAACGTGATGAAGGGCTATTTCCGCGACGAGGAGGCCACCGCGAAGGCATTCCAGGGCGGCTGGTTCCACTCCGGTGACCTCGGTGTGATGCACGAGGACGGCTACATCGAGCTGCGCGACCGTTCGAAGGACATCATCGTCTCCGGCGGCGAGAACATCTCCACAGTCGAGATCGAACAGGCAATCTCCTCGCACCCGGCAGTCCTCGAAGTCGCCGTCATCGGTGTCCCGGATGACAAATGGGGCGAACGACCGAAGGCCTTCATCATCGTGCGTGAAGGCTCCGCGGTCACCGAGGCCGAAGTCATCGACCATGTGCGCACGCAGATCGCGAAGTACAAGGCCCCGCGCGAGGTCGAGATCGTCGAGGCCCTGCCCAAGACCTCGACCGGCAAGATCCAGAAGTTCGAACTTCGCAACCAGGAATGGGGCGACCGCACTACCCGCATCCAGGGCTGACAGGTTATGAGTCCTACTTGAACCGCAGCAGCCGCAGGCTGTTGAGGACGACGAACACCGAGGAGAACGCCATCGCGGCTCCGGCGATCATCGGGCTCAGCAGTCCGAGGGCGGCGATCGGAACGGCAGCCGTATTGTAGGCGAAGGCCCAGAACAGGTTGCCCTTGATCAGGCCCAGCGTCTTCCTCGACAGGCGAATCGCCTGCGGGATCTGCCGGGGATCCGAACGCACCATGGTGATGTCTGAGGCAGCCATCGCCGCATCCGTGCCCGAACCCATCGCGATACCCAGATCGGCACCGGCCAGAGCCGCGGCATCGTTGATGCCGTCGCCGACCATCGCCACCGCCTGCCCCCGAGCCTGCAGCTCATTGACCACGGCGATCTTGCCCTCGGGACGGACATCGGCGCGGATCTCGGTGATGGCGAGCTTGCCCGCGACCACCTCGGCGGCTTGGGCATTGTCCCCGGTCAGGAGGACGGTGTCGATGCCAAGCGAATGCAGCTCGGCAATCGCCTCGGGAGCTCCGGTCTTGATCTCATCGGAGACGAAGGTCAGACCGCGGAACTGCGAGTCGATGGCCAGAGCGACGATCGTGGCCCCGGTGGGCACAGAATCGGAGGTGTATGACACGTCGATTCCACGCTCGCGGAGCAGATCGGGCCGACCAGCGAGCACCTCGGCGCCGTCGATCGTGGCCTGCAGCCCGCCGCCGGGAATGTTCTCGAAATCATCCATCGCCGAGGCGACTGTTCGTCCCAGCCCGGCGCTCGCCTGCGCGGCCGGCTGAGACTCAGCCCTCGTGTCAGCGGCATCGACGATCGCGCGAGCCACCGGGTGCTCACTCTGTGATTCCAGGCGAGCCAGGACCGCGAAGTCGGTGTCGGACAGCTGGGTCTCCAGCAGGGTCATGACACCCGTGGTCAGGGTGCCGGTCTTGTCGAGCACAACGGTGTCGATCGACCGCGTCGATTCGAGAGCCTCGGGCCCGGAGACGAGGATGCCCAGCTGCGAACCGCGTCCGGACGAGACGGCCAGGGCCGTCGGGGTGGCCAGACCCAGCGCACAGGGGCAGGCGATGATGAGGACGGTGAGGGCCGCGTGCAGACCCATCGCCCAGTCGCCGGTGATCAGCCCCCACGCCAGAAGCGTGAGAGCACTGGTGGCGAAGACGATCGGCACGAACACGGCAGAGATCCGATCGGCCAGGCGCTGCACGGCGGGTTTGCCCGTCTGCGCACGGCTGACCAGGTCGGCCATGGCAGCCAGGGTCGTATCGGACCCGACGCGGGTGGCTCTGACCTCGAGCACGCCGGAGGTGTTGATGGTGGCGCCGGTGACGGCGTCGCCGAGATCGACCTCGACGGGCACCGATTCGCCGGTGAGCATGGCCTCGTCGATCGCGGAATGCCCCGCGATCACCTCGCCGTCGGTGGCGATCTTCTCGCCCGGGCGGACGATGAAGACATCGCCGACGACGAGTTCGTCGATCGGGACCTGGGCCTCGACGCGAGTGTCTCCGGTGCCTTCGCGGACCACGTTTGCCGAGCGTGCGCCCAGGCCCAGTAAGGCCTTGAGTGCAGCTGTCGCCCGATTCTTCGCCCGGTCCTCGGTGAGTTTGCCGATGAGCAGGAACACCGTGATTGCGGCGGCAGCCTCGAACCACACATGGTAGGTCGCGGGGATCTGCCAGCCGTAGCCGTCGGCGACGGCCCGGCCCAGGGTGATGTAGGAATAGGCGCTGGCGACGATGATTCCGACGCTGACCAGGGTGTCCATGGTCGTTGACCGTCCGCGGGCGGCCTTGAATGCGGCGGAGTGGAACGGCCAGGCGCCCCAGGTCACGACCGGCAGGGCGAGAATCGCGACGATCCATTCCCAGCCGGGGAAGTGCCAGCTCATGACCATGGAGATGGCCACGATCGGCACCGCCAGAATCAGCGAACCGATAAAGCGGGGCCGCAGATGCCGGGGGTCGTAGTCGACGATCTCCGGTCCGCTCGCCGAGGCGGTCTTGACGGTGGCGCCATAGCCGGCCTTTTCGACGGCGGTCAGAAGATCCTCGTCGCTCAGCTCGGATTCGACGATGACGTGGGCGGAATTCAGCGGCAGGTTGACCTCGGCGCTGACCCCATCGAGGCGGGTGAGCTTCTTCTCGATGCGAGCCGAACAGGACGCGCAGGTCATTCCCGTGATGTCGAGATCGACTTCGCGGGACATCACTTCACCTCGTAGCCGGCCTCATCGACGGCGGCGCTGATTGCGGCTTCGTCGAGATCCTTCTCGGAGGTGATGGTCACGGGGGAGTCCCCGCCGGCATTGAGCTCAACGGCGACATCGGTGACTCCGGGCAGTGCCCCGAGCTCTTCCTTGACGGCTGTCTCGCAGTGGCCGCAGGTCATTCCGTTGACGGTGACGGTGGTGGTTGTCATGATGTGTCTCCTGTCATTCAGCTCTTGATGAGTCGGGCAATAGCGGCTGAAGCCTCTTCGATCTTCTTGCGGGCGGCGTCGTCATCTCCTGAGGATGCGGCGTCGACCACGCAATGAGCGATGTGCTCTTCTAAGAGGTTGATGGAGACCGCGTGCAGCGCGGCCGTTGCGGCGGAGACCTGGGTCAGGATGTCGATGCAGTACTTGTCGTCATCGATCATCCGTCCGATCCCACGGACCTGACCTTCGATCCGTTTCATCCGCTTCGCAAGGGCGTCCTTCTGCGGGGTGTATCCATGGTGCTCAGTCATGACGATACTCTATACCCCCTTAGGGTATGAGTCAAGGGGCGATGCCCCTGTCGCGGGCTTGAGCTGGAGCCCCTCGGCGTTTGTGCAATTGGTCTCACCGTGGGTGCCGGGCGTCGCCAAGCTCCTACAATCGAATCATGCGCGTTGCCAGACTGTTCCGATTCCCCGTCAAGGGGTTCCCTGCCGAAGAGATCACCGAGGCGGATGTGCGCACCGGCCGCGGCATCCTCGGTGACCGTGTCGCCGCGTTCACCAACGGCAGCCTCGACATCCCCGACGACAGCTGGCACCGATACTCCGCGTTCACGGTGCTCAAGAATGACACCGACCTGCAGAAGTGGCGGGTGGCCATCGACCTCGCCGAGGCGGCTGCCCCGTCCGCGCCCCCAACCGTGACCCTGACGTCCCCGCAGAACGAGACCACGACGTTTCGCACGGATGACCGGGACTCACGGGCCACCTCGGCGGACTTCCTCTCTGCGCGCATACCCCCTCAGGGTGACTTCCCGCGCGCACTGAGCGTCGCGGACCAGGGCATGTTCGACTCTCAGGCCGCGGGTGTCTCGATCATCAACCCGGCTACGGTCGCCGCGATCTCCCAGACCGCCGACGGACAGGCGGCGTTGGGACCGGATGAGACCGAACTCGACCCGCTGCGCTTCCGCGGAAACGTCCTCGTCGACGGACTCGCCCCCTTCGAGGAATTCGCACTCATCGGCAAGATCGTCCGACTCGGCGGGGTGCGTCTGGCCATCACCCAGGCGATCGAACGCTGCCCGGCGACCACGGTCAACCCGGTCACGACTGCCGTCGACGTCAACGTCCCCCGGGTCCTGGCCTCGGCGTGTGGGCACCTGCACTGCGGCGTCTACGGTCGGATCCTGGAATCCGGCCTGGTCAGCACCGGTGATGAGATCGAGATCGAAGACGATGCCCCGCGAGAGCTCGTCAAGACCGCGCGGACCCCGCGCTTCATGACGGTGCTGGGCAGCCAGCAGATCTGCAATGACATCGTCGAAGTCTCCCTGCGCGATGACCAGGGCTGGATCCGCGAGTTCGACGAACCCGGCACCAACCTGCGCGTCCACCTCGAACTCGGCGAACCCTTCTGGCGGACCTACACGATCACGGATGTCTCCGATGACATCGTCCGGGTCGCGGTGCGCACCCAGGGCAAGGGCTCCCGAGCGGTGGCGGAGCTCGCGCCCGGGCAGTCCATCCTCGCCTCCGGGCCGCACGGGACCATGACCGCGAACCGTGTCTTCGGGGGCACAACCGCGCTGGTCACCGCCGGCATCGGCATCACCCCGAGCCTCGGCCTCATGCGCGGAGCCGAACTGTCGGGAACCGAGAAGATCAAGCTCTTCCACGTTGATCGTGACCAACGGACGGCCTGCCTCTGGGACCGGCTGCGCAAGCGCGCCCACTCGCGACAGATTCCCGTCGAGACCCACCACCGTGACACCGCGAGCCAGGGCAGACCCGGCCACGCCGAGCTCGTCGACTGGCTCGCCGGATGCGACAACGTCATGGTCTGCGGGCCCGCAGACTTCACCCGTGCGGTGCTCGACGCCAGTGCCGAGGCCGGAGTCCCGGCCGTGCACCAGGAGATCTTCGCCTCCCCGAACACCGGCATGAGCGAGGCCATCGCCCAATGCTCGCCCGCCGAGGTGACCTTGGAGAATTCGGGCACCAGCTTCCTCTGGGAGCCCCAGCAGGGGACGCTGCTCGAAGCACTGGAAGCGCGCGGACTGCGCGCCGACAACTCCTGCCGCGGCGGTTCCTGCGGTACCTGTGTTGTGTCCTTGGCGGCCGGGTCGGTCATCTACCCGGTCGAACCCGCGGCGCGGATCGCCGCCGACGAGGTGCTCGTGTGCTCCGCTGTGCCCTCCGGGCCCATCAGTCTCGGGATCTGACCGTCGCAAACGAGATTGTCGCCAACCTGATCGTCGCGATTCCGCCTGACCCGGGAGTTGGCGCAGTGGGTGGCAGAATGGACTCATGCCCAAGGATCAGCGTGTCGTGAAGTCAGGAGGACTGACAGGACCAGTGGCACGTGTGAGCAGGCGTCTGAAGTTCGGCGTTGCCGGGCGCATCATGTTCGCGAACTCGATCATGCTCGTGGGCATCATGGTGCTCACGACGAGCCTCCTCTACATCCAACTCTCCCAGCTGAACCAGAAGCGCGAACAGGACCTGCTGCGCTCTGCGGCCGACAATATGTCGATGTCGCTGAGCCTGGTCGGTTCGGGCGAGGTCACCTCGGGTGACTTCATCGATGAGGGTTCGCAGGAGGACATCGAGACGATGCTGGACAATGTGGTCAGCCAGTACGATTTCGATGTGGCCGCGGTTGTGCCCATCGACTACCTCGTCACCCCGCCGACGTTGGGTTCGTCGAATCGACAGGAGAGCATCGAGGCGAAGATCGTGTCCTCGGTGTCGGGAGATGTGCCCGATGACTCCGTCGATCAGCTCGCTGCGACCATCGACGGCTCGCGGGTCTCCGAGGGTGAGTCCGTGGTCCGTTTCCTCGAGGATGGTGGTCCCGGCGGCGGCACGATGTACGTCATCAGCCCAGTCTTCGCGAAGCACCTCGGCGTCGACGACATCGGACCCAACACCGTCGTCGGGGCCGTCGTCGTCGGCAACTCGGCCGATTCTGTGCGGGAGGGCTTCCTGGCCCAGAGCAATTGGCTCATCGGCATCGCCATCACCACTCTTGTCCTGGGGATCGCCGCTTCCTGGGCGACCTCCCGCGGTCTGCGCCGCGTCACCGGTGACTACGGCGCCAATGAGCTGCGCGGCATGCTCGAGTTCTACTCCTCGGTGCTCAAGGCCGTGTCGGAAGGGCTGCTTCTCCTCGATCGTTCGACGGGCATCGTCCTCATCAATGCCGAGGCCCGCGAGCTTCTGGGACTGCCCGCCGCAGGCGAGGGGAAGGCAGGTGAGCAGATCGCTGCCACCGACGATCCGGTTCGGGCGACCTCTCCGATCGGCGGCATCGCACTGCGCAGCCTCGACCTGCCCGATGCCCTCAGAGACCTTCTCTCATCAGGCCGGTGGGCCCGCGACGAGATCCACTACACCGACGATCGGGTCCTCGTCGTCAATCAGCAGCCCACCGACGCCGCCAGTGACACCTGGGTCGTGACGATGCGCGACCACACCGAACTCGCCGAACTCTCCGGTGAGCTCGTCTCGGTGAGGTCGTTCTCCGATTCTCTGCGCGCACAGACCCACGAATATGCGAACCGACTCCACATGGTCGTCTCCCTGTTGGAGACCGGTCACATCGACGAGGCGATCGATTTCGCCGCCAAGGACCTCGCCGATCTCAACCGGGTCACCGGCGATGGTCAGATGAGCTTCGACCATCCTGTGCTCTCTGCACTCCTGCTCTCGAAGATCGCCCAGGCCGCCGAGGTGGGCATCGATATGACCGTCGATACGGCGGGACTCTCGGGCCGCCTCGGCGGGGACGACCGTGATCTCGCGACCATCCTCGGCAACCTCATCGACAACGCTTTCGACGCTCTGCGCAGGCAGGACGTTCTGCCCGAGGACAAGCGAGTGCACGTCCACCTGAGCGGAGCAGGCGGTGCCAGCGGGTTCACGATCGAGGTCAGCGACGATGGACCGGGCATCGACGAAGAGTACGTCGATGCGATCTTCGAACGCGGCTGGTCGACGAAGCATGACGGGGTCGAGATCGACAAGGGCCTCGGCCGCCAGGAATCCGGCACCCGCGGGGTCGGACTGTCCCTGGTCGTCCAGGCCATCCGCCGTCTCGGTGGGGCCGTCGATGTCCAGGGCCGTGGCGAGGACTGCGACGAGTTCAAGGGCGCTGTGCTCACGGTATGGCTGCCCGACACCAGTGACGTTGATCCCGGGGAGCTCGGGCAGGCTTCCGGGAATCCCTCGACTGGGCCCTCATCATCGAGCCAGCCGCCGTCCGGGAATCCGCCCACGGGCCCGATCCAGATCGTGCGCGACGACCGCGACTGAGGTGCTCCGCGGGGCCTCACCTGTGCTGTGCGACGTCCCAATGAATGAAACATTTCCTCGCCATGTTTCGGATCCGGCATAGGCTGAACAGGAATGCCGGGCTGGTGGTCACGTGTCATCGGCTGCCGCGAAATCGAGTGGAGGAACTATGGACCAGGACATCGTCGTTTGTGAACCGCTGCGCACCGCGATCGGAGGATTCGGAGGACAGTTCCGCGACATCCCAGCCCACGAGCTCTCCGCCACCGTCGTCCGCGAGCTCATCGCCAGGACCGGACTCAATCCAGAACTCGTCGCCGACGTGATCATGGGTCAGGGCTACGCGACCTCGGAAGCCCCCTGCATCGGCCGAGTCACCGCTCTTGACGCGGGCCTTCCCATGACCGTGCCGGGCAAGCAGGTCGACCGCCGCTGCGGTTCCGGACTGCAGGCAGTCATCGACGCCTCCATGGTCGTCGGCTCCGGCAACGGAGACTTCGTCATCGCCGGCGGCGTCGAATCGATGTCCCACGCACCCTTCTACAACGACACCATCCGCTGGGGTGTGCGCGGCGGCAATGCCGAGTTCACTGACTCCCTGGGCCGCGGTCGCACCACGCCAGGCGGAAAGAACTACCCGGTTCCCGGCGGCATGCTCGAGACCGCAGAGAATCTGCGCCGCGAATACTCGATCGGCCGCGACGAGCAGGACGAACTCGCATACAACTCACACCAGCGCGCAGCCGCGGCAGCCAAGGACGGACGCTTCGCCGAGGAGATCGTTCCCGTGACGATCCCCGCCACCCGCAAGGTCGCCGAACACCAGATCGACACCGATGAGCACATCCGTCCAGACACCAGCATCGAGAAGCTCGCCAAGCTGCGCCCCATCCTGGGCAAGGGCGACGATCAGGCAACAGTCACGGCGGGCAACGCCTCGGGCCAGAACGACGGCGCCGCTGCGAGCATCGTCACCACCCGGGCCGCTGCTGAAGCGCAGGGTCTCAAGCCGCTCGGCCGCCTGGTCAGCTGGGCCGTGGCCGGAGTGCCGCCGAAGACCATGGGCATCGGCCCCGTGCCCGCCACAGCGAAGGCACTCGAGAAAGCCGGACTGAGTTTGGCCGACATCGACCTCATCGAACTCAACGAGGCCTTCGCCGCCCAGGCGCTGTCAGTGACCCGCGAATGGGGCTTCGGCAAGGATGACTTCGACCGTCTCAACGTCAACGGCTCCGGGATCTCCCTGGGCCACCCCGTCGGTGCGACCGGCGGGCGGATCCTGGCGACGATGCTGCGCGAGATGGAGCGCCGTGACGCCCGCTACGGACTCGAGACCATGTGCATCGGCGGTGGCCAGGGCATCGCCGCGATCTTCGAACGCGTCTGAGGTCTGACGGCCTGAGCTATTTGCGGGGAACAAACTGTCGATTTTCGGACAGAATATCGAGGTCTGTTCCTTGTAATAGCGCACGCGCGTCTAGGGGAGCAGCCAGGAAGCGATCTGGGTCGAGCGAGCTTCCTTCTGTGATCCCAGTCACCCGGCGTAAAGCTAATGCCGCCATGCAAGTACTCAGAACGAAATCTTCGGAGACGAACAATTACTAGCTTTTGGTACAACAAGAGCCACGGCTGACTTCTCGGCTACGCGGTTGGAATGGTGGACATGAAGAAGCAGGAGCTCTTTGAGCCCCTTGTTGGGCCGATCCTCGAAAAAGTACGGCGACCAGGTTCCGCGTGACGATTGGCCGTAAATGACTGGGGAGGTGCTACGGTCGACATTTATCGCAAGCCAAATTGCGTGGCGATACAACGCCACGTACACGGCTCTCGATGCTAAAAGTCTCGTCGCAGGTGTGGACTGACAAAAACAGGGTCCCACACTTCCTGCGAACGACACAGCATCGCAGGACATCATGGAGACCCCGGCTACTCCCAAGCCCCAGTTGTCGTCACTGACGATGATCACCGGCCGAGGTTCCGTCCCGACAGAATTGTCGTATTCGACGGCCGAGTATACGGACTATCGCACAGATCGGCCAGCGCGCACTCGATCAAACTGAAAGCTCAAACATCATTCCGACAGGCTGAGTGCGCCATCTCTTCGGCAGGACTGGGAAGGTGACTCGTGCGGGTGTCCTGACGATCATTGCATCGGCTATCACCACGAAGGTACGGAACCGTTCGGGTGTTTGCGAGCACTAATCACCGACTACCTTGATGCAGGCGGGGAAGCGGAGTAGATCTTGCAGCAGATCAAGAATTTCGCCGCAGCCGAAAACATTGCTTAAAAACGCATCCGCGCAATCACCCTCGACGACGTCAAACTCGCGCTCAAAGACGACGCACATGCTGACGGCAAAGGATCCACTCTACCCACGTCGGCCGAGTGCAAATCCGTATCCAAAGGAATGTAAGTCAGGTGCCAGGGTGAGTGTCATGCGTCTATTCGGCACCTTCGCGGTGCTCATGATCATCATCGCGCCCATCTGCGACTGGCCCAGAGTTCAGACCTCACCTATTCTCGCCATGTCACCACCGAATGCGAGAGTTCCATGATGGAGGACTCGATGACGGCTAGATTATCCGGTCCAGCCGTTATGGCTCCCTACTCGCCGTCGGGGATCGCTCGAACTTTCCTCTTCCCTACGCCGTACGACGCTGAAACCGTGCCAATTTCGGTGTCGACAACTCAGCTGCCGAGGTTGAAGACTGGTAAGCCTGCTCCACGAGCTCGAAGCTCTTCGGCAAAGGTGAGCATGTTTTGGGTCGACCGTCCTAAACGATTGAGGGTGGTGACGACGAGAGTGTCGCCATCGATGAGTGTTTCGAGCGCCCGGTTTTACTCTGGCCGTGACGCTCGTGCCGCAGAGACCACGTGGTTGAGATGAGGGTCATCGCGTCGGACCCCGGCGGTGATTAGGTCGGCTTGTTGTCTGTCAGCGGATTGGTCGCGGATTGATACGCGAGAATATCCGCTCAGTTTCGCCAAGGCGGTGCTCCAATGTGTCTCATAACTAACGGTGAGTACACTGATTTGCCCCTGAGGTTACAAGGCATAGTTATGAGAAGTTGACGAAAGGCCGCCAGGGCCGAGATCTCGCGGAACTCTGGTGTGTGTGAAAGATTGTCGATGTGACGCTAATGAGACGCCTCGTATCCCTAGGGTTTCGAGACGCGTCCGGAAGTTGCTTGACATGTTGTAAATTGGGCAAAAATAAGGAGCGTCATGGCAGATGTAGATTCGCAGCCGAAAACAGTCCAATCCCTCTACACCTGGTTTAGCGAGGGTAAGCTCACAGTTAACCGGCGGTACCAGCGGAAACTGGTATGGACTCTCCTTGAAAAGCAAAAACTCGTCGAGTCCATCCTCAATCGTTATCCAGTGCCAGCAGTCCTCTTAGCGGAACGGGGTGACGGCGAATATGAAATCATAGATGGGCTTCAGCGGCTTTTCACTATCATGTCGTTCATCGAGGGAGGGTTCCCCACACTCCAGGGCACCGCTTTTGACATAGCTCAGTACCCCACGGCGCAGACGCGCGCGAACGAAGAAGAATTCGCGTTTCCAGACTACAGCAACCTTCTTACTCCTCGAGACGTCAATGTTTTCCTCGACTACTCCATGGCAGTTTCAGTCATGCGTGGAGCCAGCGAGGTTGAAATCGACGACGTCTTTGCGCGGATCAACACTTACGGGCACCAGTTGAGCAACCAAGAGCGTCGGCAGGCCGGAGTCAAAGATGACTTCAGCGACTTGATTCGGCTATCCGCATGCTTTCATAGGGGTGACGTTTCGTCAGATCACCTGGATCTAAGCGACATGCCCTCCATCAGTGTCGACCTGCCTATGACGAAACACGGTTACCTCGTCCAGGCTGACGAGATTTTCTGGGTCAAATCCGGAATCCTAAGGTCCACCGACCTTCGGGACAGCCTAGATGAAGAATGTCTGGCTGATATTGCAGCTTCAATCGTGGGCGGACAAATCTTAGAACGCTCAAAGACAGCGCTCGACGACGTGTATGAGCAGGGAAGTGATGAGAACGCGCGGATATCTTTGGCTCTGGACACGTATGGATCATCTCGACTCGCTGATGAAATAAAGTATTCAATCAATGAAGTGATTAATGTCACCGAGGCCGGATCGCCAACGAAGCTCCGTGATCTCGTATTTGCCTCAAGAGCGACAACCAACGCTTTCCCAGCTACATTTACCGTCTTAGTAATAGCTTTTCATGAAAAACTTGTCAAGGAATCGAACCAGATTCGTGACTATGAGTCGCTTAAAAACTCTCTGACCGATCTATCTTCGCGCATACATGGCAGGAAGACCAAAAAGGAAGACCGCCGAAATAATGTAGACATGATCAAAGGTTTGCTGTCTCCGCACGTAGTCCCATCTGCGTCCACAGACGAGATATATGGCAACCACGCGATTATGGATGTAGACGCCGTGCTCCACCGGTCGGAGATCGAACTCCCAAATTATGAACTCAAGCAGGGAATGCTCCGGCTAGACAGCACGAGGGCTCTCGATGCAAATATGATAGCAAAAGTTGCCAGGACTGTATGTGCTATCGCGAATAACGGTCCAGACAGTGGCGGAAAAATTCTCATCGGAGTGACTGATAAAACCGCAGACGCGGATCGGATTCGCGAACTCGACGGCTTTCAACCGCACCGAGTTGGACGTCGCTATGTAGTCGGTGTTCGGAGAGAGGCCGAGATTCTCAGGGAGACACCCGAGGAATACTTCGGCCGCTGGAAGACGGGGATACGAAATTCAGAGCTCAGTGAACCACTGAAGAGCGCTGTCCTTTCCAAGATCGATTACAACAATTATTACGGGCTAGGAGTGATTATTATCGGCGTGCCCGCTCAAACCTCACTTTCATATATGGATGGAAAGATCTTTTGGCGGGATGGCGATGAAACCTGCGAAGCAACGACCGTAGAGCAAGGAGTAAGCCTGGGTGCTAGATTCGCCAACTGAGCCGAGTCCGTAACTGGCGTAAGAATCGGCCTAACTGTCTCGTATCCTCCTTGTCGCAAAACCCATAGATTTCGAGACACGACCTGGTCTAGGACACTGAAAAGGCGCTAGGTTTGTTGACGACTCTGGTCGCTGAGGATGTCGCCGATGTTCTTAACGATATGAAGGCGACAATCTTCAACAGATACGGCAGACGAATCGGCCTCATTGACGAAGCCGTCGCGAATCAGCTGAAGGCCGTCATCGATGACACTCGTTGTGTATCCAGCAGGGAAATGCGGATTAGATTCAATGCCGGGGCCGCCAGAGATCTTCAATACCGACTGCAAGCGGTCAATGACGTTCTCCTGTCGGCGTTTCCCGACTCGGAACCGCTCATGGATCTCTGTCGCGTTGTGGGAACACTTCCATGAGGAACTGGTGGTAGGTGGGTGTGCGAACGGAGTTCTGGCTGAAGGGTTCACCTCAAATGATTTCCACGCAATGGCCATCGGAAATCCAATTGCCGTGAAGTACGGAATTTGCTCTTCCAGAACCGCTTTCGATCGCCGATCAGGCAGAGGGGAATCATTTCCAGTGGGGGAGCTGATGCGATGTATTCAAGTTGGGAGTTACCGATGCTGCTGCAGCAACTTCGGATCGAGTACTTCCGCGGCATCTAACTTACGGATTGGCGTCAGAGCCCTTGGAGCGTTGATGAGTTTGAGTACTAGCTGCGAGGCGTGAGCACGTAGCGGTCGTCGAGTTTACGTCCGCGTACCATCGGCTGAAAAACGGTAGTCAGGACACGGCGACAAGCTTCGTGAGCTCAAGGTCGCCCGGATCGGATCTACAGAGTGAATGGGGCACAGATCGATTCGAGATTCATGAATTGAGCTTGCGGCCGCTAGCATCAGATATATGAAGTTCGATCTGCATCGGCTCCGGTTGCTCAGTGAGCTTTCTCAGCGTGGGACCGTCTCTTCCGTTGCAGAAGATCTCTCCTATAGCACGTCAGCTGTATCCCAACAGCTTGCGGCGTTAGAGAAAGAGATTGGCGTTCCTCTACTGGTGCCTGATGGACGGCGGGTCAAACTAACGCCGCAGGCAGAGATTCTTGTACGCCACACATCCGAGCTGATCAAACAGCTTGATCAAGCAGAAGCCGAGATCGTGACGTCGCTTGCCACCGTGGCCGGAACTGTTCGCTTGGCCGCGGTGCAGACCGCCGCTCTCGCACGTGTCCCAGAGATGCTCCACAACCTCTCGGAATCGCATCCCGCATTGAAAGTCCATCTGACACAAGCCGAACCGGACGTGGCACTGCCGGCGCTGCTCGCAAGAGAGTTCGACCTTGTTTGTGTCGAAGAATTCGACGGTATGCCCACACCCCGCTCTAAAGAGACTCACTCCGAGACTGTCGTCGAAGATCCGATGCGCGTTGCGTTTCGCGACTTGCCGGTCGGCAAAGTCTCTTCTGACGTGGTTCTCAAGGATTTTGCCGATCAACCTTGGGTGTTAGAGCCCGAAGGCAGTCCTGTGCGTGAGTGGGCTGTCGCGGTATGTCGGAAAGCAGGCTTCGAACCGCGGGTCGAACACGAGACCAGTGACACCCTCGTCGCCTGCGAACTCGTGCGCTACGGACGAGCCGTAGCTTTTCTTCCAGACCTGATCTGGAGCATTCGTGAACCAGAATTCCACCTCCGATTGATGGATCCTGCACACACTCGGACCCTCCTCACACGATGCCGGATCGGCGCACAGAGCCATCCCATCATCACTACGGTGCGTGAAGCCTATCGGGAAGTTTTCGCACTCGCCCATTCAGCTGTCGATCGCTGACGATAATTTGCGGAATACTCCTCCGAACACTCTGAAACTTACTCCATCGGATCGACGTCGGAGGATACCTCATCGTTCACCTGTAATGATGCGCACTAGGGCTCTTCTGTAAGCAAATACGGACGATACCGTCCACACGTTCGCGATAGACGCTGAAGCACCCCCGGCGGATACTTCTAACAGTGACGATCAACACAGACACAGGCTGAACAATCGGCAGAGTTGCCGCATTTATCCCAGCCACGGCTCAGATCTTTCACCACAGTCCGGTCGACGACGAAGGGACCGCCAGTGAAATCCAAAAACCCGCATAATCCTACGCAAGACGAAGAACTCGACGAACCCCAATACGACCCCAGCTTCAGATATTCCTTAATCGTTATCGCCTGCATCGTCGCCGTGCTCTTAACGGGGATGATCGTGCTTGAACTGCCGAGCAGCATCACGATCTTCATCGCCTACATCGTGACTCTCGTTCTCGCACTTCCCATCACTCGTTCGTATCGCGTGATCCAGAATTGCGCCTTCGACGCGATCCGCCAGGCGCAGGAGGCGATCTTCATCCTCATCGGCGTCGGGGCACTTTTGGGAACGTGGATGCTCGCCGGCACAATCCCCACTCTTGTCGACGTCGGACTGCAACTGGTCTCGCCGCAGTACTTCCTGATCACAGCTCTCTTTCTCTGCTCGATCGTGTCAATCGCCACGGGGACTGCGTTTGGAGCAATCGGCACAGTCGGACTAGCACTACTGGTCATCGCCAATGGCGCCGGAATTCCAGCCGCACCAACAGCCGCCGCCATCGTCTGTGGCGCACTTTTCGGTGACAAACTCTCTCCGCTCTCGGATACGACGAACCTCACCGCGGCGATGGCACGAGTGAACATGATTACCCACATCAAACACATGCTATGGACCACAGTTCCGGCCTACGTGATCACGGCGCTCTTCTTCTTCCTCCTCGATATGCGCCACCATGCCGGTTCGGTGAAACTGGATTCGACTGCCGAAATGCTGGCGACGATCGAAGCGAACTTTAACGTCGATCTCATCAACCTGGTGCCGCTCATCGTCGTCATCGTGCTGCTTGCATGCAGGATTCCCGCGTTCCTTGCTCTAATCTTCGGAGCCCTATCCGCGCTTCCCTTCGCCATTTGGAAACAGGGTCATTCATTTTCAGATGCACTAGTGGCCATCTTCGACGGCACTCAGACCGATACCGGAAACGATGCTGTCGACACACTGCTCTCCGGTGGAGGGATCGCTGAGATTGTGTCCACGGTCGTCGTCCTGATTCTTCTGGCCGTCGCCCTCGGCGGTGTGCTCGGCGGAACAGGCATCCTCCGGTCGATCCTCAAGCGACTCAAAAGCGCCACCAAGTCCAGCCGACGCGCGATTCTTACAACTCTGGGTCTGACCCTGCTAGGCAACATCATCACTGCCGCACAGACGACGGCCATTGTAGCAACGGGAACTCTCATGCGCCCGGTTTACAAGAAGCTCAAACTGCACCCAAAGAACTTGTCCCGAGCTCTCGAAGATTCCGGAACCATGACAGCGTTCCTTGTCCCGTGGAATACAGCCGCCATATTTGCGGTCGGAGTTCTCGGAGTTGGAGTAGCCGAATACGGTCCCTACGCCGTCTTCGCCTATCTAACGCCGATCATCTCAGCAATCTACGCGCTCACCGGGTTCACAATTGCTCACCTGAACAGTCGATCGACAACGGATTTGGAGCCCGAGTCGAAGAACAGCCTGACGTAAAGAGGGTGAGAATCCTCGTCGGAGAGACCCCGCTGATCTCTCTGATCATCAGAATCATCGATCGAAGCACGAACGGAGAATCGTATGCCCTTGGTTGACATCACACTGTACAAAGGTCGATCGGACGAGCAAAAAAGACGCTTGGCCTCGGCGATTTCTGAGGCCTTCGTAACTCACTGCGATGCGCGGCCCGACTCCGTGCACATCATTTTCCGTGACATCTTGCCCGAACAATGGTTCAAATCCGCCGAAATAATCAAGGAGAAGAAATGACGCTGGAGATCCGCAAACTCACGACTGTGAGAGAGGAGATCCGTTCCGAAGCCGGATGCTCGGCCGAAACCCCTCTTGTGAAAGCCGCGGCAGTGGCCGTTGTGCGTAATCCTTACGCAGACCACCCCTATACGAACGAACTGTCGGAGATCATCGATGACAACTATCGTCTCGGACATCTGCTGGCAACGGCGGCTGCCGACACGCTCGGTCATGAGGTCGAAAGTTTCGGGAAAGCTGCCGTCGTGGGCATCGACGGCGAGGTCGAACACGGAGTGGCCTGCAAGATCGGTGAGTTCGGACGGGGTGTACGCGATGCTGTCGGCGGTGACGCGTGGATTTCCTCAGTGAGTAAACGATCGACGCCCGGTTCGACAGTCGACGTCCCGCTTGCCTACAAGAGCGAGATCTGGGTTCGCTCCCACTACGACGCGGTGACAGTTTATCTCGCTGATGCACCGCTCGCCGACGAAGTGGCTGTCGTCCTTGCGGTGGCCAATCGCGGTCGACTCAACCACCGAGTGGGGGGAATGACCCTCGACGAAGCTCACAACGAGAAAGTAGGAAAGCGATGAAGTCCCTTCGTATCGACAATGTCTCAGGAGTCGTCACAGGCCGTCTCGGCGAGCCCGTCCTCACCGTGGGCTCGGTCCGCTGCGTCGATGGTAAGATCGCTGCCTTCGACGACGATACCGATGCCGATGTCATTGTGGACGCCAACGGAGCTACACTGTGCCCGGGCCTGATTGACAGCCATGTTCACGTGACGTTCGGCGACTGGACTCCCCGACAACAGACGGTCGGGTGGATCGAAAGCTATATGCACGGCGGTACGACCTTGATGATGTCAGCGTCGGAGATCCACGTGCCCGGTCGGCCGACTGATCGCGCCGGCCTCAAGGGACTGGCTATCGCCGCACAGAGATCTTGGGAGAACGTTCGCCCGGGAGGTGTCAAGGTCCTGGGCGGTTCGGTGATCATCAGCCCTTCGCTCACGGAGGAGGACTTCGCCGAGCTGGGTGCAGAGAACGTACGACTCGCGAAAGTCGGTTTCGGTGCGTTCGAAAGCCAGTCTGAAGCCGCACCACTAGTGCGAGCTGCCCAGAAGGCAGGATTCGTCGTTATGAATCACACCGGGGGAGCGTCCGTGCCCGGTTCGGCAGCAGTCTCGATCGACGACGTCCTTGCCCTCGAATGCGACATCATCGGTCATGCCAACGGGGGAACCACTTCACTGCCAGACGAGGACCTCGAACGCATGTTCGACGCTCCGGGCGCATTGCAGTTGGTGCAAGCAGGAAATCTGCGGTCGAGCTTGCGGGTGATCGACCTGGCGAAGGACCGAGATGACCTCGACCGCATCCTCATTGCAACAGATACTCCGACGGGCACGGGGGTCATGCCATTGGGGATGATCAAGACGATCGTTGAATTCTCATCTCTGGCGGACCTATCAGCGGCTGACACGATCGCACTCGCCACCAGCAATCCTGGTCGAGTTCTCCACCGCGAGGAAGGAGTCATCGATCTCGGACGGCCTGCAGATATGGTACTTCTGCAGCCCCCGGCCGGAGGAGTCGCCACCGACCCCCTCTCGGCAATCGAACGCGGAGACGTGCCCGGAATCTGTGGAGTCATCATCGACGGCCAGGTGCAAGGTTTACGCTCACGTAACACGCCTGCACCGGCTCGACTGGCGACCGTGCACTAAATCGGCCGCCGACTCGTCTGATTCCTCCGGGCCCTACGCCGGACCCACAAAAGTCAGGCGGGATGGTGGCACGCCTAAACCGACGCCCCAAGGCCACCCCGAACGGAATAAAGAGCTATTCAAGAACGGATGACATCGAATGAGTGAAGAAATCACCGTCTTCAAAGCAAAAAGGGTTCTCACAATGGACCCGGGCCGTCCCAACGCTGAAGCGGTCGCGGTGCGTGACGGACGCATCCTATCCGTGGGTTCACTCGCCTCGATGCGGCCTTGGTTGGACAACCAACCGCATACGATCGACACCAGCTTCGCCGACAACGTCATCATGCCCGGATTCATCGATCCTCACACGCATCTCCGGTGGGCAGGATCAGTGACCGCCCTTCATTATTTGGGGCCGATCACCTCACCTACGGGATCGTCGGCACAGCCGACAAGAGAAGATGTTTTCACCAGCCTCCGTGCTCTCGACGCACAGCTCCCGGACGGGGAGCCCATCTTCGCATGGGGATTCGATCCGGCCTACCAAGGCGGTCACTTACATCGAGACGAACTGGACGCCATCTCAGCACGCAGGCCGATATGGATCCTCGCTTACGCTATCCACTATCTCTACGTCAACAGTCCTCTTCTCGACGCGCTCGGCGCCGATGATGCTATCGAAGTACACGGTGTCGGGCGCTATCCGGATGGACGATTGGACGGAACCTTCGTCGAGATGGAAGCCGTCCGATACGCTCAGGCACCGTTTATGGACAAGATGCACAACCGCGACGCAGCGAGGGAAGGGTTATGGAAGCTCGCCGGCACAGCGCAGAGAGCCGGCGTGACGACAACTGCCGATATGGGATTGGGTGTCCAAGATTTCGACACCGAACTCAACGACCACCTCGAAATCGTCAACCATCCCGACTTCCCACTGCGCATGACGATGTGTTCAGCAGAAATCGCCGTTCACAAAGCCCACGGGTCCGAAGCGGCCCAATTCGTCAAAGACCTCTCGCAAATCTCCACGGACAAGCTCCACTTCAACGGCGTCAAGGTTTGGCTCGATGGGTCATATCAAGCCATGTCACTGAGACTGAACTATCCCGGATACGTCGACGGAGGCAACGGCCTGCGCGGTGATGTGCCATGGGACGAACTCGCCGAACGGATCCTGCCCTACTGGGAACGCAAAGTGCCCATCCACGCACACGCAAACGGTGATGAAGCAATCGATGCGTGTCTCGACCTGCTCGAGCAGCTGCAAGATCACACCCCGAGAATGGACCATCGGTTCACCATCGAACATTATCTCATCAGCAACACCTCACAGGCCCGACGCCTGGCGAAGCTCGGGGGTCTGGCCAGTGTCCTCGTGCAATACGTTCATCATCGCAGCCAAGTGCAAAATCTCTCCGGTCTAGGCCCTGACCGATCAGAGGCAACTGCTCGCCTTGGCAGCCTAGCCCGCGAAGGGGTGAGTTTTGGCCTGCACTCCGACTTTGCCTTCGCTCTGCTGCCGATCTCTCCTCTCGAAGCAGCTTGGACGGCGGTGACCCGACTCGCAGCTGACAACGAGACAGTACAGGCTCCAGGGGAAAGAATCCCCGTCGACCGAGCATTGCGGGCCATCACTATCGATGCGGCTCTCGTCATCGGGATGGAGGACAAAGTCGGCAGTCTCGAAATCGGAAAGTTCGCTGATTTCGCGGTTCTCGACCGCGACCCGACGACAATACCTCCTGACGAAATCCGCAAAATTGACGTCGTAGCCACGGTACTCGGCGGTAAAAGCTTTTAATCATAACTGCGTGGAACGTGCCAGTTGGGGCATGCGGTATTCAGGGTGCGACAACACATCCGACTGGATTGTTCACTAATTCTTATATTTTACATTCGGAAATGCTAAGTAGACGCGGATTGCTTCACGACGAAACAATCTAAGGACAGCAAAAAATCATTGAAGGGAAATCGATCATGAGCACACGAGTTGCAGCAGTGACAGGCGGAGCAAGCGGAATTGGCGAGGCGGCAGCAAAACGATTTGCAGCAGATGGCTACAATGTTGCTGTCATCGATGTCGACGGAGAAGGTGGCCAGCGTGTCGTCGGCGAGCTGCGAAAGCTCGGCGTCGAAGCAACCTACTACGAGTGCAACGTCGCAGACAGGGAAGAGGTCGAGAAGGTCGCGAACGCGGTCGAGACGGACCTCGGCCCGGTCGAGGCACTGGTCACCTCCGCGGGGCTGACACCGAACAGCGAGGCCATTCTCGAGATGGATATGCCCGCGCATGAGCGGATGTGGAAGGTCAATTATTTCGGGACCATCCACACCTGCCAATCATTCGGACGACGGATGGTCCCGCGGAAGAAGGGCGCGATCGTCACGCTCGGATCGATTCACAGTCGACTGCCGATGCCGTTGCCGGCCTATAATCCTGGCAAAGCTGCCATCGAACGAATCACTCAACTTCTTGCAGTCGAGCTTGGGCGACATGAGATCCGCGTCAACAGCGTGGGGCCGACTCACGTCATGACCCCTCCTCTCGAGGCTGCGATCGCCGCCGGAGAACGCGACATGGGCAAGATCATGGCGCTCCACCCGCTGCCAAACCTCCCATCGACAGAAGACGTCGCGGAAGCGATCGCTTTCCTCTGCTCCGACCAGGCCCGGACTATCAGCGGTGTGCTCCTACCGATCGACAGCGGAAGCCTCGCGGGAACGTCGTACCTGACCTACGCCGGTGGAGTTCCCTGGGAAAAGTGACCGGCCGCGGAAATTGGCGGTAAGCGTTGAATGGTATCTCCGCTCAGAAGGAGAACATCTCAGAATGGAGTTTTTGTGAAACATATTTCTCGGCTCCGCGCCAAGGGCAAGAAATGGAATCTTGCTCTACTCAGCGGACCCAATACAAAACGAGATATCGATAGTATCGAAGCTTTTCAAACGCTGTTGGAAGATTGGGGTGAATTATTCAATGTGAGCATTCGACACAAACAGTCAAACCACGAAGGGCATCTGCTCGAATTCATCCATGAGAATGCTTCCGAGATCGATGGGTACATCGTGAACCCCGGTGGTCTGTCGACAACGGGGGAATCGCTCCGGCACTGTCTCAAGGACGTCAAGCGACCATCGGTGGAATTCCACTGGCGAAACAGTGAGCTGAACGGCAGGTCGATCTTCTCGCCGAGCGTGACAGCCATCTTCTCCGGCCTCGGCGCCAATGGCCTCAAAGGCGCGGTTGTCGCGCTAGCGCTTGCCCTGGACGATGTCGACTTTCTCAATCCGGATGGCAGCGGAGAGTACAACCGATCACACGGTACTCCTCGCTCTCTCTACCAGTAGACCTCTGAAAGCTGAGACTTGATTATGCAACCTTTGGAAACCAACCATGACGCCAGATGGCGCATAGCACTCCTGAACGGGCTCAACATGTCCAATCTGGGTAACCGCGACAAGAACGTCTACGGCACGGTGACATCGCTCCAGGAGCTGGAATCGTTGGTCGCGGACTCGGGCCAATTGGTGGGCGCGACCATCAATCCCTATCACTCGAACCATGAAGGGGATCTCGTCGACTTCGTCGAGGCGGATACAACATATGACGGCTATCTCATCAATCCTGGCGGCCTTTGGGCTTTCGGGGAGCCGACGCGGATTGCGCTGACCGAGACGGGCAAACCGTTTGTCGAAGTCCACTTCGCGAACATCTTCGCGACTGGAAATCGCTCCACGTTTACGCAGACTGCTGCCGGCACTGCGATGGGGTTCCGTCACCACGGGTACATCGGAGCTCTCGTCGCACTCGTCTCCGCACTTGAAGAACGCGAAGGTGAGGCGACAACATGACCGCCGATGTCATCGTCGTCGGCTGCGGCGTTCAAGGATTGAGTGTCGCCGAGAATCTCCGCCGACGGGGCCAGACAGTTCTGGTGATTGATCGGGTCGGCCCTGGAAGGCAGACCTCCTCGCTTGCCGCGGGACAATCCGTCATCGCGCAAACGGATCCAGCGATGGGATCGCTTATGCATCGTAGCATCGGTGACATCATCGAATTCGAAGCTCGAACCGGTGTACCGCTTGTCTACCACCAAGCGGGCAGCATCAAATACGCACTGCAGGACTGGTCGGCCGAACAGTTGCAACGTGAAGTTCAGCGGGCAACGAAGCTCGGCGCACGAGTCGGCATGATCGACCTAGCTGAAGCAGGTCGACTGGCCCCGCACACCGATTCCTCTGCGGCAACCGCAGCCTGGTATGCCCCCGACGACATCTACTTCGAAGCGGCTGATCTGGCATCATCGATGTACGAAGCAGCCACTCGTGCGGGTGTGGAATTCAGATTCGGAGTCGACGTCACAAACTTGGAGGTTTCTTCAGGACGGGTCACAGGCGTGCGCACCACCGACGGAATCGAATCTGCTGCCTCGGTGGTCATCGCAGCGGGAGCCTGGACCAGCGAACTGCTGGGCCGGTCGGTTGGACTGGATTTGCCGCTTATCCACGTGCGTCACCAGTATTCGATCAGGCAGAAAATTTCCGGCATCCGGTTTGGGCTTCCCTCAGTGCGTGTCGTCGATGATGCTATCTATGCTCGGCCCGTGGGCAAGGATCTCATGTTCGGAACGTACGAGCCGCAACCGATGGAGTTTTCGGTAAAGTCTCTGCCGGATCGTACCGCGGACACGCCCCTGGACGGCCGGGCGATCGAGTTGGCACTCGGCAAAATCTCGGGCCTGTTTCCGGGAGTCGCTGATTCGACGGTTCGCACAATGCGCGGGGGGATGGTCACCATGACCCCGGACGGCAGCTACATCATCGATGAGCTGGAGACGGCTTCCGGTGCCTATTTCATGACGGGCTGCAACGTCATGGGCCTCTCGGTGTCTCCCGCCCTCGGTGCGGACATGGCCGAGTGGCTGACGACGGGCCAGCGGCCCAGCTCAATCTCTGGGTTTGCCCTCGACCGATTCGGACCCGGGATGCTGAGCAGCGAGGACGTCCGGCGGCAATCGCTCAGCGAATACGAGTCAATCTATCGCGATGCGGGTTCGAATTCGCAAGTTCGAGTGACATCCTGACTCGACGTTAGCGGCACACCTGTAAGATTGCGGGTGTGCCGCTAACGCATGTTGTCTGGGTCTTTTACTGGTGTTTGAAGGCCCGAGTAGCACAATCTGCTCTCACTGTTCATCGTTGAATAAGCGGTGTCTTTGCTTTTAGTCCCGTCTCCAGCGTGTCCATTCCTGGAACAGTCGATCTAAAATTTTCCGGCCGAACATATGACCATCTCTCGACTTGCGCTAGTGCCATGCCCACAGGAGAGAGCCTCGGAAGGTCCGTCATTCACCGCCATCTCACCATCTCCGGCGCTCTCAATGGTGCCTGCGATCCGTTTGTCGACATGCCGAACATCGTACAGCTGGCCGAACAGGGACGACTCGATCTGGCTGAGCAGGTGTCGCATCGCTACCCCCTTGGCCGAGATCGGCACTGTGATCGAGGCGCTGCGCAGCGGGGAGGCCGTGCGTGTCGTCGTCGACGTAGCGGAGGCTACTCATTGACTCAGATGCCTGCTTACACCATGCATTTCAGGAGCACGTGCCCATCACCGGCGATGGCGGAAACGACTGCGCCCTTCAGGGTAGAGAACCGTCGCTGCCTCGGCGGTGATGATAGCGCGGACGGCGATCACTCCGTTTCGGTGAGATCCATCACAAACTTTCCACTCGCTTTGCGATTTGCGAGCTGAGTCAGCGCCTCAGGCACTTCGTTGATGGAAACGGTGCGGGACACCATTGCGTCAATGGTTCCATCATTGACGAGAGCGAGCAGTTCGCTCAGCATGGTCGCGAGTTCTCTTCGTGCGCGCAGGTCGCCAGTCGTATGTGCCGCACCGAGAGCGATCTCATGTACTGCCGGACCGACGCTGAATGGTGCGAGATCGCCCATATCGGGACGACCTGCGGTCGAGGCGAGTCGCCCCTCAAAGGCGAGGAGGGCGAGATTCGCTGTAGCAGATTCTGTGCCGATGGTGTCGAGAATTACGTCGACACCTCGGCCGTCGGTCAACTCCAAGACCCGTTCTGAAATGTTCTCTGCGGCGAAGTCGATGACAGCTTCTGCACCCAGCTCGCGCACTCGGTCGAGGTTGCGGCTTCCCTCTGTGGCGAATACATGCGCGCCGGTGGCATGTGCGAGTTGGACGGCGAAGCCGCCCACTCCACCGGCTCCACCGGTGATGAGAACTGTGTCATCGGCGTCGACTCGAAGCCGTCGCACTATCGACTGGTAGGCAGTGAGTCCTGCAGATGGCAGTGCCGCTGCCTGCGTCGAACTGACTCCTTCGGGCACCGGTGCGAGTACCACCCCGTCAACGATCGTAAACTCCGCGAAACCGCCACGAGCTCGAATGTCCCCGTTATAGGCGACGCGTGTTCCGACCTCGAAGTCGGTGACTCCTTCGCCCAGCTCGTCGATGACACCGACGACATCGAGTCCGAGGACAGCAGGCCATTCCCAATCGGGTACCCCGTATTCGGCGCGCTGGTAGTCCGAAGGGTTGAGGCCGCATGCCTCGAGCTTGACTCGAACTTCACCTTTGCCTGGCTCGGGGGTGGGGAGTTCTCCCATACGGAGAGTGTCAGGGCTGCCGGTCGCATCAAGCAGTAGTGCTCGCATGGTGTGTCCTTTCGGTTGTTTTGAAGCTGGGAAGGTTACATCTGTATCTAGCGGCGCGGGTCAACGAGGATCTTGACGCGATCCAGTCCCCCAGATAGGTCTGCCAGGGCCCTGTCGAGCATGCTGAGACCGATGGTTTCGTCGTGAAGAGGACCGGTTCGAAGACGCCCCGAACGGATCAGGTCGACGGTGATCGAGAATTCGCGATTGAGATGAGCCGGGCTCGTGTCGAACGTGAGTTCCTTGCTGAGCCAAGCGAGAGGGGGAGATGGAGACATTCCCGGAGGCAACTCCAAGCATCATGATGGCGGCACCCGGGCGGCACAGCTCGATGGCGGTCGCGATCGCTGCCTCGTTTCCGACGCAGTCATAGACCAGATCTGCACCGCGCCCACTGCTCGCCTTGTGAATTGCATCGCGAGTCTCTTCCCCGGGCTTCACCGCAACGTCGGCTCCGATTTCGAGAGCCAGTGCTCGTCGTCGACCTTGGGGCTCGACGACGAGCACAGTACCGGCTCCAGCGATTCTGGCCAGTTGTGCTGCGAAGAGACCGACAGGGCCAGCTCTCATCACGACGACCACGTCACCGACTCGAGGGCTGCGTCGGAGGGTGGCATGCAGTGCGACCGTAGCCGGCTCGATCATCGCGGCCTGCTCATCGGTGACGTCCGCGGAGATCTTCACGAGACTGTCGGCTGGCATTACGATTCGTTCAGCAAAGGCGCCGTGCTTCGGGGTGAGGGGGTGAGCACCGAATGACAGCGCGGCGATGAAGACCGACCTCGTGCCGAACCGTTCAAGGATCTGTCCCGTTGCAGGAATGACGACAGCCATCGTCAACAGTTAAGCCGTAGTCAGCCACTGGGCGGTGGCAGCAGTGATATCCAAGTCCACCACCAGGCTCGGCAGTGCCACGCTCATGATCGTTTCATTCAGAATGACGACGAATGCCGCGGAAAGCAGCAGGCCGACGACCAGCGTGACCCGGCTGGGCAGCTTTTCGTCGGACGAGGGCGGAATTGCGTCCGAGATGTGCTCATCGATCGACACAGTGTTCTTGTTATGGTGCATGCTCCCATCATAATGGCAGTTACTGCCACATAGACACTCGCTGTCGTTATGCCATGCGGTACTATCCGGTATTGAGCCCAGCGAAGGAGATGGCCACCATGGCTGACACCCGCCCGACTTCTGATCTACGAACCCGGCGACGCGTTGAAATTCGACAGCAGGTCGGTACAGTCGCGCTGCGGCTGTTCGAGGAAAAAGGCGTCAGCGGTACGACTGTTGACGACATAGCCGCCGAAGCGGGTATCTCTCCGCGCACATTTTTTCGCCACTTCGAGACCAAAGAAGACGCTGTGCTGACGGGTTACATGGACGTGGAGGACGCCGCCGCTGAACTCAACCTCGGCGGTACAGATTCGGCAGCTGCATTGATGTTGATCCAGGAGATGTATGCTTCGATGCTTGACGACCTCGCGGACGATGAAAGCGAATATCTTGCCGTGCAGAAACTCATTGCACGGGAGCCCGGATTGCAGCAGGCGGCCGAACGCCGATTGCGAACGTCAACCGAGCGCTTGCGGTCCCGCCTGGAGGAGAACTTCGGGCAGCAACACGCCCTCATCGCGAGACTGCTGGTCCACGTGACATCGGCGACACTTCACGCAGCCCTCGAAGAATGGACCTACCGCAGTGGTGATCAACCGCCCACAAATGTAGCTGATTTGTATAGGCGCGCGTGCCAAGAACTTCGACAACTCATCTCTCAACCTTGACCCGAGCCCCTTCTTTCTTGCCATGGAATTACACAGATGTCCGTCACCCCAACCTTGTTACCGAGCCGGGTGACTGCCCCCCCTAGACTCGCCTGATACAGATGCCGCATCGGCTGCGAATCTGCGCTATCGCGCACGCCGCGACGCATGTGGAATTTCATGAGCTTCAGGAACGGCTGAGGATATCGAAGTAAGCTCTCAGTAAGCACAATTCTCAAATTGTCGAGCACGGTTACCTACGTGAAGAACACCTGGCAGGAGGAGGGCAATCACGCCTGCACCTCTCGCTCACAGAGATCAAATCCCTTTTCTTACTGAGTGTTCGGAAACACATGACCATCTTTATCCGGCGACGGGTGAGACCTGTGAATCGGCAATTCTTGTCGTGTTGGTCCGCCTGCACAGTGTAAGGGTGTCGTCGGGATGATGGGGATCCGCTGGTTCCAGCGAGGTTAGCTGGGTTCCGAGTTAGCAATGGCCTTCTAGGATCTATCTTCGGATGTCTGGCTATTTAGTTTGAAGGGAAGAACGATCGGATCCAGTGGACCTGTCGCCTGAGTTAAGCGGTTCCGTGCCCGTCAGTCGTCCGGGACGAATGAGCCATTCGAGGGCTTCGTTACACAGAATCCCTTCTTCGACGACTATCTCTACGACTGAGCGCGAGTCGTGTAGCGCTTTCTTCGCCAGTCGGGCCGCTGTTGCATACCCGATATCGGGGGCAAGTGCGGTAATTACCGTCACTGACTGTGAGATCGTCTCGCTCAGGAGACTTTCGTTTGCTGTGATACCGCGGACACAGTTGATTCGGAATGTTCGACACGCGTGTTCCAGATGTATCAGAGACTCGAACAGGGAGTGCGCGATGATTGGTTCGAAAGCGTTGAGTTGTAACTGACCTGCTTCCGCCGCCATTGACACCGTGACATCCGCCCCTGCAACCGAGTAGGCCACTTGGGATACGGCTTCGGGGATAACGGGATTTACTTTTCCTGGCATGATCGACGAGCCCGCTTGCCGCGCCGGTAGGTTGATCTCGGACAGACCCGCTTGCGGCCCTGATGATAGGAGTCGGAGATCGTTGGCGATTTTCGACAGTTTCAGTGCGCTCCTCTTGAGCGCTCCAGAGAATGTCACGAAGGCACCAGTATCACTTGTCGACTCGACGAGGTCGTCAGCACTGAGCAGGTCAAGATTTGTGATTGCCCGGAGGTGCCCCATCACTGCTTTCCGGTATTTGGCCGGGGCGTTGATGCCGGTGCCGATCGCCGTAGCGCCCATGTTTACTTCTCTCAGAAGGGCGACCGCATCATTCAGCCGATCAACTTCTTCGAGAAGAGTCACTGAGAACGCGGTGAATTCTTGTCCCAACGTCATCGGCACGGCATCCTGAAGTTGTGTGCGCCCAACTTTCACAATGTGCGAGAACTCGTCACCCTTATCTTTGAAGCACCCGGCGAGTTCTTCCAGCTCGGAAAGCAAGCCCTCGAGCGAGAATGCCAAAGCAATTTTGATGGCGGTCGGATAGGTGTCATTCGTAGATTGACTGCGATTGGTATGGTCGATGGGGTTGATGAAGGAATAGTCACCTTTATTTCTTCCTGCGAGCTCGAGGGCCCTATTCGTGATGACTTCATTGACATTCATATTCGTGGATGTGCCCGCTCCACCTTGAATGACATTGACGTTGAACTGCTCGAGAAGATGACCGTGTTTGACCTCCTCACAGGCTTTGTCAATCCAGTGTGCGCGCGTGCCGTCGAGATGCCCAATCTCAGCGTTGGCCCGGCAAGCAGCCTGCTTGACGCAGGCGAATGCTCGAACAAATTGTGGGTAGACCGCGATGCTGCTGAGCGCGATCGGGAAGTTTTCATTAGCTCGAGCGGAGTTTGCTCCCCAGTAGGCGTCATGTGGAATCTCCAGAGCACCGAGCGAGTCTGTTTCGGTTCGTGTTTGAGGATGCGAAGTTCCCGTGTTTGAGGTAGGTACTGACGTGCTGAGTTCGATCATGAGTTTTTGTCAACGTCTTTCACTTGCGACTGGGAGCCATCTTGAAACCGTAACAATTCAGTTCTACCCATGCCTACGGAAGTGCCGTTATGTCACTTGAGTATGTGATCTTTGCGCAGAACGCAATCGGTTTGTGGCGGTGTGACCGTATGCGGCGGTACAGCCCCTGCGAGAGTGTTTTAGTAACCCAGTATCAACTCGCATTGGAGAAGACTATGAACACCTATGACCTTGCTCTCGTCGGTTTCGGCGGGGTCAATCAGGCGTTAGCCCGACTAATTGTCGATGGGCCAGAGCGTTTTGACCGGCTTGGGTTCAGGCTGCGTATCGTGGGTATCAGCGACCTGTTTCGCGGAACTCTCGTCAACCCCAACGGTATTGACCTGGCTTCGGTTTTTAGGCTCGGGCCAGGAGAAAGTTTCTCAATTCTCGCGGGCGGCGATGACTCAATCGATAACGAGCGATTCATTCGTCAGAGCACTGCGCAAATCGTCGTCGAGGCGACATTCACCAACCCGCTCGACGGTGAGCCAGCAGCTACTCACGTGCGGACGGCGCTTGAATCTGGTAAGCACGTGACGACAACAAACAAGGGCCCTGTCGCGCTCTACGGCCGAGAGCTGAACACACTTGCGGAGGAAAACGGAGTTCTTTTCGCTTATGAGGGATCGGTTGTCAGTGGTACACCGGTAATATCTTTGGCACACGAACGCTTGAGCGGTGCGACTATTCGAGGTGTCCAAGGCATACTCAACGGCACTTGCAACTATGTACTCGGTCGGATGGAGGACGGGCTCGACCTCGAAGCTGCAATTTCTGAAGCCCAGGGCCATGGCTATGCCGAGGCTGACCCTACCGCCGACATCGGAGGCTCCGACGTCCAGCTCAAAGTCTCGATCCTCGCCAACGAGCTGCTGGACGCGAATCTAGATCCGTCAGACGTCGACACTACCGGCATCGACGCTATTACTCGTGGAGACATCGAAACAGCTGCTGCAGAGGGAAAGAAGTGGAAGCTAATTGGCTCCGTCTCGCGCTCGGAAGCGGGAACTTTGGTAGCGAGAGTCCAACCCGTCGCGCTTTCAGCGGACCACCCGCTTGCGGGAATTGCAGGAGCGACAAACGCGGTCACCTTCGATACCGACCTGCTCGGCCAGGTGACCATTAGTGGCCCAGGAGCGGGTCGAGTAGAGACTGCTTACGCCCTAGTCTCCGACATCATTTCTATCCACGACTTTAAGCGGGAAACACCAAATGCCTGAGATCGATACTAATGAATTCGTAGAGCCCGATGATCTGAGAATCTGGAACAAGTACACCGGCGAGTTGATCGGCACGCTTGAGCAAGACACGGTGGAGCAAGCTGCTGCGAAGCTCGAGGTTGCCGCAAGTGCCGCGCCGTCGGCAGCTCAGATACCCCGCCATCGCCGAGCCGATATACTCAACACTGCAGCGGAGTCTCTGCAGACACACGCGGATGAAGTCGCTGAACTCATTGTGGCGGAAGCCGGTAAGACTATACGCCAGGCGCGCAAAGAAGTCTCAAGAGCGGCAAACACCTTGAAACTCTCGGCGAATGCTGCGCTCGATAATCCTGGTGAAGTGATCGCTTTCGACACCTTTCCCGGGGCTGAAGGCCGCCGAGGGTGGTACACGCGGGAGCCGCTTGGTCTGGTGGTCGCGATCACACCGTACAACGACGCTCTGAACTTGGTTGCGCACAAGTTGGGCCCAGCTATCGCTGCGGGCAACTCGGTGGTCCTAAAACCATCGCAACAAACTCCCCTGACTGCACAGTTTCTGGTCGACATCTTGTTGCGGTCGGGTCTGCCTGAGCAGGCGATTCAGGTAGTACGCGGCAACCGGGATGTGGTTAGAATGCTTGTCAGCTCGCGTAAGGTCCGGATGGTGTCCTTCACAGGGGGGTTTGCAACGGGTGAAGCCATTGCGAAGCTGGCAGGTATTAAGCGCCTTTCGATGGAACTGGGAGGGAACGCACCGGTTCTTGTATTCGACGATGCTGATCTTACTCAGGCGGCCGAAGCTTGTGCATCGGGTGGCTTCTGGGCAGCGGGGCAGAACTGCATCGGTGCTCAACGGATCTTGGTCGATAAGAGTGTCTTCTTCCCGTTTCTTCAAGAGCTGGTGACAGTCACCAAGCATTTAGAAGTTGGTGATCCGCGTCTAGAGAAGACGGACATCGGGCCGATGATCAGCACTTCTGCTGCTATTGGCGCTCGTCGTTCTATCGATGAAGCAGTCAAAGCAGGCGCTCGACTAATTTCTGGAGGAGAGCAGAAAGAATCACTGCTTTCGCCGGCTATTCTGATTAAAGTTCCGCGAACATGCCGTCTGTGGAAGGAGGAGGTGTTCGCACCGGTCGTTCTTCTGGAACCATTTGAGTCAGAGGCTGAGGCTGTAGCAGCAGCCAATGATAGTGAGTACTCTCTGCAGGCCGGGCTTTTCACTTCGGACATCAATAGAGCGTTTCGTGTTGCTGAGTCGATCGAGGCAGGTGGCGTGATGATCAATGACTCCTCTGACTTCCGCCTTGACTCCATGCCGTTCGGAGGGGCGAAGTATGGATCGATGGGCCGTGAAGGAGTGCGTTTCACTGTTGAAGAAATGACACAGCCGAAGGTCGTCGCAATAGCCGGGCAGTAGTTACCCCTCAGGTTATATTTGGTGAGTTCGATCTATCACGGTAGTGAGGGACATGGCGGTCGTGATGTCCCTCACGCCGGGGTGTTTGGCGAGAAGTTGCCAAATCTCACTGACCCTGGCTGTTTCTGCAGCCTCTACATGAGCCACCAAGTCGAGCTCACCAGCGACGACATCACACCGGACGATCTCAGGTATTGAGCGGAGTATTTCGACGACCTCACCTCCTCGCATGCGATCATTCCTGTCGATAAGTAGAAGCGCCATCACCGAGGTGCTTGACTCTTCAACTTTTTCGACGATTGTGTATCCCGAAATGTGTCCGTCGCGTTCGAGTCGTTCGATTCTTTGGCGAACCGCATTCCGGGACAGATTGACTTCATCCCCGAGTGAAGAATGACTGAGTCGGGCATTGCGGCGCAACGCACTGAGGATGCGCAAATCTATTGCATCGAGTTGTCGTCGCAACTGCTCTTCTTTCCGCATAGGTCTTGCTGTTGAGTCAATAATAGTGGCCGGAAACTTTTTCTTACGAACGCAGGGACCTACTGCTGTTTCGGGGTGAAGGCTGGTTTGCGTACAGGCGAATTCAGCTTTCTGTACCGACGCTCAGGCGGCGCTCCTGTTAACCACGACTTTAGGCCTGGCCGGACGGTATTGACTAAGTCTGCCGGCTACGAGTTCGGAGCAAGTCCGAGCGAGATGCGTTCTATGGCTTCCACTATTATTTCGTGGCTCAGCGTTTTGAGATCCCACTTGCCATCCCGCACAGGCCGCGTGTCTGCGCCGATCGCCACCGTGCACATCAGGTTGATCGACGAATGCAGGCTTTCGCACGTCCTTGCTGTAAGTGCCAGATAACGAACTTTCCAGCGCAGGCGCTTATCTCCATCGCTTTGTGAACTTGCCCAAGGCCTGGGGTCGGCCCGACATCGAAATTGACTGGCTTCTGGATTTCCCGGCGACATGTGGCGTCGAGGGATCCTACTGAGGGCGGTCCCGGGGCAATTTCGAGAATGCTTCAGCTCCATAACGGGGTGAGTAGCGGATTGACTATCAGGTTCGGCGTGGGTCGCGCAGGCCGGTATAGCACTTACTGCTGCTTGACTAGCCTTCTCGTGTTCATCGGTGAACTGGCGAACGTCACTCAGTCCGTCCGGCGACCAGAAAAATCGCGAATGAAGCTATTGCAGAATTTTTCCCAGAGATATAGCCTTGCAGAATCGGTTGCAAGTACTGTGAGGTGAAACACGATGCATAAACAAGATAGGCCGGACTCTGGCCACGGAGTGACGTGGTTCGTTGATCTAGTTGGGGATGCCCACCTTTCGAAGTCTCAGTCACGTGTTGCGGATGTAATTATCCGTAATCCGCGTTTGGCACTTTACGCAGACACATCTGAGCTCGCTCAAAGGGCAGACGTCAATGGTTCAACTATCGTCCGGACTGCTCAGGCGCTCGGCTATCGGGGGTGGCCCGACCTGCAGCGAGAACTTCGAGCACGCCATCTTCTGTCGTTGAACACCGAAGACACCTTGAACGAGCATGGGAGCTACCACTCGCCTGTGCACGACGCACTCGACCACGAAATCGACAATCTCCGATTGACGAAAGAATCGATCTCGGAAATAGAAGCCGACGCGGCGATTGAGGCCCTAATCTCAGCGAGACGCACTCTCGTTCTGGGGTTTGGGTCGTATGCGGGCCCCGCAGGTTTGCTCGCTCATCTTGGTACCACGATGGGATACTCGATTGCTCATGAGCCCCGCGGGAGTGTCCACCTTGCCAGTGCTTTGAACACGATGGGGCCCGACGACTTGCTCGTGATTGTCAACATGTGGCGAACAAATAAGACTTCTACTCTCGCAGCCGAGGCAGTTCGGGAGTTAGGCGCGAAAGTTTTGGCCATCACCGACATGAGGGAAAGCCTTATTTCGGAGGCCGCTGACCACCTACTTGTCGTCCCATCCGAGGGCATCTCGTTCTTCCAGTCAGTTACCGCGGCAACATCGGTGATATACGGCCTTTTGGCAGGTATGGAAACGGCGAACACCGAGAGAAGCCGCCAGTCGCTTCGTGGAATTCAGAAGATGTGGAAGGAACTCGAGATTTACAGTGACTAGTCCGCGCCTGAAGTATTGAACTTGAACACCAAACATAGAACAGGAACATATCTTGAAACATATCGCCGTTATTGGTCTGGGGGCTATGGGCGGAGCAATGGCTTCGACTCTCAGCCGCACTGGTTGGGACGTTACTGGTGTTGACCCGTCGGAGGAAGCCCGTGAAAAGGCCTGCTCAAATGGCGTCACGCCGAGTTCGGACATCAGCACGGTCGTCGGGCACGAGTATGTGCTTATGTCATTGCCGAATGCCGACCTTGTTCGCGATACTGTGCCGAAAGTCCTCTCTCAGCCCGGTACTGTAGCAATTGTCGACACGACTACTTCGGACCCTGGGACTAGTCGTGAGATGTCAAAACTTGCACGGGAACAAGGTACCGCCTTTGTTGATGCGCCGGTGTCTGGTGGCAGGGTTGGTGCAGCAAGTGGCACGTTGAGCGCTTTCGTTGGTGGCAGCGAATCGGACCTTGAAAAATCCCGCTCCGTTCTGGAAACACTCACTAGCGGAGCGTTTAAACATTTGGGTGGCCCCGGTGCAGGAAACGTAGTGAAGTTGATTAACAATGCTCTCTCAGCGACGAATCTGATTGCAACAGGAGAAGCTCTTGCCATTGCACAGGCTTGGGGAGTGGACCCGGAAATTGCTGCCCAGAGTGTCTCGGCGGCCACGGGCACTAGCCGGGCTACTTCGCACATGTATCCAGATTGGATTCTCAGCGGCACTTATGATTCCGGCTTTTCCACTGGACTAATGGCCCGGGACATCGCACTGGCTGTGCAGATCGGACAAGAAGTGGGATCTGACCCGGCAGTGCTCAACCGTGCCAGCTCGATCTGGGAACAGACCCGGGAACATATTGGCACGAACTCTGACTTTTCCGAGATCGGGAAGCTGCTTATACCCGATCTTGACCTACAGAACGCAAGTCACGAGCAGCGCTAGTCAGTAGAGAAAGCTTAAGGAGAAGCATGCTTTTCACCGAATCATCTGCTGCCAATGCAAGAGCAGCAGTCCATCAGTACTTCGCCGACGGGATTGGATCGTTTCTCGATGGCAAGGTTGTGCCTGGAGCCGGAAACCCGATCGAACTGACAGTGAGTGCGACGGGAGAGAGCTTCCTTACATACAACGATAGCGGTCTCGAGGGCGCACAAGCTGTGGTTGAGAGCTCACAGCGGGGCGCCGAAATCTGGGCCAAAACTGATCCATTCGAACGAGCAAATATACTCAGGCACGTATCGGCCGCGATTGAAGATCACGCGGAGGAACTCGCACAGATTGAGTCTGTAACGACAGGTAAGACAATCACCGATACACGCGGTGAAATGGCCAAAGTGGCCGAGATGTTCGCCTACTATTCGGGGTGGGCGGACAAGTTGTTCGGACTCACCATCCCTGTCCCTGGCGACTGGCATACCTACACTGAACGTGTCCCTTGCGGCGTCGTCGTTTCAATCACTCCGTGGAACGCGCCAGCTTTCACTGCTGGCTGGAATTCCGCTGCACCGCTCGCGGCTGGAAATGCTGTCATAGTCAAGCCTAGCGAGTTCACACCTGTCAGTACGATCCGCCTTGCGCAGATCGCTCATTCCGCTGGGCTCCCTGCCGGTGTCTTCAACGTTGCTATCGGTGAAGGATCGACCGTAGGCACGGCATTGACCACTGATCGTCGCGTCGGGAAAGTGTCCTTTATCGGATCACTACCTACTGGGCGCAAAGTATCGGTGGCTGCTGCAGCAGCAGGAATCCCTATTGTTCTCGAGCTCGGAGGTAAGAGTGCAAACATTGTCTTCGCCGATGCAGACCTTGATCGAGCCTCTGACGGTGCTGTAGCAGCAATCTTCACCCAGGCCGGTCAATCCTGCGTTGCAGGATCCAGGCTTCTCATTCAGCGTGAAGTTAAAAACGAGTTCCTTGAGCTGGTCGCAGAAAAGGCCTCGCGCTTACGAATCGGGGATCCGCTCGATTCAGAGACTGAGATCGGACCGATTATTACGCCTCCGCAGTACGACATAATCCGCAACTTGATTCAGACCGGATTGGAGGATGGAGCGAACAGGCTTACCTCAGATTCTTTACCAGCTTCGATCACGGACTCGGTGCTCGGCGGCGGTCGGTGGGTGCAACCGACATTGCTGGCGGGAGTCACTCCGCAGAACCGATTGGAGACGACGGAAGTCTTCGGGCCTGTTCTCGGAGCTGATGTCTTCGATTCCGAGCAGGACGCAATCAACCGGGCCAATGCCACCGCATTCGGGCTTGCAGGTGCGGTGTGGACTGAGAATGTGTCGCGGGCGCACCATGTTGCTCGCTCAGTGAGAGCCGGAACATTCTGGATCAACGCATACAAGAAGATTCACGTCGCCGCACCGTTTGGCGGCTTTGGCGATTCCGGCCACGGCCGATCTTCCGGCCCAGGTGTGCTTGACGAGTACACCCAGATCAAATCAATCTGGGCCCCTACACAGGCTACCGGATCTCCATTTCCGTCTTTGAACTACTGATTACGCTCGCACCGTAGTCAATCTATGCCGTGCGGTCTTGACTTATAGAACGCGACCGCGCGGCATTGCTATACCCGAAACAAACTTGGCAACTGGCCACTGATAGAGGAGAAAAGAACAGTGAGCACTGACAGCAATGCTCCAACTGTAGGCAAGAAACAGACGTTGACCATCGCAGCTCTCGCATTTGCCATCGCAATAGTGATGGAGTTTGTGGGAGAACTTGACATCAATCTTGGTATCGGTTCGATTGTCATATTCCCTATGGTGTGGGGGCTGATCGTTGGTCTGATCCTCTCCGTGCAGAGGTTCAAGCCTCTGGGCATCGATCTGCAGAAAGTAGCTGCGGCGCTCGTAGCAGTGGCCGTGCTGTTTCTTGTTGCTAGGCTTGCCTTCAACATCGGACCGAATCTTCCCACTCTCGTCAACGCAGGTCCCGCACTCTTCCTTCAGGAGATCGGGCACATGCTCGGCACGATCGCGTTGGCTCTTCCGCTGGCCGTCCTTCTGAGGATGGGAACATCGACTATCGGCGCGACATTCTCCCTCGATCGGGAACCTTCATTTGCCATGGTGTCGGAAAAATACGGGCCAGACTCGCACCAATATCGCGGTGTCCTGTCGATGTACGTCTTCGGCACGCTTTTCGGCGCAGTCTTCATCACCTTGCTGACCTCATTGGTCGCGAACTGGAAGATTTTCGATCCTCTCGCGCTGGCGATGGGAGCAGGAGTTGGAAGCGGTTCTATGATGGCTGCTTCGGTTGGCAGTATTGTCAACGCCTATCCGGAAAGTGCCGATGCCGTTTTGGCCATCGCCTCGGTGTCGAATCTGATCACCACTGTTCTCGGCGTTTATGTCGGCATCTATATCTCGCTTCCACTCGCTGACCGCTTCTATCATTTCCTTTCACGCGGTCGGCACCGCGTGAGCGAAGAATCCAGCGGCAGATTCCCGGCCACCACACTAACCTCCGACCCTATTACGAGAGATGGAGTCGCTGGCGCCAACGAGACGGCAATCATCGATAGTACCGGAGCCAATGGCAACAGTGACAAGGAGAACAGCGCGTTTATCAAAGCACTGGAAGAGACAACCGCCACCGTTCGAGTACCGCTAATTCTCTCGCTCCCGATTCTCACGGTGATCGGACTTTGTACGGCACTCATCGCTGCCGACAAACCATCGATGAGCATCGTCATTGGTTACGCCATCATGCTCGGATTGATTCTAATCAGCATGGTTCTAGCCAAGCTTCTCCGGAAAATCTCAGTCATCATCTGGATCACAACGATCGGAGCATACATTTCAAGCCCTTGGTTCTTCGCGGGGGAGTGGTTGACCGCTCAGGTCTCCTCTGTCGACGTCTTGTCATTGGCGACTGTCATGCTGACCTTAGCGGGACTTTCACTTGGTAAGGACCTCTCACTTCTGCGAGAAATTGGCTGGAAGATCGTGCCGGTCGGTCTCGTCGCAATTACTGCCTCCTTCTTGCTCTCGACGGTGATCGCGGAGTTCACTTTGGGCTTCTGGGGATAGAACGGACAACTTGTGCGGACTAGGGCAAGAAAGCCTAAGACCGCCCATCGGCATTCTCAGCACCAAGCAGCTGATCGGTTTTCGAGGAGATTGACATATGCGTTTCACCAGGCCGCCACGGCGCTCCCCGCGAGCAATGATTGTGACTGCTCAGCCGGAGGCATCAGATGCAGGAGCGATGATAATGGCAGAAGGTGGCAACGCCGTCGACGCCGTTGTAGCTGCAGCGCTGGTTCAAACCGTTGTGGATCCATTGATGTGCGGGCTCGGAGGTATGGCTGTTGCGCAAGTGATGACTCGCGAGAGTGAGATTGTGGTCATCGATGCTCTTGGACAGACACCATCACAGATTCGGCCAGACATTTGGCTGTCGGACTATCTTGGTCCGACTCCAGACGGCTTCGGGTATCAAGTACGCGGACATAGAAACGAAACTGGCGCGGAGTCGGTCATGGTCCCGGGGACGTTGAAAGCACTAGCCAACCTGCATAGTCGATTCGGCTCAACGCCGTGGGCGGACCTGTTTGCTGACGCGATCCGAATCGCGAAAAGTGGTTGGACAGTCCGGCCTTACGTTCAAGCAACCTTGGACAACGACGAAGCGAAGAACGGACGAATGAACTATGCGGACAAGTTGCTCTCCACGCCAGACGGGCGTCGAATCTATGGTGCTGCCGACCGTCCGCCTCGCGTCGGTGACGTGATCACCAACCCTGAGCTCAGTGAGGTCCTACGTCATATTGCTGAGCACGGCTCCGAGGAGCTATATAAGGGGGCTATCGCAGATCTACTCGCTTCGAGTGTGCAGCGCGATGGTGGCCTTCTATGTATCGACGATCTGCGGCATTACACAATCCACGAGCTGAGACCACTATTAGGCAAGTACAGGGGTATTGGGCTTTCGATGCCACCGCAGCCCGCAGGCGGAATACAAACCATGCAGATTCTGGGGATTCTCAACGAGTTTGAACTTTCCGGCCTGGGCCATAATAGTTCGGCCCACATCGAAGTTCTCTCAGAGGCTATGAAGAGGGCGCTTCAAGACAAAGAGTCCCTATGGCAGAAGTCAGACGTATCTGAGGACGATTATCTGAGCCTGTTGAGCAGCGAACGGGCCAAAACTGCCGCCGAGGCAATCCGAAACTCGGAACGCGTGCAAGTTGGGCGCGTTCATGAGGACTCGCCCAACACAACCCACGTTTGCGCGATCGACGAACAAGGGTTCACTGTCTCCCTCACCCACACTCTTGGAAACCCATCGGGTTATATTCCAACTGGGCTAGGTTTCATGCTCAATGGGGGTATGAGTACTTTCGACCCCCGGCCGGGATCCGTCAACTCTGTTCAGGCTGGCCGTCGTCGGAATACGACCGCTTGCCCGGTGATCGTATTCGATGAGTCAGGTCCAATACTTACCTTAGGTGCGCCAGGCGGATCTCTGATCACTCCGGCGATAGTTCAAGCATTGTCGAACTTTATCGACTTCGGAATGGATGTCCGTGAAGCCGTGCTTGCGCCTCGGATAGCGGCCACCTCGAATGCAATTGATCTGAGTAATCGCATCAGCCGCGAAAGTGAGGCCGCACTCGTCAAACGAAGCTATGAGGTGCGAAGATCCCCGATGAACTACGCATTTGGTGCAGTCCACGCACTGTCGAAACTGAATGGCTCGCTTGAGGGCGCAGCAGATCCCCAGCGCGATGGTCATGCGGCGGCAGTATTTTAACCTGCCAGCACAGCCTGGCTGCCCGCAGGTTTGCCGGCGTCCGCAAAGCAGAATTCTCGGCCGAGTGTCTTCAATACGACGTGGGTTTGACCGGTCCACTCGCATTGGAGAAAATCGAGCGCTAGCTATACTTCCTCGACACCTTGTGAACCGTAGTTGAAGTAGAGCGAAGACCTCCGGTAGCGATATGGGTAGCGAAACTCATGATCGAGTCCCGGAGGACTCCATGACACACCGTCACGTCACTGACCATCGAGGGTAGACGCCGCTTGGTTTCTCTCGTCATCAACGACGGATGGTTCCAGCGCCGAGTCGCCGAACGATTCCAAGTCTCGCCAGCAACCGTATCCAGAATGGTGAGTCGTCACCGAGTCGGCAACGATCTCGACGACTTCTCCAGTCGACCACCGCAGCCCCATACGACAGTTTGCTGAAAGGGAAAGACGCATCCTGGGGCTGCGGATCAACCGATGGTGGGGCCCATGGTTATCATCTTCGTATTCCACCTTCGACTGTTGGCCGAGTCCTCAACCGGTTCCGAACGCCGCCATTGGCTCACATCGATCAGATGACAGGACTGCCAGCACGGAAACCTTCCCCAGTTCGCTGCGAGGTCGAGGCCCCTGGGCGTATGGTTCACGTCGATATCAAGAGCAGGGCCGGGATCCCCGACGGTGGCGGGTAGTGTGCTCATGGGCGTGGGACGGCCTAGGAAGGGAAAGCCTGGGCCAGTCGAGGTCGAGCTGTCTGGTCCGGGGCAAAGGAGTCGCGTGGTTACCGGTTCCTCCATCGTGCTGTCGATGACTATTCGAGAGTCGCCAATTCCGAGATCCTTGATGATGAGCGCAAGGACACTGCTACCGGGTTCTTGCGACGGGCCGATGAGTTCTTCGCAGACATTGGTGTCGAGGTCACGGCTGTGATGACCGATAACGGGGCCAGCCGCCGGTCACGGGCGTTTGTGCAGGCACTTGGCGAGGGAGACAAGCATAAGAAGACGAGACCCTATCGGCCGCAGACGACAGCGAAGGTCGAACGAGCCAACCGGACTCTTGATGCTGAGTGGGCCTATGCGAGGACGTATGCCGATGAGACCGAGCAGGCCGAGTCCTACGAAATGTGGGTCCATGATTATAATTTTCATCGACCCTATACCGGTATCGGTGGACTCACACTATCAGTATATGTTCACAACCGTACGGGGAAGTACAGCTAGCCCACGAGAGTCCTCTCGATCCACTCGTTGTCTCTACTGTGGTCTCGAACCGTATCGATTGCGAGCACAATCTTAGAGGCGACTGAACTCATCGGCAGCTGGAATGAACCTGTGGGTTTGAAACGTAAAGATGTCTTGGCTCCTGGTCCAGCAAGTGCATTGACTGTCATGATGCCGTTCTCGAGAAGGATCATACCGATCGATGCGGTGATCTCCACCGGACTCAGAGACCTCGAGCGACTTCCCCCGGCGCAGTATTCGAAAGCAGCATCTGCTGTGATGGTTGGACCAAGTAGACCACTCTCGACCATTCCGAATGGAAGGCGCATGGACAATAGCTCTGAGAGTAATTTACCGTATTCGGCGTCGCGACGAAGGCGTTCTGGACTCCAGTTGCGAAATGCTCGATCCAAGGCAACGTGAATTGGTCCTCGCGCGTCGGCACCAGCCTCCGATATCCAAGTTGCCACTGCATTTACCAACTTCGGCTCTCCCGCGAGAATTCCGCAACGAGGTCCACCCAAACCCACTTTGTCACCGTTTGTCACCACCACATCGGCACCTATGGAAAGTGAGCGTGGGCCTCCACGAAATACCGTTCTCACGCGTGCACCATAGGCATCGTCGACGAGGAACCGCAGCTCATGGGTGTTTAGCGTTTCGAACACGTCAGCCAGTGCCTCGTTGGGAATCTCGTCGAGATCGCTGGTGACCGTGGTGACAATGGCGCAATCGAAACCATGCGCATATTCAGGTTGGGCCAAGAATCTTTGGTAGCTAAACTCTTCAAGCGACAATTCGAAGGTCGACGCCGCAAAGACAACTGAAGAGTGCGACGAACCGTTGTCTGGCACGATCGAAAGTACACGCCCTGCACGCGAACATGCAACGGCCAAGAAACCTAGAACAACGGACGACGTTCGGGAGGCAATGCTCGTACTGTGATGAGCGTTTCCACCGAGATGGCTCAGGGTGTTGGTTTTGAGAGAATCTGCAACGTGACCCGGGGCAATCCACTCGTTGCAGCTCGCCAGGTCTTCCGGTTCTAGCGGAAAAGCGCCTTCGTTCCCTGTGAGGTTGACGTACTGATCAGAGGGACGATGAGAGCCATTGATTAGTTCGAGGGCCCGCCGTTGCCTGTGAAGTTCGTCAGCGGGCCCTCGAATGATGAACCCAGGTTCGAACTCACCTTGTTCGTGCTGTTCGTTCACCTGGGCCCCTCTCAGAACCGAAGCTGCTGGTCCGCGGCAGCTTCGTACATCTCAACAACGTGGCACGAGTCTTTAGCCCCCATCCCCTGGGACTTCGCAGCGCGAAATACCTGCCGGGCTGCCGAGCTCAAGTGCAGCGGGACAGTTCCAGTCTCCGCGGTGTTCAGGAAGAGGTCCACGTCTTTCATCATGAGGTCAAGAGTGAAGCCCACTGGCCTCTCCTCGCCGAAAACAGTGCGAGGGAAGTAGTCGCTGAGCATGTGACTTGCAGCGGAGCTATTACTGAGGACGTCGTACATTGTTCGAGTATCCAGGCCGACCTCACGTCCCACAACCATCACTTCACCAGTGGCAGCCGTGATGATCGCACTGATCATGTTGTTGCATAGCTTGACCATGGCTCCGGTTCCGCTCTCGCCGACGTGAGTAATGCTCGAACCGAGCACCGTGAGCACTTCCTGAGCCTGATCGAAAGCTCTTTTCTCACCCCCGACCATGATTGCGAGTGTGCCGTTTTCGGCCCCCGCGATTCCTCGACTCACTGGTGCATCCAGGAAGAATGCTTCCTTCTCTGAAGTAGCTTCCGCGATCTTACGCGAAGTGAGCGGGTCAACAGTGCTGAAGTCGATTGCAATTGCTCCAGGACGCAGGGTTTGGAGAATTCCATCTTCGCCTAGGTAGACGGATTCAATAATTTTTGCATTCGGCAGACTCGTGAGCACGTAATCGGCATCGGTTGCAGCCTCTGCCGGTGAGGCTGCCGACTGGGCCCCCTGGTCGACCAAAGCTTCGGTCGCGGCAGCGTTGACGTCGAACACAAATACGTCATGTGAAGGATCCACCAGCCGAGCTGACATGCGCTTGCCCATGTTTCCCAAACCTATGAACGCAATTTTTGTTGTCATTTCAGTACTTCTCTTTCGTTGAATCGTGTGGATGTGGTTGGTTTGCAGGACGGACCTTATGCAGTTCGTGATTCGCTATGTTTTACAGGCCCTTGGCATTCTTGCGAGCGATGTACTTTGGGTCAGGCTGAGGCTCGCGCCCCGTGTCGTTGCTGGGGACTGTCTCGCTCATCTTCAAATACTTTTGGTGGCCCGGGTTCCAGCGCTTCGAAGACTGGTAGCCGATAATGAGCGCTAGCGCCCAGAACGGGACAGTGTAAAGCGCGAGACGGTTCCCAGCGTCGAAAGCCATCAGGACCACGATCAGTGCGAGGAAGCATATGGTGATCCACGAGAGCGCGACACCGCCTTTGAGACGGAAGTCCGATGCAGGGCGCTCTCCCCGAAACACCTTTTTCTTGTAGGAGATGTAGCAAGCGAGAATAATGCCCCAGTTCCACAGCGCGGCAAATGAGCAGACAGCAACTAGCACTGCGAATGCCTGTTCTGGGATGACGAAGTTAATAGCCACACCGATGAGCATTACCCCACCGGAGGCCAGTACTGCTCGCGAAGGAACGTGAGTTATGCCAGTCTTGTCGAAAGTCTTGGGGGCAATGCCGTTCTTTGCCATTCGCATGAGCAGACGAGCATTTGAATAGACGGGTCCAGAGCTGCACGCTGACAGGGCAGAGGTCAAGACGACAAAGTTCATGATTCCAGCCGCTCCTGGCGTCCCCAGCACGGAAAGTGCATGCACAAATGGACTCTCAGCACTGCTGAACTGGTCCCAGGGCACGACAGACATGAGAACAGCTAATGCGCCCACATAGAAGAAAGAAATGCGGAAAGGAACAGCATTAATTGCTTTCGGGATTACTACCTTGCGATTACGGGCCTCAGAAGCAGTCATGCCGACGAGCTCAGTTCCTTGGAAGGAGAACACCGCGATGGGGATCGCCAACAAAAAGGCAGTGAAGCCATAGGGAAAGAACCCGGATGTGCCATCCGAATGCGTAACGGTGAAAAGATTCGCAAGCGAAGCAGTATCGCCTGTCGGGCCGAAGCGGAAGATGAGCACCGCAATGCCGAGAAGTATTAGACCACCGATAGCGATGACCTTGATTGAGGCAAACCAGAACTCTGCTTCGCCGAAGTAGCCGACTTGTAGAAGATTGAGGATTACTAGTGCGACCAATGCGACTGCAGCTGTGACCCAACCGGGAACGTCGGGGAACCAGAACTGGATGAACACACCTGCCGCTGTCAGTTCGGTCATTCCAATCAGAGACCACGTGAGCCAGTAGCCCCACCCCGCGATGAAGCCCATCTTGGGACCCAAAAACTCACGGGCGAATTCAGCGATGCTACCCGAAATCGAACGGTAAGAAAGTAACTCCCCAAACGCACGCATGACGACAAAGATAAACATACCGACGACTGCGTACGCTAAGATAATTGACGGTCCTGTCAACTCGATTCCCGCTCCAGAACCGAGGAAGAGGCCAACGCCGATTGCGCCACCAATTGCCAGCATGCTGACGTGTCGTGATTTGAGGTCAGGCTTCAAACCATCAATGAGTTCTTCGCCTTGGTCAGGTCTATTTTTCACCGACATCGTCGGCTCTCCTAAAGATTGATGTTATGGACCGTGACTCAGGGCGGCAAAGTGGTGGATGCTGCCACCGCTGAGGCGGTAAGAGAGGGATTTAGATTGCTACTGTGATGTTCTTCACGGTGGTGAAGCTCTCGAGCGCGCCTTCGACGGAGTACTCGCGGCCAAGACCGCTTTGCTTGTTGCCGCCGTAGGACATACCTGGCAGCTGGCCTCCGCCACGATTGACCTGGACCCATCCGACCTCTAGGTCGTTCGCGAACCGGATCGCGGTAGAGATGTCTTTAGTGAATACGTAACCGGCGAGCCCGTAGCTGCTATCGTTGGCCTGCTTGAGCAATTCTTCTTCGTCTTCCCATGGGATAACGGCCAGAACTGGGCCGAAGACTTCTTCGCGGCAAAGCTTCGAATCCGCTTCGGCTCCTGCAATGATTGTCGGAGCGACATAGTAGCCACCGGACTCAACGGGTTTATCCGGACCGCCAGTAATGATCGTCGCACCTTCTGTGGAGGCATCGTTGATGTACTCGAGCACGGTGTTGTACTGCTTCTGGCTGGCAATTGCACCAATATCGGTCGCCTCATCGAGAGGGTCTCCGATGACCAACTTGTCGAGCTCGGCCGTCAGTTTGGAGAGGAAAGAGTCATAGATCGACTTGTGCAGGAAGAGTCGAGATCCCGCCGTGCACGACTGACCCTGACGGGTGAAACGCATTGCACTGATGACGTTGCTGACAGTGGCCGCATCGTCCGAGTCGGGGAACACGATTGCGGGCGACTTACCTCCTAGCTCCAGCGACACCGGAGCGACCCGTGAGGCTGCCGCTGACAAGATCTCTTTGCCGACAGAGGTGGACCCGGTGAACGTCAACTTTGCGACGTCCGAATGACCTGCCAGTGGCACGCCTGCACCAAGTCCGGTCCCCGAAATGACATTGAGTACTCCAGCCGGCAACAGTTCATTCGCCCACTCCGCGACCTTGAGGACGGCAAGTGGTGCGAGCTCGGCGACTTTCAATACGAGTGTATTTCCCGTCGACAGTGCCATCGCCATCTTCAAAGTTGCAAGTGTTACGGGAGCATTCCAAGGGACAATGCCGCCGACAACACCGACCGGCTCCCTTACCGTATAGCTAAGAAGATTGTCGCCAAATGGGAGTGTGTCGCCTTTTTGCTGGGATGCGACCTCACCGTAGAAACGAAAAATGTCGGCACCTGAAGCAGCTTCTCCACGAGCCTGAGTGCGGAGAGCATTACCCGTTTCAGAGGAGATAATGCGGGCCAGTTCTTCTTGACGATCGGCGATTACGTCACCAATCTGAATCAGCAAACGTCCGCGATCTCGCGCTGCCTTGCGCTTCCATCCGTCGAATGCTTCCTTGGCTGCAGCAACTGCGGAATCGACGTCTTCTTCACGAGAGTCTGGAACACGACCAAGAATGGTCCCTCGGCCTGGGTTCTCGACATCAATCCACGAGTCGTTCTTCGCGCAGACCCATTTGCCGTCGATCAGCTGAGGGTAGTCTTTGGACGATTTGCTCGCGTGAGCGTTTGCAGTCGTCTGGTTCGTCATGCGGTGACACCTTTCTGACATCGATTTTGGAATCCGCCGAAATCGCCGCGCTATCGATAAAACTGCGGTGAAAACGTGCTTCGTTCAAGGTATCGATGAGATGTATATCACCACAACGCTCATCTGTCGCGTGAATGTGAGTGAGTGCTCGACATATGTAGAGTCGGTTCTGCGGCGTCGGTTCCCGGTTTGACGGCTCTTCGCAGTTAGAACTGGTGCGCGTCGGTCCAGGGAAATAGGCCGAGGCCTCTCGAAGGTTGAAGTTCCTAACCTGTCCATCCGAAAGATCTCGACGTGAACCCTCGTACGTTTTCTACCTCCGGCCTCACTACGTTCTGCCACCTCGACACATTTGACCTGCACTGCTGGGTCAGTGCGGACCGAACGAGAGTCAGCGCTCTTTGGGTGTACCGACGAACGACGACGATTGGTGCCGCAGCTGCGGTGGGCACAGCACGCTTCGGGACACCGGCCAGACTGCTGGACGTGGTGGAGGGGCGGGCGAAGGCCGTGTTCTAGATTTGGCCGGCAGTGCCCGGCCGAAAGAGTGGCGCGACGGCATCGAAATCGTAGCGATAGATGGATTCACCGGGTTTAAAAACGCGGCGGTCGAAGAACTTCCCGCCCGCGGCCGAAGTGATGGATCTATTTCATTTCTTCAAGCTCACCTGCGAGGACCTCGGCGAAGTTCCTCGTCGCGCTCAGCAGGCAACGGCTGTGTACCGCAGGTAGAAGGGCGACCCGCTGTACCAAGCTCGGCGGACGCTGCATACGGGGTGCGGGTTACTAACCGAGCGGCAACAGCGGCGAATCGCGACGCTGTTCACCGTTGAGAATCATACTGAGGTCAAGGTCACCTGGAGCGTGTACCGGGACATCATCACGCCCACCGCGAGGAAGTTGCAAACGAGCTTGTGTCTCCAAGCCCATTGAGGTATGTGCGCTGTCAGACGAACGGTGCGCGCGAATGCCATCTTCGCAGTTTCAACGCAAGATGGAGCTCAAGCCTTACGACGCCGTCAAGAGGGTCCGCGCCAAGGATTAGTGATAGCTGTTGAAAGCGATCATAGATTGTGGTTCGGTGTACATGCAGGGCGCTTGCCAGCTCAGTAATCGGTGCTCCGGAGTCGTAGACCTTCTCTAGGAACTCAAGAAGTACCTCGCCACGAGGATGTTGCAAGATCATCGAGAGTGCAGAGCTTCGGATGTTCTCGCTATCCAAGTGATCGGAGAATTGTTGATACGCACCAATTTGGTCGAAGTCTCTTGCATGAACACTGGGATCGATTTCCTGAGCTTGTATTGCCCTGCTCGACTCCCTGAACGCCATCTGCGGCGAACCTTGCAGTCCAAACCATCGGCTGACACCCAGGGTTAAAATCGGGCCATCCTCTCCAGACTTTGACGAGAATGCTGCGCTCAAACTGCTCGCAAACGAATTGAGTTCATCTCCTGATGCGATCTCGCAGAGCAGTGAGAAATAGGTGTCTCTGGCCCCCCACCGCGCAACAATATTGTTGCTGGTCCGTAGTGTGGGCACAATGGCTTCCGAAAACACCGGTCCCCAGGTTTCGGAAGCTAGAGGGTTTGTATCCACGGGCCGACCGGACAAGATACAGTAGCTTACGTCGCGCTTGGGGGACGGTGCCCAGTTGTACGTGTTATTACTATAGTCGCCGCGAAGGAACCCAATGAGTTCTCTATCCATGCCAGCAGAAATTTTTCTGTAGTTGTCAGACTGCGATAGTTCAGTGAGCAGAGAAGTAACAGTTTGGCTTGGCGACTCCAGTATCACGGCGGCGTCGGCCAGAGTGTCTGCTTCGTCTTTGGCGAGAACCCAGGCGTAGGCAAGAACCTTATTGCGGTGTCTAAGGGGGTAGCACAGTCGGGCTCGGTAATGTAGTTCCCCGTTAGCAGGGACGAGGACAGGCCCAGCCGACTTGTCATAAGCTCCGTGGCTGCGCTCCCACTGGCGCACGTCGACAGAGCCAGACTTTGAAAGAATTGCCTCAAGCCGGGTGGGATCCTGGTTTGAATCGACGAATTCCCACGCGAGGATCTTTCCAGTGACGTCGTCGACAGTGACGGACCTTTGGGTTATTTCAGCAATAGCTTCAGCTAGCAACTCATGATAAGGCTGTTCCACGTTTGGCTCCGTTCTCTCGCCTCGGATCGTGTGGGCACTTGAGCAGCGAAATCGGTGACGCGGTGGCACACGACCAATTCACTTCGGTGGTGAGTTGAATGATTATAGTCTGTTCACCAGTGGCCTCGCTGTTCCTGACAAGTCCATTCTGGTGCAGTCGATGAGGTTGTCGATCGGCTCCGGGGATCTGGTTATGGAGTTGAGGTGCCGCGCAGGAGCGAATCGTTTGCCCGTCTGTCTGTCACGACAGGGGAGGGGGGAAGTCGATGTAGATCTCGGGATCGATTGGCGGTCGCGAGAACCTGTTGCGTTAGAAGTGGGTCCGGTGCTTGCGATTGAAGATGCAGTCGGAAACAAGGTTGCCGCACTGTACTCGCGCGGAGAAGTTCGCGACTATCTCGACGTCGATCACATCACCGTGTCTGTGATCGCTGCCAAGCTCGCAGTATCGTGGCATGCGGCTAACGAAGCGATCCTGGCCGAGGGCCACCGAGTCCTCATCGACGATCCGGCCCGATTCGACGGTGTTCACGTCATCGGTGCCGATGAGCACGTGTGGCGCCACACGAGACGGAGCGACTAGTACGGCACCGTCATCATTGACCTCACTCCGATCTGTGACAAGACCGGTCCGGCCAGGTTGCTGGACATGGTCGAGGGACGGTCGAAGGCCGTGTTCAAGACTTGGCTGGCCGATCGGCCCCAGTCATGGAGGGATGGAATCGAAGTCGTAGCGATGGACGGGTTCACCGTGTTCAAGGCCGCCGCTGCCGAAGAAGTGCCGGCAGCTGTTGAGGTGATGGATCCGTTCCATGTCGTCAAGCTCGTCGGCGACGGGCTTGATGAGGTGCGCCGTCGTGTTCAGCAGGAGACGACCGGCTATCGCGGGAAGAAGGGCGACCCGCTGTATCAGGCCCGATGGTTTCTACTTGGAAGTCCGTTACTCAACGAACTGTATGCTCGTCTCGACGGGCCGGGTAGCTTTGTGATGCGGCTGTCCGGAGATTCCGTTCTTGGTCGGCAGCACGCACTTGTTCGAGTCGACGTAGGTGAGGTGAAGGGCAACCTGACTTAACATAAGGTTTATTATCGGCAAACTGTTTGTTCTGGTGAGAGTGTTGATCCGTTTATCCGGGTGGCCTGCGCTGGTTCATTGCGCAGAATTTCATAGAGCGGTGTGTGCCGTGAGTGTTGCGTTGACGGCGACAGTAGCTCGCGGCCAGGGAGGGCTCGTGTGCAAGCTTTCCGTTAAGTGTCTTGTGATTCTGACGCTAGTCTCGGTTGTAATCTTCACCTTTATTGCATTCAGCGTCGAGACTCGGGCGGGCTGGGCTATGTGCCTGGTCATCGTCGCTATCCTCTGTGCGGCTTGGTCAGGAGTATTCGTCAAGGCTTTCTTTGGAAGTCTCCTCGCCCTTGTCAGCTGGAAGGGAACCGAACCCGATGCGCGCTTGTGCTATCAAGATGGCGTGATAGTTGCGGGCTAGCCGCAACATTTGCCCTCACTGCCTGTAGCCTGAATGCAATACCTGTGGAAGGATGAAGGCACAGCCAGGCGCAACGAAGAACTGATGGCAGAGTGGACAAATGGCACACCACGGCGCTGTCGACTCTCGATATCTCAGGGCTTCTGGCTCAGACGTTGTGCACCAATCTGAAGACGAGGCTGAATGGCGGGCAATCCTCGCGCACGAGCGGCTGACGTGGCGCGCGGATTTAACTGATGATGATCCGACAACAGGGACTGAGCACCAGCGGTAGCTCGGTTGCAGTATTGAGCTACGGACCATCGCCCCCGTCGCTGTACTCTTTGAACCAAGTGGCCCCGTTGCGCGGGAATCTTATTGCGTCGAGGGCGCAGTGTTCGCACCTCCCGGTGCAGCCGCCACCGGCGGCAGGTCGACGCGCTACACAGGACCGGTCCGTTAACGGTCGTTATGGGGCCGATCGTCGCCCGTTCCAATCTGACCGCGCTACGCCGCCTGGCTCCGTCCCAAAATCATGTCCCACCAATCAACTGTCCCGAAATGCTCGCTGTATCGTTTCAGGGCAAAACAGTAGAGCGAACACGAGCAGCTTGAAAGGGGCAAGCCATGGAGAGAGTTCGTTTCAGAGATCTCAAACCGTATGAGGTCGTCGCCAGTCTCGACGACCTGCACGGCCCAGCAAAGGGCACAATTAGTCTGCCAATCTGGGTTCGGTGGCTCGATGATGGTGACATTGACCTGACAGATCTCGGTGGTGCGCGTCTAGCCTATCAAGCTCTGCTTGCAGAAGGGACTGACGCGATCCAGGCGCAGCTGATGAACAAGGAAATTCTGCTCCGGCTGTGGCCGCAGCTGAGCCTAGATTCTCGCGTGCGTAACCTCTGGGAAGAGCGTTTCCCCGAGCTGAGAGTAGTACATACCTAGTCCTGAGGAGATGCAACACGACATCGCTCGTATCGCATTGCAAGAGTGCGGCCAGCAGCGGATTCGCGCCTGCGGACTCAGAATCCATTCGAGAGCACAGGCTTATTCATCTGCCCACGGCTGACGTCGATCTCATTACTGCCGTGTCAGCACAAGAAAAGTTCGGAGCTGCTGTCGGTACGATTGAGGAGCGCTTAGAGACTGCCGCCGATGAGGTTGAGATACCCCGACAGAGCGAATCCTTTGCGCGAATGGTCGGCACCCAGGCGATCTCGAAACTGAAATGGATCTCGGGTTCGACCATTTCATTAGCCACCCGAGCTTGCGTCGTTCGGAAAGCCACTCCGTTCTACTTTGCCGCGTCTCGGGGGCGACCTCGATCACGTTCGGCGCTGTCGCTGATTTTCGCGATCTGATCTTGCAGGCATCGCCGCAATCTTCGAATGCGCCTGAGGATCCACAACGTTCCAATCCTGTGTCACGCATGTGCCCAGGCTGTAACACGAACAGCGGCAGACCCGCAATGGCGTTGGTTAGACTGGCGGCATGTCAGATACAACTGCGCCTGAGTCGAGCATCGGTGTGCTCGTGGTTGAGGACGAGGCGGTCGCCGCCCGGGCCCACGCGAAGTACATCGAGCGCATCGACGGCTATCACCTCGCCGGTGTGGCGAAGAATGCCACTCAGGCGATGGCTGCTCTGACCGGAAAGATCTACGGTCTCAACGCGGACTGCATCAACCTCGTCCTCCTGGACATGAATCTCCCCGACGGCCACGGACTGCAGGTCTGCCGGGCCATCCGCGGCCACCGCGTCGACGTCGACATCATCGCCGTCACCGCGGCCCGGGACATGCAGATCGTCCAGGAGGCACTGTCCTACGGTGTTGCCCAATACATCATCAAACCGTTCACCTTCCCGGTCTTCAAATCCAAACTTGAGGCATATTCCTCCTTCCGCAACAGCCTCGGCGGGGACAGCACCGAAGGCGAGGTCACCCAGACCGACGTCGACACCGCGATCGCCGCACTGCGCACCCACACCGTGACCGCGACAGCGAAGGGCGTCCCGAACGCCGTGCAGACCGAAGTGAAGTCAGTCCTCGGCGACAAGCCCGGTCAGTCCGCCGCCGAGGTCGCTGAAGGTCTCGGTGTCTCCCGAGTGACCGCACGCCGGTACTTAGAGGCCATGGCCGACGCGGGCATGCTCAACCGCCGACCTCGATATGGGGCCGCAGGCAGGCCCGTTCTCGAATACACCGTCGTCGCCGACGACGACTGAACCACCCCTCGATACCCGGGCTCCATCCCCACCCAGCCCGGCAGGGCCGGTCAGGCACCACCGGTGCCGGGCCCCATCCCACCGGACTCAACGGGCCGCCCAACCGCCCAGTGCAGGCAGCAAGTGGACTTCCCGGCCGAGCCCATCGATGATTGACCTATGACAAAGAAGTCCACAATGTGGTTGGCCATCACCCTCGTCGTCGTGCTGCTGGCCGCAGCCGGTGTCTTCGCTTTCTTCACACTGCCGCTGAGGGCAGAGACAGCTGCAGAAGACGCCGCTGCGGACCTGAACAACGGAAGCATCGAATCCGATGTCTGGTCGGATCAGACGACGGCGACGAAGCTGCACGATCTGATTCTGGGGACTCTCGACCAGAGCATGAAGAATCGCTCGGTGGAGCTTAAGGGCACGAAGAAGCACGGTGATGACGTCGTCGCGACACTGACGTGGACCTGGACGAACCAGGAAGGTGAACCCTGGGAATACAGCTCTGAGCTTCCCCTGCACAAGAAGGGCCTGCTCTGGTCGGCCGAGCTGACTCCCACCGTGCTGCATCCGGAACTCGAAGACGGTCGAGTCCTCGTCTCGCAGACCACCCCAGGGCAAAGAGGTGCGATCCTCGGCGAAGACGACGAAGAGCTGATGGCCGAAGGTCCCGTCGTCGACATCGGCATCCACCCGGCCAAGCTCGAGAAAGCAGGGGATGGCGATGACACCCTGAGCACTCTCAAGGATGAACTCGATATCGATCTCACATCGTTGAAGGAACGTGTCGACAAGGCGGAGCCCGATCAGCTCGTTCCCGTCATCACCCTGCGTGAGAGTGACTACAAATTGGTCAGGGACTCGATCCACTCCCTGCCCGGCACCGTCTTCAACAGACACACTCAGCCGCTGAGCCGGAAGAAGGGCTTCGCCGGTCCGACTCTGGGAACGGCCGGAGCCGCCAGCGCCGAGGAGGTCGAAGCCTCTGACGGAAAGCTCACCGGCGAATCCGTTGTCGGAAAGAGCGGACTGCAGAAAGCCTACGATAAGCAGTTGAGCGGACCAGGCAGCGAAGCGATCTACATCAGCGACGCCGAGGCTGCGGAGGGCGGTGATGCCAAGGACGCGGAGGCAGGCGACGACGGCAAGTCCGCCGATCCCGTCCTCGTCCACGAATTCCCCGACCATGACGGTGAGAACATCACCACGACACTCAACGTCGACGTGCAGGAAGCGGCAGACAAGGCGGCCGCAACAGGCAAAAAGCCGACAGCGCTGGTGGCGATCCGGCCCAGCGACGGTCACATCCTCGCGGTGGCCAACCAGGACCCCGAGGGTGCTGCCTGGGACCGGGCGCTGACCGGCCAGTACGCACCCGGATCGGTATTCAAGGTCGCCTCCGGCCTGGCCCTGCTGGAGGCCGGAGTCACTGCGAAGACCACTCTCGACTGTCCGAAGACCACGACGGTCGATGGAAAGAGCTTCAAGAACGCCGAAGACCACGTGCTGGGCGAGGTGGCCTTCGAAGACGATTTCGCCGAATCCTGCAACACCGCCTTCGTCGATGCCGCGCAGAAGGTTTCGGGCTCAGAGGTGACAGATGCGGCGTCGAGCCTGGGCATGGACGACGTCGACCTGGGGCTTGGGGCGAAGATGGCGACCGTCCCCAGCGATGATGACGCAGTGACGCAAGCGGCGCAGATGATCGGTCAGGGCAAGGTCGTCTCCAGCCCGTTGGCGGTCGCGGTGATGGCCGCCTCCGTGGCCGAGGGCGACACGGTCAAACCCCTGCTCGTGACCTCTGACAAGAGCAAAAACGAGGACAAGGGCAAGGACAAGAGCACGATCGACGCCGACGCGGTCACCACGATGCAGAAGCTCATGCGCCGCGCAGTGACCGATGGCACCGCCAGCGCGCTGCAGGACGTCCCCGGCGAACCGGTCCACGGCAAGACCGGCACCGCCGAATACGGTGACAAGACCCCACCACGCACCCACTCCTGGTTCGCCGGTTATCAGGGCGACGTGGCCGTGGCCGTTCTCGTCGAGGACGGAGGATTCGGCGCCGAGGCGGCTGTGCCGGTGGCGAAGAAATTCTTCGAATCGCTCAACTGAGGAAGGCCCTCACTTCATGCGCAGGGCACGCATGACCTCGAACGCGGTGGTCAGCGTGCGGGCGAATCGCGACTGATCGAGCGGACCGAACGGAGCGATGGGAACCAGATTCTGCTCGGCGATGCTGTGCGTGTGCATGAACTGGTAGAGACCCTCAACTCCATGCCGATGGCCCATGCCTGAAGCCTTGACGCCGCCGGCCGGAGAGTCGATCGAACCCCAGGCGGCTACATAGGCCTCATTGACATTGACCATTCCAGACTCGAGCTGCCTGGCTGTCTCGAGCCCGCGGGACTGGGAGTAGACGCTGGCGTTGAGACCGTATTCGGAGGCGTTTGCCCGCTTGATCGCCTCGGCGTCGCTGGCCACCGGGTACACGGCGACGACAGGGCCGAAGGTCTCCTCGGCGAACAGCTCAGCCTCCTCGGTGACATCGGTGAGCACGGTCGGCAGGTAGAAGTAGGGGCCCAGCTCCGGGACCGGGCGGCCACCCGCGATGACCTGAGCTCCGCTCGCTCGGGCCTGTTCGATGTGTTCGCTGACTTGTGCCAACTGCTTCGGTCCAGCCAGGGAACCCATTCCGGGGCCGTAGGAGTAGTCGGAGCTGAGCTCGAGGTTCCGGGTCGCCTCGGCGAAATGGGCACAGAACTCGGGGTAGAGATCCTCGTGGACATAGATGCGCTCGATGGACAGGCACAGCTGACCGGCCGAGGAGAAGCACCCACGGACGGCACCGTCTACGGCCGAGGGAAGATCGGCATCGGAGAGGATGAGCATCGGGTTCTTGCCGCCGAGCTCAAGGGCGGTGGGAAGCAGACGCGAGGCCGCCTCGGCGGCAATGGAGCGACCCGCAGCGGTCGAGCCGGTGAAGGAGATCCCATCGGCACCGGCCATCAGAGCCGGGCCGACCTCGCTGCTGGGCCCGGGTACCAGCTGCCAGACTTCCGCGGGCAGGCCGCAGGCAATGGCCAGACGACGCATGATGATGGCGGTCAGGGTTGTCTGGCTGTCGGGTTTGTGCACCACGGCATTGCCGGCGATCAGGGCCGCGAGCAAGTCCGTTGCGCCCAAGGTCAGCGGATAGTTCCAAGGGGTGATGAACCCGACGACGCCCAGCGGTGTGCGGGTGACCTCGGTGCGGGTGAGGACGGGAACGGCGCCGCGACGGCGTTGCGGGCGCAGTCGGGCGGGAGCGGTCACACCATAGTGGCGGCACACGTTGTAGGTGTCGAGGATCTCGTCATAGGCGTGGATGCGGGCTTTGCCGGTCTCGTACTGGATGATGTCGAGGAGGAGATCTTCGTGCCGGCGCAATGCAGAATGCAGTCGCAGCAGCACCCGCGCCCGGTGTTCGGGGGACCGCGCTGCCCAGGCGTCAGCGGCGATGCGCGCGGTGGCGTAGGCGTTCTCGATGTCGGCCGGTGTGTTCTTAGCGAAGCGGGGAAGTTCGAGGCCGGTGAACGGGTCGGGGCTGACCATGCGATCACCGCTGCCCGAAGCCTCGGCATAGGGGTTGCTGTCGAGGAATTCGCGGAGCCGATCGGTGACATGTGTGAGTCGGTCCGAGGGGGTGGTGGTGCTGGTGACGTCCGTGTGCATCATGCCTCCGTGTCGTCAGTGAATGGGTGGATTGCTGCCTATGGAACCGCTAACTTACGCTACAGTATCTTCATGATCTCACGTGAACTGCGTCACGCCCTGAGTGGGGTCGGAGCTCCTGTCGCGGTCATCGATCTGGAGGCGTTCGACGCGAACGTCACCGTCTTGGCCCAGCGAGCCCAGGGGCTGCCGATCCGCATCGCCACGAAGTCCCTGCGCACTCCCGCTGCGATCGAGCGCGCGCTCGCCCACCCCGGCTACTCTGGGGTCTTCGCCTTCTCACTGCCGGAGGCGCTGATCCTCCAAGCTCGCGGGGTCCGCGATATCCTCGTCGGCTATCCCACCGTTGATCGGGGCAGTCTCACTCAGATGTTCGCCGAGGCGGGGGCCACCCAGAACATCACCCTGATGATCGACTGCCCCACCCACCTCGATATCATCGACAGCGCCCGCAGCGATGCAGAGGCCGGTGCCACGGCAGGCGACGCGAGAGTAGGCGACGCGGCGGCCGGCGGCACGGCACAGACTGTGCGCGTGTGCATCGACATCGATGCCTCGTACCGCCTCGGCTCAGGGGTGCTGAGCAGTCGGATCCATATCGGGGCCAGGCGCTCTCCGATCCGCGATTCGGCCGCTGCCGTCGACCTCGCCGCACAGGTCATGGCCCGCCCGGAGACCACCCTCGTCGGGCTGATGTCCTACGAGGGGCAGGTCGCCGGCACCGCCGATGCCGGGCCAACGCCCAAGCAGGCCATGGTGCGTGCCATGCAGAAGCGTTCGATCGCCGAGCTGAAGGTCCGGCGCAGAAGCGTCGTCGATGCGGTGCGTGAACTCACCGACCTCGAATTCGTCAACGGCGGCGGCACCGGGTCCTTCGAATCCAGCGTGGCCGAGGGCACTCTGACGGAACTGGCCGCCGGCTCCGGACTCTTCTCCCCAGGACTCTTCGACGGCTACACCCACTTCCGACACGAGCCGGCCGCCTACTTCGCCACCCCCGTGGTGCGCCGACCTGGACCCGGCTGGGTGACGGTCTTCAAAGGGGGATTCATCGCCTCCGGCGTGCCTGGAGCCGACCGTGTCCCGACGATTGCCTGGCCCCCTGGACTCGACTACGCGGGACTCGAAGGTGCTGGTGAAGTCCAGACCCCACTGACCGGTCCCGGCACCGAAGATCTGCGCATCGGCGACCTCGTCTGGTTCAGACATGCCAAGGCCGGTGAGCTCGCCGAGCACTTCAATGAGTTCCTCGTCGTCTCAGGAGCCCAGATCGTCGACTCGTGGTCGACCTATCGCGGACAGGGGTGGGTGCTGTGACCCGCAGCGGCAGACCGACTCAGCGACAGCTGTTCCGGAACTGGTCCGGGCACGTCCACTCCCATCCGCACACCTTCCTCAGGCCCACCTCGGCGGGGGAACTGGGCGAGATCCTGCGGTCCGCGGCCGGTCAACGGGTCAGACCCGTCGGTGCAGGGCACTCGTTCACCCCCGTGGCCGCGGGAGACGATGTCATGATCAGCCTCGACCACCTCAGCGGAATCATCGCCGTCGATGAGGAGTCCGGGCGGGTGCGTTTCCACGCGGGCACCCGGCTGCGCGACATTCCGGCCCTGCTCGCGCCCTTCGGGCTGGCCCTGGCCAATCAGGGCGACGTCAATCCGCAGGCGCTCGCCGGAGCGATCTCGACGAGCACACACGGGACCGGGCTCGGGTTCACCGGGTTCGCGGGGACCGTCTCCGGTCTCTCGCTCATGGGACCCGACGGCACCGTGATCGACCTGTCGCCCACGACTCAACCGGAGATCTTCGACCTGGCCCGCGTCAGCCTCGGCGTGCTGGGCATCGTCACGGAGATCGAGCTGCAGTGCGTGCCGGCCTTCGACCTCATCGCCGAGGAGATCGTGACGGATGTCGACGAGCTGCTGGCCGACCTCGAACCACGGATGCGCGCAGCCGACCATTTCGAGTTCTACTGGTTCCCGCACACCGACACCGCTCTGACCAAGACGAACACCCGTGTCGGGCTCGGTGAGATCGGCCCGGGCCACCTCGCTGAGGCAGGGGTGCGCAATCGATTCCTCAACCTCTTCGACAAGGAAGTCATCGAAAACGGTGCCCTTCGCCTAGCCGTCGAGCTCGGATCGGCGGTGCCCAGCCTCGTCCCGCGCATCAATCGGATCGCCCAATCCGCCGTCTCGGACAGAACCTACCGAGCACCGGGACACGACGTCTTCGTGACGCCCCGGCGGGTGCGGTTCAACGAGATGGAGTATGCGCTTCCCTTCGAATCCGGCGCCGAGGCGATCCGTGAGATCCGTCGCACGATCGAGTCGAGAGGATGGTCGATCTCGTTCCCGATCGAAGTCAGATCTGCCGCCGCCGATGATGTTCCACTCTCGACCGCCTTCGGGCGCGAGACGATGTACATCGCCGTGCACCGGTTCGTGAAGGACGACTTCGCCGAGTACTTCCGTGTCGTCGAACAGATCTGTCGACGTTATGGGGGCCGCCCGCACTGGGGCAAGATCCACGCTCTGGGCGCCGATGATCTGCGTGAGCTCTATCCGCGTTTCGAGGACTTCTGTGCGCTGCGGGAGAAGCTGGACCCGCACGCGATGTTCGGGAACCGATTCACCGATTCTCTGTTCGGGCTGGGGTCGTTCGGGCTCGGCTCGCGCGCGGGCTGAGAATTCTCCGCTGACCTGCCCACAGGCTCCCACCAGCAGTAAGGTGGGCAGGAAAGGCTCGACGAGCAGCTTTGTCCGTGGTCGTTGAGAGATATGGCCGCAGCATTCCCTAGGAAATGGACTCCTCGATGTCAGATTTCGAATCGCAGGCCCAGTCGGACCCAGCAGCCTCCAACAGCCCGGAGAAGGAGAAGGGGCGCCGTCGATCGATGATGGTCGCGGCCTTCGGCACCATCGTCGAATGGTATGACTTCTCGATCTTCTTCTATGTCGCGACCATTCTGACCAAGGAATTCTTCGGCGATCGCCCCGATTCGCTCCTGCTCACCCTGGGTGTCGGAGCCGCCGGGTTCCTGTTCCGGCCACTGGGCGCCATGGTTTTCGGCCACCTCGGCGACAGGGTCGGACGCAAGTCCGCATTGGTCGTCTCCGCTGTGCTCATGGCCGTCGCGATGCTCGGAATCGCGATTATGCCCGGATATGACACGATCGGCATCTGGGCCGGCGTCGGCATGGTCTTCTTCCGCTGCCTGTCCGGATTCTCCGTCGGGGCCGAGTACACCGGGATCATGGTCTTCCTGATGGAATCGGCTGGCAGCAAGCGCCGGGGACTCGCAGCCAGCTGGGCGGCTGCCAACAGTGAGGTCGGGGCCCTGCTCGCGGTGGGCTCCGGAGCACTGCTAGCAAGCACACTCTCGGCCGAGGCGATGAGCTCGTGGGGCTGGCGAGTCCTGTTCATCCTCGGTGCACTGCTTGCCGCACTGATGATCCCGCTCCGTCGCATGATGGAGGAGACCGACACCTTCAAGCGACTGCAGGCCGCGGAGAAGACGAAGCAGGCGCAGACCGCCAAGAGCGACAAGCCTGTGGCCTCACGCGGTCGCTCCCCGCTGCTCATCGCCTTCCTCCAGCAGCCCCGCGCGATCCTCGTCGCGTTCCTGATCTCCTCGATCGGATCGGTCAGCTACTTCCTCAACATCACCTATGTACCGACCTATATCGAAGAGGTCTCTCAGGTGAAGAACTCCGGGTCACTGGCACTGGGCACCATCGCCGCCGTCGTGGCGATCGTCATCACGCCGCTGTTCGGCATCGCCTCGGACCGCTTCGGGCGCAAGAAGACTCTGGCGGTGCTCATGGCCGTCTTCATCCTCACCACCATTCCCGCCTACGCGCTGTTGGCCGATGGGAACTCCGGCGTCGCGATCTTCGGTGTGGCGTTCCTTGCTGTGCCAGCCGCCGGATGGAGTGCTGTGGCGGCGGCCATGGTCCCCGAGCAGTTCACCGGCACCAGCCGCTTCTCTGGAATGGCGATCGGCTACAACGTGGCCACGGTCCTCTTCGGCGGACTCTCCCCACTGATTGCGACAGCGCTGATGAGCTCGACTGGTCTCACCTTGGCCCCAGCGATCTATGCGACCGTCATCGTCGTCGTAGCCGGCATTCCGACCCTGTTCCTGGCCCGCAATATGGCGGGCAGGCCCTTGGCGGAAGTGGACCGCGACAAGGATCTCGTCCCGGCCTGAGGTCAGTGCCGGGGGAGTCGGTGCAGCAGCCAGGTGACGATCTCCGGCCACGCCCTCTCGGCGACCGAGCGCCGAAACAGACCATGATGCCCGATTCGGTCGACCTCGAGTTCCTCAGGTGTGAAGGTGCGTCGCTGCACCTCGGCGAGGCGGACATGGTCGACGAGCGCGTCGACCTGGGCTGCTGAGGCCCAGTTGTCGTCGCTGGCACCGACGGCGAGCACGGGCGTGCGCAAGCGTGCCATCCGTGCGGTGGCACCCAGGCTCGGATCGTCGAAGAAATACTCGGACATCTGCACCCAGCGACCCCATTCGAGCATGGCCGCGGTCGGGATGTCCTCACCGAGGCCGAGGCGTTTGCCGGGAGCGTAGCCGACGAGTGGACTGATGAGAGGGCCGAGCGCCCTGAGAATGAGCCCGACGCGCAGTCGTTCGCTGCGGGGATTGATATCTTGCAGTGCCGCCAATGCTGTGCCCACGGTGACGATGCCGTGCAGTCCCGCGTTAGCGTTGCCCAACAGCAGAGCATGGCCGCCGAGGCTGTGTCCGATTGCCAGCTTCGGCAGCTCCGGGTATTCACGGTTGGCCCAGGCCGCGACGGCATTCGCGTCCTCTTGCATCCAGTCACGCATCCGCAGCCTGGCGTGCTCACTCGCCGGCCCCGAGGCGGCGACGCCGCGCACATCGTAGGTGAGCACTGCCAGCCCTCGGTCGACGGCGTATTCGGCGAACTTCGTGTAGAAGCGAGCCGGAGTCGCCGTGGCAGGATGGACCGTGAGAAATCCGACCGGGGTTTCTGGCGGCATCAGCACAGTGCCGACCACGTGACTGTGCCGCTCGGATTCGCCTGCCGTCTGGTGTCTGTTGCCGGTGGTTTCGCTGTGTGGGCCACCGGTGACCGGAATACGCACGGAACTCATCATTGTGCTCGTCATGAGCACAAGGTTAATGAAGAACTCGCAAATTATCTACTGTTCAGTAACAGTGATTTCCGTGCGCCGAGCTCAGCTCTGGGAGCGAGCCTTCCAATCGGCGACCTCTGATTCGGCCAGCTGTGCGGCAACGCCGATGTAGGTGGCCGGGGTCAGTGCGGTCAGCAGCTGAGTCTCGGCCTCGGGCAGTCCGAGGCCGGCGACGAAGGTCTGCAGATCGGCCTGATCGATGCGCTTTCCGCGAGTGAGTTCCTTGAGTGTTTCGTAGGGGTTGTCCATTCCGGGCACACCCTGCAGCCCGGCAGCGCGCATGACCGACTGGATCGCTTCGCCGAGAACCTCCCAGTTGGAGTTGAGGTCGGCATTCAGGGCCTCTTCATTGATGGCGAGCCGTTCGAGGCCCTTGACCAGGTTGTTCAGCGCCAGCACGGAGTGGCCGTAGGCGACGCCGATGTTGCGCTGTGAGGTCGAGTCGGTGAGGTCACGCTGCATCCGAGATGTGACCAGAGTGGAGGCCAGCGAGTCGAGCAGGGCGCACGAGAGCTCGAGATTGGCCTCGGCGTTCTCGAAGCGGATCGGATTGACCTTGTGCGGCATCGTCGAGGACCCGGTCGCACCGGCAACGGGGATCTGCTTGAAGTAGTTCATTGAGATGTAGGTCCACATATCCGTCGCCAGATTGTGGGCGATGCGATTGAACCGGGCGATGTCTGCGAAGAGCTCAGCATCCCAGTCGTGGGATTCGATCTGCGTGGTCAGCGGGTTGAAGGTCAGCCCCAGGCTGCCTTCGACGAAGGTTTTGGCCAGCTTGGGCCAGTCGGCGCCGGGAACGGCGGCCAGATGAGCCGAATAGGTCCCGGTCGCACCATTGATCTTGCCGAGGAATTCGCTTGCCTCGACACGTTCGAACTGGCGGCGCAGCCGGTGGACGAACACCGCGAGCTCCTTGCCCATCGTCGTCGGCGTCGCCGGCTGACCGTGGGTGTGGGAGAGCATCGGGACCTCTGCCAGCGCCGAGGCGGTGTCGGCCAATGAGTCGATGAGCGCCTTGGCGCGGGGCAGCCACACATCAGCGGTGGCGCCCTTGACGCCCAGGGCCCAGGACAGATTGTTGATGTCCTCGGAGGTGCAGCAGAAGTGGACGAGTTCGCTGAGATCGTCGGCGCCGAGTTCGACTAGCGCTTCTTTGATTGTGTACTCGACGGCTTTGACGTCGTGAACCGTCACAGCCTCGTGGGCGGCGAGGGTGGCGATCGTGTCGGCATCGAAATTCTCGGCGAAGGCGCGCAGGCCACTGACCTCATCGTCGGTGAGACGACGCACCCCGTCGATCACAGAGTTCTGAGCCAGGTGGATGAACCACTCGACCTCCACCGTGATCCGGTTGCGGTTCAGGGCTGCCTCGGACAGGTGGTCAACGAGGTCAGCGGTGTCTTTGCGATAACGGCCATCAAGTGGTCCGAGGGCGATGGCGGGCGTGATGTCAGCAAGCGAAACGGTCGGCATGCCCCCATTTTCTCATGAGCCGCACACGGGCGTGGAACCGACCGCCAGATGGTCAGGGCAGCGCTTGCAGCCGCTGAGGACTCGCGATCGTCCGGCGGTGGAATCTGCCCTGACTTCGACGTGGAATTCCTGTGGATGGTCAACGAGCGTCCACAGGGTGCTGACGTGCGCTTTCGGCAGCAGTCGCCGGTTCGTACGGTGAAGGCTGAATCGGACAGGAGGATGACAGTGATCACCGATGAGCTGGCACTCAACCGGGATGGATGGAGGCGACGAGCGAACGAGCTGCGGAGTCTGGCGCAGACCTGTCGGCAGGTGCAGGGGTGGGACTCTCCGGCGGGACGGATGCTCAGCGACCGTCTTCTGACTTGTTCGGACTCGATCAACACGCTGGCGGAGAGAGCCGACAAGCTCGCCGAAGCCTACGACCTGCACCTGCAGGTCGTCTCGGTGGGAGGTCGGATCCAGATATGAGCGACACGACGAAGCCGGGAGCCGAGCCGGGCGACAAGTGGTTCGCCGTCGACGCAGCACGCATTATGAGGCTTCCCGAGCGTCTGAGGGTGCTTTGGCCCCGCGAACTGATGCCAGGTGCACACGCTGTCCCGGGCACCTCCTCGGGGGCGGTGTCGGGTAGATCCCCAGCTGTGGGGACGACGATGAGGGAGACGGTGATGTTGGGGGAGCCCGTCGGCGGGTCATCGAAGCGCGGACTCGATGTGCTCACGGCCTGGTTGGCCGGTTTCACTGCGGAGCTCAACCTCACCCGTTCGCGGATCACCATCGTCATCAGCTCCGGGGCTGAGACCGTCCAGATCGAGGTGTCCCTGTGCGATGACATCTGTCTGGCGATCCTGGTGCTGCACGGTGGAGACTTCGAAGAATTCGCTGACTTCCAGCTCCTCAGACGCCTCCGGCCTCAGGACCTCGCGCAGGTCACCGAGGAGCTGTGTGCGTTGGTCGAGAAGGACTGCGTGCTCACCCTGACCTACCTCGACGAATCCAAGGTCGCCGGCATGGAGTTCCTCCACAGAGTGGACGGGGTCTGGTCCCGCCCGACACTCGAACGTGAGGGCGAGGCGATCACGGTCGGAGCCGAGCACAGGCTCGACGGCAACGCGGTGCGGCTCCTTCTTGCTGCGACCATGACTCGACTGCAGACAACGGTGTTCTCGCGGTCGTCGATGACCGGGATCCGGTCATGATCGAAACCCGAACCGCCGGTGGTCCGCAGCTGAAGATCGATGATCGAGCAGACTCCAGCGGCGACGAACTGCAGCGAATCTGCGGCCACATCGGTGACCTGAACGTGGAAGGGCTGCGAGCTGACTTCGACCTGGCCACGCTCCTGACACAGGTTCCCTCACCTCTCACTGCGATCAATCTCGATGCCGCTCGGGCCGTCTACCATCACGAGTCGGCACTCGTGCTCATCGAACTCGAAGCCACCGTCCTGGCGGTGAGAACCGCAGCCCTCGCCTACCGACAGGCGGAGAAGGGGATCAGTGACACCTTCGGCGGACTCCTCGACTACTTCGGCTACGTCACCGGTCGCGTCATCGCCATCAGCCTGCCTGCGCTCATTCCCATCGGCGTTGCGGTCGGAGCACCGATCTATCTGGGACTGAAGTTCCTCGACGTCACGGGTCTCGACGATGTCGTGGCCAAACACTTCGGCATCGACCTGGCGCAGACGAAGGCGGCGGCGAAGGAAGCCTTCGTAGCTCTCGTGTTCGAGAATTCAGATGTCTCCGGAGCCATCATCGAACATGTGCTGCCGGGCATCGTCGTCGGCTTCATGGGATTGCCGCCGACGGTGCTGGCCACCGACGGCGATCATGCACTGTGGCCACACGACTCGTCATCGATGACGGCCTGGATCCTGGGAGGCGCGAACATGTTCGGGCTGCTTCTGCCTTCCGACGTTGAGGTCTGGAAAGCCAAAGGGATCACTGCGCCCGATGACGAGCCGCCGCGCGACATCGAGGACCTCTACCGCAGAGAAGCCGACCGCCATCGCGGTGTCGATTCCGGACAGGTGCGGATTGAGGAGATCACCGACGCTGACGGCACGACCCGCTACATCGTCTACATTCCGGCGACGAGCGATTGGTCGCCGGAACCCGGCCAAAACACCACAGATCTGACGACGAACGTGCAGGCGATGGCCGGCAACGACACCGTCATGGCAGAGATGGTCCGCCAGGCCATCGCCGATGCGAACATCGGGGCAGACAGCGAGGTCATGCTGGTCGGCTATTCGCAGGGAGGGATCATCGCCGGTTCGCTGGCCGCCGATCCGGCATTCCTCAACGATGTGAATGTCACTGCCCTCTTCACCGTGGGTGCACCGATCTCAGACTTCCCAGTTGATGAGGGCATCGATGTCCTCTCCATCGAACATGAACAGGATCTGGTGCCCGACCTCGACGGCAATGAGAATCCAGCCGCAGACCATTGGTCGACGATCACCGTCGACTACGACCCCGAGGCGCTGCGCCAGGCCCCGAGCCTGAGGGGCAAGACAGATGCTGAACTCGACGATATGTTCTCCTCCGCCGGAGCCGCTCATTCCTCCGCCGCCTACAGCGCCTCGATCGGACTCATGCTCGCAGGCGGCCATGCCGGCCTCAATCGCTTCACCGAGAGGAACTCAGGGTTCTTCTCCGGTGATCTCAAGGAGACAAGGGACTACCAGGGCAAACGCAAGCGAACATGAACGCTGCCAAGGGCGGGGCAACCTCGGCGAGGTAGGGCTCTGAAGTGCTCGGACGTGCGTTTGTCGGACGTTGGAACAACTCTGCGACCATCGACAATTAGGCCCGGAGAGCTTTGGATGTGGACCACACGCGTGGAGTTCGCCTCCTAGGCTGAACCCGACCATAACAATTGGCGCTCGACGCACGTTGCCGAAGTGGCATGCAGTCGGTGGATTCGGTATCGTGGTAGCACCTGTGAATCACATCACTCGAAGGCGAGATCTCACACCAGAGGCCCCGCCTGAAGGACACCGTCCACCACTGGTCACCTCCGGTGCGCTTGGACCTTGAACAAAGGAGAACTGGAATGACTTCCAACATTTCAGTGGGAACCGGGACTGCCCACAGTCAGGCTTCGGAACCTCGGATGATCCAGATGCTCACCGAAGACGGCAATCGCGTCGAATCCGGTGAATATGACGCCTTCGCAGCAGAACTCACCGATGAGGATCTGCGCGGCTTCTACCGGGACATGGTCCTGGTGCGTCGCATCGATGCTGAGGGTGCGGCCCTGCAGCGCCAAGGACAGCTCGGCCTCTGGGCGCCGATGTTCGGTCAGGAAGCAGCTCAGATCGGAATGGGACGGGCAGCTCGCCCCCAGGACTTCGTCTTCCCCACCTACCGCGAACACGGCCTCGCCTACACCCGCGGAGTCGAACCGGAAACTCTCCTCGGCATGTTCCGCGGTCAGGACCACGGCGGTTGGGACCCTCAGGAACACCGCTTCCACACATACACCATCGTCATCGGATCCCAGACCCTGCACGCCACCGGCTACGCCATGGGTGTGTCCATGGACGGCGACGTCGGCACCGGTGACCTCGAACGCGACACTGCGGCCATCGCCTGCTTCGGCGACGGAGCCACCTCGCAGGGCGATGTCTCGGAGGCACTGACCTTCGCCGGAGCCTTCCACGCACCTGTGCTGTTCTTCTGCCAGAACAACCAGTGGGCCATCTCTGAACCCACCCACGTCCAGACCGCTGCACCACTGTGCAAGCGCGGCGAAGGATTCGGTGTTCCCGGCCTGCGTGTCGACGGCAACGACATCATCGCGATGTACGCCGTGGCCAGGGCCAGCCTGGATTCGGTTCGCGCCGGCAACGGCCCGATGCTCATCGAGGCCTTCACCTACCGTCGCGGTGCTCACACCACGGCAGATGATCCGACGAAGTATCGCGATGCAGCCGAAGAGGAGATCTGGGAGGACCGCGACCCGCTCAAGCGCCTCAAAGCCTACCTCGACAACCACACCGAAACCGGCGAGGAATTCTTCGCCGAGGTCGACGCCGAGGCCGATACCCTCGCCGCCCGCATCCGCCACAACTGCATGACCATGGAAGATCCCGACCCTGTCGAGATGTTCGCCCATGTCACCTCCGGACCTCACCCCCTCGTCGACGAGGAACGTGCGGAATTCCTCGCATACCAGGCCTCGTTCGCCGATGCAGGTGAGGCCTGATGGAGAAACTTCCCCTGTCAAAGGCCATCACGGCCGGAATGCGCAAAGCCATGGAGGACGACCCGAAGGTCGTCCTCATCGGTGAGGACATCGGAAAGCTCGGCGGCGTCTTCCGCGTCACCGAGGGCCTGCAGAAGGACTTCGGTCCGCAGCGGGTCATCGATGCGCCGCTGGCCGAATCCGGCATCGTGGGCACCTCGATCGGCATGGCCATCCGCGGCTACCGCCCGGTCATCGAGATCCAGTTCGATGCCTTCATCTTCCCTGCCTACGACCAGATCGTGACGCAGGTGGCCAAGCTCTACAACCGCACCCTGGGCAAGGAACGAGTTCCGCTCGTCATCCGCGTGCCCTACGGCGGCGGAATCGGATCACCCGAACACCACTCGGAGAGCCCGGAAACCGTCTTCGCCCACCACGCAGGACTGCGTCTGGTCTCACCCTCGAATGCTCATGACGCCTACTGGATGATGCAGGAAGCGATCAAGAGCGACGATCCGGTGATGTTCTTCGAACCCAAGCGCCGCTACTGGCTGCGCGGGGACGTCGACACCGCGAATCGCGGCGAGCTGGGAATGCACGACGCCAGCGTCGTCTCCGAAGGCAACGACGTCACCCTGGTGGCCTATGGCCCTCTGGTGCCGACGGCCAAGGACGTTGTCGCAGCTGCTGCGGATGAAGGCAAGAGCGTCGAGCTCATCGACCTGCGCAGCCTCAGCCCGATCGACTTCGCGACGATCGAGAAATCGGTGAAGAAGACCGGTCGTCTCGTCGTCGCCCACGAGGCACCGACGTTCCTGGGTCTCGGCTCCGAGATCGCGGCACGAATGTCAGAACGCTGCTTCTTCAACCTCGAGGCCCCGGTTATCCGAGTCGGCGGCTATCACACGCCATACCCCGGCTCGCGGATGGAAGAGCACTACCTGCCCGACCTGGATCGCATCTTCGACGGTGTCGACCGGGCACTGGCCTACTGACTCAAGGAGAGCTGACATGTCTTTTGAATTTCCTCTTCCTGATGTCGGTGAGGGCCTGACCGAGGCCGACATCGTGTCATGGAAGGTCGCCGTCGGCGACACCGTCACCGTCAATCAGATCCTCGTCGAGATCGAAACGGCCAAGTCACTGGTCGAACTCCCCAGTCCTCAGGCTGGCGAAGTCGGCGCCCTGCTCGTCGAGGAGGGCCAGACCATCGAGGTCGGGACACCGATCATTCGCTTCGGCGGCGCAGATAGCGGCTCCGACAACGCCAGCGCCTCGGCACCTGCAGCAGGAGAAACCCAAACGCCCGCCGAAGGCGGCGGCGACGCCGAGGGCGGGGCGACCTTGGTCGGCTACGGTGCCAAGGCAGCCTCGTCGAAACGTCGGCCTCGCAAGGGTGCAGGCGTCGCGGCGCCGGCGAAGCCGAGCCAGGCTTCAGCCGCACCGGAAGCTCCGTCTGCGCCAGCGGCTGCGGCAACTCCTGTCGCAGCTGCGGCGACAGCCCCGGTCGAAAACGCTGCAGCCACAGCACCAGCGACAGCCTCGTCGGGCAAGCCTCTGGCCAAGCCTCCCGTGCGCAAGCTCGCGAAGGACCTCGGCCTCGACCTGGCTGCGATCGTGCCGACCGGTTCACGTGGCGAGGTCACCCGTGACGACGTCAAGGCCGCAGCCAGCGGCACAGGAGCGGCAGCCACCGCAGCCGCAGCCTCGGGAGCTGGATCAGCAGCCGCCTCGGCAGGGGCCGGTCCCTCGGGCGAACTCGAAGAACGGATCCCGTTCAAGGGCGTAGCGAAGATGATGGCCAAGGCCATGGTCGAATCCGCGTTCACGATGCCCCACGTCACCGAATTCCTCGATGTCGATGTCACCGAGACGATGGCCTTCGTACGCAGGCTGAAGTCCACGAAGTTCCTGGGCGAGGACATCAAGGTCTCACCCCTGCTGCTCGTTGCCAAGGCCGTGGCCTGGGCCGTTGCCCGCAACCCGCGGATCAACTCGTGCCTCGAGGGCGAAGAGATCGTCGTCAAGAAGTACGTCAACCTCGGTATCGCCGCAGCCACTCCACGTGGTCTGATCGTGCCGAACATCAAGGGCGCACACGCAATGGGCCTGACTGACCTGGCTCAGGGCATTCAGGATCTGACTGCGCTGGCGCGTTCAGGCAAGACACCTCCGGCCGATCAGTCCGGCGGCACGATCACGATCACCAACGTCGGCGTCTTCGGCGTCGACGCGGGCACCCCGATCATCAACCCGGGGGAAGCCGCGATCCTGGCCTTCGGACAGATCCGGAAGAAGCCCTGGGTCGTTGGAGATGAGATCGTCCCCCGCGACATCACCACCCTGTCGGTGAGTGCTGACCATCGCGTCGTCGACGGTGAGATCATCTCGAAGTTCCTCGCCGATGTCGGTCGCGGGCTCGAAGACCCGACATTGCTGCTGGTCTGAGGGCCTGCGAGCCTGAAGCCGCAGAAGCGGCCCGGTGGAGCGGATCTATCCTCCACGCAACGATGGAGCGCCGTAGCGCCTGTGCACACACAGGTGCTTCGGCGCTCCACCGCTGTAATTGCGCTCCATGGTTGTTTCGGCGCACTGCCGGTGTTTCGGGCACATGGCCGCGGGCACCGATCGAGAAGGCGCAGCCCTACTTGTCGAGGTAGGCGCTGTTGTCGGTGGGGCTTCCGTCCTTGACCAGGCGCTTCGCCAGGCAATGGTCGCGGTCCAGCCCCCAAGAGCGGCACTGATCGAGAGCAGGCTCGGGATCGCTGTAGGGGGTGTCGATGACGGTGACCCAGTAGTTGTCATCCTTGTAGGAATCCCAGTCACCGCTGTGGATGAGGATCGCGCCAGGGTATTTGACGCGGTTGGTCTCGAACTCGTCGACGATGTCCTGGGCCGACCACGTCTTGCCGTCGGCTTCGATGCCGACGTCCTTCGCGCTGACCTGAGTCACCCATTGCCCTTCGAGGTCATCCGCCTTTGCGGTACCTTGCTTCGTGTAGGTCGACAGAGCCTCTTGCGAGCTCGATGTCGGCTGGACCATGGACTCGGAAGGTGAGGCGGAAGGCGATGCGGACTCGTCTGCGCCGAAGTCCACGGGTACGGTGCCCGTCGACGGGGCCAACCAGCGGATACCGAAGAATGCCAGCAGTGCGAGAACCATGATGATGGCAACGATGACGACGATGATCTTGGCCCCATTGCCCTTCTTCGGGGCGGGAGCGGGCTGGAGTGGGATCTGTCCGGATGCATGGCCATCAGAGCCCTGCTCCACCTGGGGTGAGTGAGCGGAGTGACCATCAGGTTGCCCCTGCCTGGCCGCAGGTGCGCCGGATGAGCTCTGAGGCTGTCCCTGGAACGCGGAAGCGCCTGCGGGGGCGAAGGCGTTGCGAGAGCGGTTTTTGGATACGGGTACGTCGCCGGTGTGCTTCTCGAGATACTCGTAATAGGTCGAGTTGTCGAAATCAGCAGCACTCTGGGTGGACTCCTGCCCCGGCGACGAGGTCAGACCGGCACGATCAGATTGGTCTTTCTGCCAGTCGTCACTGGTCGCTGGACGGATTCGCGGCCTCGGTGGAACGTCGCTCATCGGTCCTCCTGAGTGCCAAATGTGGTGGCAATCATCTTCTTACCTTGGCACGTCATCGGCACGTGTTCAACATGAACGAGGGCAGGATGCATTGTGTCCTGGAGCGCGGGCACGAACCTGCGTGCCGGATGAGTGCGAGGTGAGCGCCGGTGTCCGCCCCTGGAATCCGGGCGCGCCGTGTTCACCGACCCTCAATTGCGACACGCCTGAGGGGGCCTGACGGCAGCGAGTCAGTGAATTTGCTCTGAAGGCCTGTTTCTCACTAAGATTGTTATCTGTTGTGTCGTAGCAGTTCGATCACCGATTGATCTGCTAAGGCCAACATGGTGCTCACCCACCGCTGCACTCCAGCTTCGGCCAATCTCTCACAGGCTACGGCTTCAGCGCTGGTGAGACATCTCGCCCGAACGGGCAAACCTGTTTTGGCGTACACAATTTTCATTGCGAACGCCGTATGCCGGGCAACAATCTGGCAAGTGGTCGGGCACCTGCCCGGCCGAGCAGCAATCGTGAAAATTTGTTGATGTCTTCCGACATCGGCGCAAGCGAGCGTGGAACCCACGCAGACAGCTTGTTTCGAGAGTCGGTAACTTGTGAACTGGAGGAGAGTCATGGCAGCAACCTGCCAAGTAACCGGGGCCGTCCCTGGTTTCGGACACAACGTGTCCCACTCGAAACGAACCACTAAGCGTCGTTTCAACCCGAATATTCAGAAAAAGCGCTATTTCGTTCCGTCCCTGCGCCGCAGCGTCACCCTCACCTTGTCCGCCAAGGGCATCAAGGTCATCGACGCACGCGGAATTGACGCAGTCGTCGGCGAACTCATTGCCAAGGGAGTGAAGCTCTGATGGCTAAGGCACAGGACATCCGTCCGATCGTCAAGCTCAAGTCGACAGCTGGCTCCGGGTACACCTACGTGACCCGCAAGAACCGCCGCAACAACCCGGATCGCATGGTTCTCAAGAAGTACGATCCAGTTGTTCGTAAGCACGTCGATTTCCGAGAGGAGCGCTGAGCGCACATGGCTAAGAAGTCAAAGATCGCACGCGACAAGCAGCGTCGCGTCATTGTCGAGCGCTACGCGGAGCGTCGTGCGACGCTCAAGCGTCAGCTGACACACCCAGACAGCACCGACGAGCAGCGTGAAGAAGCACGCCTCGGACTGCAGAAGCTTCCTCGCGATGCCTCACCAGTGCGTGTGCGCAACCGCGACCAGGTTGATGGCCGTCCGCGGGGCTACCTCCGCAAGTTCGGTCTCTCCCGTGTTCGTTTCCGCGAAATGGCACACAACGGCGAGTTGCCCGGCATCACGAAGTCAAGCTGGTAATCTCGAGGAAGTTCGTTATCGGAAAAACGGACCGGTAACCGACCGACTTGTCCTAAGGAGGACACTTTTATGGCTAAGAACCGCAGTGAGCTCGTAGCAGAAGTTGCAGAGAATTCCGGACTGACTCAGAAGCAGGTCTCGGACGTTCTTGATGGTGTCTTCGATGTCTTCTCCGACGTCGTCGGCAAGGGCGAAAAGCTCACCATCCCGGGATGGCTGTCCGTCGAGCGCACCGAACGTGCCGCTCGCAAGGGCCGCAACCCGCAGACCGGTGAAGAGATCCAGATCAAGGCCGGCTACTCCGTGAAGCTGTCCGCTGGTTCGAAGCTGAAAGCTGCCGCTGGCAGCCCTAACTGAGCCTCGAGCATCAGCGTGGAATGACCCGGACCATGTGGTCCGGGTCATTTCCTGTCTCCGTGCCGAGATCTCGGCCACGTCCGAGCCTCGCAGTTCGCCCGGTATCAGACTGCGGCGATATCCTTGAACCATGAATGAAGCGGCGGCCTGCCACCAGTGAGCACTCAAGTCTTCGAATCGATCACTCGATTCACGTCTCGCGCCGCCGTTCCCCTCGTCGTCATCGGCGGGCTCGCCGTCGGCCTGCTCGCGATGCTCTTCACCGGAGCAGCCGAGGCGACGCTGCTCAACGACCCCGGCCCCTACGTGCGCTACGGCCTTCCCGCGGCCAAGCTCGTCTTCAATGTGTCGATGTCGCTGACCGTGGGTGCACTGATGTTCGCCCTCTTCATCCTGCCCCGCACCGCGAAGAAGGGCAGGGGAAAACAGGCGAACCCCACGACTGCGAAGTCGAGCACACCCGACGCGGAGCCGCTCAATGCACTCTGGGAGAAGACCCTGAAGATCGCCGAGATGGCATCGATCGCCTGGACGATCTCCGCCGTGGCCGTCCTCGTCCTCACCTTCGCCGACACTGTCGGTGCCCAGGCCTACCTCGACTTCTCCAGCCAGCTCGGCGTGTTCTTGACCCAGATCGCCTTCGGCCAGCTCTGGACCCTCATCGTCGTCCTCATCGCTGTCGCCTCGACGCTGTGCTTCGGCACACGCAGCTTCCTCGGGATCGCCGTCGCGGGTGTCCTCGGCGTCGGCGTGATGATCCCCCTGGCACTTATGGGCCACTCCGCTGAGGCCTCCGGACACACCCAGGCCGTCAACAGCATCGGCCTGCATCTGCTGGGCGTGACGATGTGGTTGGGCGGCCTCTTCGTCATCGCGCTCCTCGGCTCGGACCTGGCACGTTCGAACCTGCTGCGCTCGACGATCGAACGCTATTCCTCGATCGCTCTCATGTCCTTCGCGATCGTCGCCTTCTCCGGCGTCGTGAACTCGCTGCTGCGTGTCCACAGTTTCGATGACCTCATGACTCCGTACGGGCAGGTGATTGTGGCGAAGACGTTTGCGACGATTCTGCTCGGCCTCATCGGCTTCTGGCATCGGCAGTTCGTCATCCGACGTCTGGGTGCCGCCGCCTCGGCGACCAGAGAATTCTGGCGACTCATCGTCGTGGAATTCATCATCTTCGGGGCCACCATGGGGCTGGCGGTCGCTCTGTCGCGGTCTCAGCCACCGGTGTCTCAGGAACCCGTGGGCGATCCGACCCCGGCAGAGATCCTGACCGGTGAGCCGCTTCCCCCGCCGCCGAGCTTCGCCCGCTACTTCACCGAATGGTCCCTCGACCCGCTGTGGGTCGTCATCGCAGTCGGCCTGTCCGTGGCCTATATCGTCGGTTTCATCAATCTCCGGCGCCGAGGTGATTCCTGGCCGATCCATCGCCTGGTCTGCTGGCTGCTGGGCATGATCTTCCTCGTCTACGTCACCTCAGGCGGTGCCCGGGTCTACGGCGAGATCCAGTTCTCCGGACACATGATCCAGCACATGCTCCTGATCATGGTGGTGCCCCTGCCGATGGTCCTCGGTGCACCCATCACAATGCTCATGCGCGGGACGAAGGCCCGCACCGACGGTTCACGTGGTGTGCGCGAATGGGTGCTCTGGCTCGTCCACACTCCCTTTATGAGGTTTTTTGCGAACCCGATCTTCGCAAGCGTGAACTTCGCCGGTTCCCTCGTCGTCTTCTACTACTCGGGCGTGATGAAATATGCGCTCGAATGGCACTTGGGCCACGAGCTGATGATCATCCACTTCCTCGGCGCCGGCTATCTGTTCGCGCAGGCGCTCATCGGCATCGACCCCGGCGTGGAGCGTCCCGCCTATCCGCTGCGGCTGCTCATGCTGCTCATCACGATGGCCTTCCACGCGTTCTTCGGTATCTCGATTATGAGCTCCGAAGTCCTCATCGAAGGTGACTGGTTCGGCAACATCGGTGCCGACTGGGGCTATTCGGCGATCGAAGACCAGCAGATGGGCGGCGGAATCGCCTGGGGCATCGGAGAGTTCCCTACCCTCTTCATCGCAATCATGGTCGCCTTCCAATGGTCGAAGTCCTCCGATCGTGAGGCCAAGCGCCTTGATCGACGTGAGGCACGCACCGACGACGCGGAGCTGCGCGCCTACAACGACATGCTCGCCAATATGGCGCAGCGCGACGCGAACTCCAGCCCGCGAAGCAGATGACTGCACACCTCGTGTGCGGGAATGTGCAGAGATAATTCCCGGATTCGAGCCCTTTCTGCCCCCAATCACTCGTTGGATGGCGCAGACTGTTGCATGGATCATATTTATCCACAGCGTCACGTAACCCGCGCCGACGGCGTGGACCTGAAGCCGCATAGCAGGGGCTTGCAGGCTCACCTCCGCACGGGCCCAGACGCCACAGCGAGTCGATCCGCGCATTCAACGGTGATGCGGATCGTGGAAATCAAGGAGAGTCATGAGTTCTTCGAACAATGCCGAGAGGAAGACGATCCGCGCACAGCTGCGCAAGGTCGTCGCCGCCTCGATGGCCGGAACCGTCGTCGAGTGGTACGAGTTCTTCCTCTACGGTTCGGCCGCCACCCTGGTGTTCAACCACATTCTGTTCCCACCGTCGGATGACCCGCTGACACCGATCCTGGCGGGCTTCGCCACCTACGCGGTCGGCTTCATCGCCCGCCCCATCGGCGGTATCGTCTTCGGCCACTTCGGTGACAAGTACGGACGGAAGAAGCTCTTGCAGCTGTCGATCGTCCTCGTCGGTGTGGCCACATTCCTCATGGGATGTCTGCCGACGTTCGATCAGATCGGGCCCTTCGCCCCGATTCTCCTCGTCCTGCTGCGCGTCGTGCAGGGCTTCGCCGTGGGCGGCGAGTGGGGTGGAGCGGTCCTCCTCGTGGCCGAGCATGCACCGAACAAGGAACGCGGCTTCTGGTCGTCCTTCCCGCAGTCCGGTGTGCCATTGGGCAACCTGCTCGCCACCGCGGTGCTCTTCATCCTCACCGCAACGCTGACCGAAGAGCACTTCCTCTCGTGGGGCTGGCGCGTGGCCTTCTGGCTCTCGGCCGTCATCGTGCTCATCGGCTACTACATCCGCACCCGTGTCTCAGACGCACCGATCTTCGACGAGGTCCAGGCTGAAGAGATCGAAGAGGGCGTGGACTACGGCATCAAGGCCGTCTTCAAGCGCTACCCCCGCGAAGTCTTCGCCGCGATGGGCCTGCGCTTCGTCGAGAACATCCACTACTATCTCGTGGTGACCTTCTCGATCACATATCTGTCGATCGCGGTCAAGATCGAGTCAAGCGAGATCCTCGGCCTCCTGCTCGGAGCCCATGCGATCCACGCTGTGCTCGTGCCCTTCGTCGGGGCCATGGCGGACAAGGTCGGGCGCAAGCTGCCCTACGGAATCGGCATCGTTCTCACGGCAAGCTGGGGCTTCTTCGCCTTCCCGATGTACGACACAGCCAGCGCCGGGATGATCTTCCTCGCCCTGCTGCTGGGACTCATCTTCCACGCACTGATGTATGCCGGCCAGCCGGCGATCATGTCGGAGATGTTCCCGACCCACATGCGCAACTCGGGTGTCTCGACCGGCTACCAGGTCACGGCGATCGTGGCAGGCTCGTTCGCGCCGATCATCGCCACTGCACTGCTGCAGCAGTTCGAGTCCTCAGTGCCGATCGCGTTCTACCTGCTGGCAGCCGCAGTGATCTCGATGATCGCTCTTCTGTACACGAAGGAGACGAAGGGCATCGACCTGCGTTCGTTGGACCAGGTGGATAAGGACCGTCGTCACGCAGCACAGCGCTGATTCGCGTATCTCAACACTCGAGCACACGACAGTGAGTTCGATCTTCGGGCGGTGCCGATGAACATCGGTGCCGCCCGAATCCATGACAGTCGACACCACCACAGCTGACATCACCACAGCTGACCGCACTGGCGAAGCACACTACGATCGAAGGGACCGAAATGGTCGATCTCAGCAGCACACGCGCCCTCGTCACAGGGGGAGCCTCCGGCCTCGGCAAGGCAATGAGCGAAGCCTTCGCCGCAGCAGGAGCACACGTCATCGTCGCTGACGTCAATGCGGAATCGGCGGAAGCCGTGGCCGGCGACATCGGGGGAGAAGCGTGGACGGTCAACCTCGCGGACACCTCGGCGCTGGATGGACTTGATCTCGACGTCGACATCCTCGTCAACAACGCCGGCATTCAGCGCATCCACCCGATCACCGAATTCCCCCTCGACGAATGGCGGCTGATCAATACGCTCATGCTCGAAGCGCCGTTCGTGCTCACAAAGGCGGCGCTGCCGTCGATGTATGAGAAGGGGTGGGGCCGGGTCATCAACCTCTCCTCGATCCACGGGCTGCGTGCCTCGGCGAACAAATCGGCGTACGTGGCGGCCAAGCACGGGCTCATGGGACTGACGAAGACGACCGCGCTTGAGGCGGGGCCACACGGGGTGACCTGCAATGCGATCAACCCCGGCTATGTGATGACGCCGATGGTCAAGGGTCAGATCGCCGATCAGGCGAAGACGAACGGCATCACCGAAGACGAGGTCCTCGAGCAGGTCTTCCTCGGCCATTCGGCGGTGCCGAAACTTGCCGATCCCGGTGACATCGCTGCACTCGCACTGTTCCTGGCCAGCGACGCGGCCGCGGTCATCAACGGCAGCGCACACAGCGTCGACGGCGGCTGGTCCGCGGCCTAGAAAGTTGCCGGGTCCGAAGCCGGGCCCGAAATCGGGCTCGGCTCAGAGGACCTCGAGGACGCTGCGGACCCCTGCATTGCGCAGGGATTCGTGGCGGACCGAAGCCCAGTAGGAGACCGGTTTCGAGAACTCCCCAGGCAGCACCTGCACCAGGCGGCTGTTGTTCGCGGCGAGGAAGTCGGGCAGGATCCCGATGCCGACCCCGTTAGAGGTGGCGAGTACGTGAGCATGCACGGAGGTGGAGCGGAAGAAGCCCTTGCTCCGTGGAAGAGCGTTGCCGGCCTCGTCGAGGTCGTCGACCTGAAGCGAGTTCTCAATGTAGTAGATGAGCCGATGCTCGGCGAGGTCGTCGATCGTCGTCGGTGTGCTGTGGCTGCGCAGGTAATCATGCGAGGCATAGAGCTGGAGCCGGTAGTCGCGGATGTGCTTCGCGATGCTGCGCGGCGCGTTCGGCCGACCGACAACGACCTCGATGTCCACACCCGAACGGTACTGTCTGGCCCGTTGGGTCGCCGCGATGAGTTCGAACTGCAGTCCGGGATGGCTGCGCTGCAGCCGGGTCAGGGCCGGTACCGCGTACTCGAGGGCGAAGGCCTGAGGGCAGGCCAGGCGGATCGTGCCGGACAGCGCCGAGTTGGCGTGGGAGTCGATGCGTCCCAGCGCGGCTTCGATGTCCTCGGCCACTGGCAGCAGAAGACGGCCAGCGGCACTGAGCTCCCACCCGTCAGGGGAGGCCACGAGCAGTCGTTCGCCGTAGCCTTTCTCCAGGGCTGCGATGCGTCGGGACACGGTGGTGTGGTTGAGCCCCAGGCTGTGGGCGGCGGCCGTGAACTTGCCCAACCGGGCCACGGCAAGCAGCGTCAGCAGATCCTCGGGTGAGATCTGCGAACCGGAACCGCCTGGTGCATATGAAGCCATAGTCGTCCCATCCTATCTGCGTGTGCGCACATATCCGGTGCGGAATATGTGATTCTCCTCGACCTGTGTTGCCGCAGCGACTGGCGTAATGTGAGGGGCAACACTGAATCAGCAGAAGAACATGATGCGAGGAGGCATTTTATGTCGACGATTGGATGGATCGGCCTGGGGAACATGGGTCGTCCGATGACTGCAAACCTGGTGAAAGCCGGTCACACCGTCAATGGCTTCGATCTCATGGAGATCGCCGTCGAAGAGGCAGCCAAGCACGGGGTGAACCCCGTCAAGTCCATCGCCGAGGCGGTCGCCGGAGCCGACATCGTCTTCACGATGCTGCCCAAGGGTGAGCACGCCCGAGCGGTCTACCTCGAAGCCGACGGCGTCCTGGCTCATGCCGATACCAAGACCCTCCTTGTCGATTCTTCGACGATCGACTTCGATTCGGCTCGTGCCCTCCACTCCGAAGCGGTCAAGGCTGGGTTCCGTTTTGTCGACGGACCGGTCTCCGGCGGCGTCACAGGTGCCGAGGCCGGCACGCTGACCTTCATGCTCGGCGGCAGCGATGAGGACGTGGCCGAGGCGAAGACGTTCATCGAACCGATGGCCGGCAACATGTTCCACGCTGGTGGCGAGGCAGCTGGCCAGGCCGCCAAGATCGTCAACAACATGATGCTCTCGATCAGCCTGCAGGGTGTCGTCGAAGGGGCAGTGCTCGCCGATCGCTTCGGGCTCGACCCGAAGGTCTTCTACGACATTGCCACCGTCTCCTCCGGCGATTCCTGGCCGCTGCGCACCTGGTACCCCGTACCGGGCGTGACAGAGACAGCAGCGTCGAACAACTCGTTCAAGCCCGGGTTTGCAACAGCCCTCATGCACAAGGACGTTGGTCTGGCTCTCGCCGGTGCCGAGACACAGGGCCTCGACCTGCCGGCGGCCCAGCTCGTCCACGCTCAGCTGCAGAAGCTCGTCGATGCCGGACTCGAAGGTCTCGACACCTCGGCGCTGATCAAGAACATCGATGCGAAGGCCAAGGGCCTGCCCGAATAGCGGCTGAGCTGCCCGAGTAGGCGCAGGCCTGCCCGAACAGGGGCAGCGCCGCTACGGCGAGTGGCTGAGACGAACGCCGCCGCCGAGCATGCGGCAGCTGACGGTCTGTGTTCCGCAGGACGAGAACCAACGGTTGGTAAGTTCTCCTCGATCCCCGAACGGACTTCGAGGAGAACTTACCAACCGTTTGCAGAGAACCGGGCCCCACGCCGCTGCGCTGGCGACCTGCAACTTCAGCGGGTACGTGTAAGACTGGAAGCATGAGTTCCCCAGACACTCCCGAACCACAGCACACTCCCGCATCACTGTCCCCGGAGGCCGTCGCCTCCATCAGAGACAACCTCGACGAGGTGGCCGCTCGGGCAGCGACCGCCGCCGAGGCCAGCGGTCGGACGAGCGCTGACGTGCAGGTGCTGCTCGCGACCAAAACCCAGCCAGCCGACAAGATCCGCGTCGCAATCGAGCACGGGTTCACACTCGTCGGCGAGAACAAGGTCCAGGAACTGGTCGGCAAGGCCGAGGACCTGGCCGATCTCGATCACGAGGCCCATCTCATCGGCCCGCTGCAGAAGAACAAGGTCAACCACACCTTGCGCCACGCGCACTGCATCCAGTCCGTCGACAACCTTGAACTCGCAACGAAGATCAACAACCGCCTCGAGGTCCTCGATGCCACGGTGGACATCTTCGTGCAGGTCAACACCTCACGCGAGGACTCGAAATCCGGCATCGCCCCCGAAGAGGCCGAAGGTCTCATCACCGAGCTCCGCGGACTGTCGCGCATGAAGCTGCGCGGACTGATGACGATCGGCCTGCCAGGGCGCATTCCCGAGGAGATCCGTCCCAGCTATGCTGACCTGCGGGAACTGAGGGAGAAGCTCATCGCATCAGGCGTCATGCCCGCGGAGGCCACGGAGCTGTCCATGGGGATGAGCAACGACTTCGAGCTCGCAATCGCCGAGGGCGCGACCATGGTCCGCGTCGGCTCCAGCGTCTTCGGAGCCCGCGACTATTCCTGAGCCACCGCCCAAGCTCCTGAGCCGCTGTGCAACCCACCGCCCAAGCTCCAGAGCCGCTGCACAACTCGCTGCCTCGCCGTCCAACTTGCTGCCCCGGAGACGTGGCGCAGCGTCTGCCCCAGGCTGACGGCTGGGGCGTTGGTCACATGATGACACCGGGTCTCCCGTCGCGGCGGTGAATCTGTGAAGATGGAGCTATGAACTCCAGTCCGCAGGAACCCTCAGCAGCCGCCCATCAGGTCAAGGTGCGTGCACCTGAACTCATCGGCCGTCGGTGGATGAATTCCGGCGGCAAGGAGCTGAGCCTGGCCGACCTGCGCGGCAAGGTCATCCTGCTCGACTTCTGGACCTTCTGCTGCATCAACTGCCTCCACGTCCTCGACGAGCTGCGACCGCTCGAGGAGAAGTACAACAAGGAACTCGTCATCATCGGCGTCCACTCGCCGAAGTTCGAGTTCGAACGCACCGTCGAGGCCGTTGATCAGGCCGTCGAGCGCTACCAGGTCGAACACCTCGTCCTCGACGATCCAGACCTCGTCACCTGGCAGGCATACACCGCCCGAGCCTGGCCCACACTGGCCGTCATCGACCCCGAGGGCTACCTGGTCGCCACTCTCTCGGGCGAAGGCCACGGTGCAGGCCTCGGGGAAATCATCGAAGGGCTCATCGAAGAGCACTCGGCCAAGGGGACGCTGCACTCCGGAGACGGACCCTACGTGCCGCCACCAGCACCGGAGACCGAGCTGTTCTATCCCGGAAAGGTCACCGCGCTGTCTTCGGGGAACCTCCTCGTCGCCGATTCGGGACACCACAGCCTCGTCGAATACGACGCTTCCGGCCAGACCATCATCCGACGCATCGGCACCGGAGAACGAGGATCAGACGACGGCGACTTCACCTCGGCGAGCTTCAGCGAACCCGGTGGCATCACCGTTCTGCCCGATGACGTGGCCGCGAAGGCCGGCTACCACCTCGTCGTCGCCGACACGGTCAACCACACTCTGCGCGGCATCAATCTCGACACCGAAACCGTGACGACGGTCGCCGGCACCGGATCACAGCACATGGTCGGCGCGATCGACAATGTGGTCGGGACTCACGGAGAGCTCGGCCGCTACGACGGCCCTGCCCTCGAGGTGAAGCTGTCCTCACCGTGGGATGTCCTCTACGTCCCCGCCACCGCCGAGGTGGTTGTGGCGATGGCAGGCAACCACACCATCTGGTCGTTCAACCCGGAAACGGGATCGATCCGTCTGCTCTCGGGCACCATGAATGAAGGCCTGGCCGATGGTGAGGCCGAGACCGCATGGTTCGCGCAGACTTCGGGACTCGACCTCAGCGCCGACGGCGATGTGTTCATCGCCGATTCGGAGACCTCAGCGATCCGTCGCCTCGACCCGAGCACCGGAGCGGTCTCCACGCTCATCGGAGAGGGCCTCTTCGACTTCGGCTTCCGTGACGGGCCCGCCGCCGAGGCCCGGCTGCAGCACCCCCTGGGAGTGCGGAGCCTGCCGGATGGATCTCTCGCGATCGCCGACACCTACAATGGCGCAATCCGCCGCTATGACTTCACCACGAACGAGGTCTCGACACTGGCTCGAGGGCTGCGCGAACCCTCAGACATCTTCGTCCTCGAGGCAGCCGGAAGCGCTGAGGCGACCACGGAGGGAGCCGACGCCGAACTCCTCATCGTCGAGTCCGCCGCGCACGCCCTGACCAGAGTGAAGCTGCCCAAGGACGCCCAACGAGTCGACGAAGGGGCGCTCACCAGCAAACGCCCCTCGACCGAGATCTCCTCAGGGCCCGTGGCAGTGAGTGTGAGCTTCACCGTTCCTGCCGGTCAGAAGCTCGACGACCGGTGGGGTGACCCCACCTACCTGCAGGTCTCGTCGACACCGCCGGAGCTCATCGTCTCCGGTAGCGGCGGGGCCGAGGGGCTGACCCGAGACATCGTCATCAACCCCGAACTCGAATCGGGAGTCCTGCACGTGACCGCACGAGCGGCCGCCTGCGATGGAGAGCCAGGCGGAGAGATCCCGCTGCACGCTGCGTGCCACCTCTACCAACAGGACTGGGGCATCCCGGTCGACCTCGTCGCCACGGCACCGGCCGAACTGACCCTCGACCTCCGCGGCGCCTGAAGACTCAGACAAGCACGACTGAAGGCTCAGGCGGGTCCACCTGAAGACTCAGACGGACCCGCCTGGAGCGGCTACTGCCCGGAGCCGCTACTTCACGGAGATGTCTCCGAGGCGGCGCGGATCGAAGCTGACCTGAGAGGACTTGACGACGACGGAGCCGCCCATGACGAAGGAGAGCGTCTCGTCGAAGTCGTGTTCGGCGGCCGTGACGATATCGCGGTAGCGGCCCTGGATGCGCACCTCGACCGTGGACGGAGTGAGCTCGAGATCGTTGCCCGAGGCGGTCAGGCTGACCTGCGGGTCGCGTGCCAGCGACCACTTCACGTCGCCGAGGATCTCATTGTCCGTGTCGTAGCCGAACACGCATCCCGAGGGATAGAGGGTCTTCGACTTCACACACTTCTGCAGATGCTCGGTGATCTGCTCGTCGACAGCCTGCTCCAGCTTTGCCGTGGGCTCGGGCGACATCGCGATCTCGGCGGTATCGGTCGGAGCGATCACCTCGGCGCGTTCGGGCTTCGACTTCAGATAGGTCGCATCGAAGCCGACGAGATAGGTGGCTGGGAACAGCACGGGAACAGTCCCGGCGGAGACTCCATAGCCGTTGACTGTGGCCGTTGACGACCCCTCGACCTGCAGGTCAAGCGTGGGCCAATCCTTCTGCTTGATCGCCCAACGATCGAACAGCCCGGCCCTCGCCGGCAGCTTGACCATGGACAGATCCACGGTCTGCGTCTGCGAGGACAGGACATAGCTCAGCGAGACCTTCGCCTGGTCGCCGTCCATCGACACGGTCGTCGCCTCAGGATCGCGCGGCAGGTCGGGGGCGGCTGAGAGCACATCATGGTTGAGTGCCAGAGTCGAGGACGGGGTGGGGGAGGAGAGGTAGGAGAACGCCCGCTCGGCGTCGGCGTCCTCGATCGCCGAAATATAGGCCTCTGCGGCGCGAGCAGGAGTGTAGACGGTGAGGTTGAGGAGCGGAACTGCGGCCACGGTGAGGACGATGACCAGGAGCGCCGAAATCAGAAGCTTGCGCGAAGTTCGCATTGCTCTCCTGAATCGGTGGGGAATGAGGGAATTTCAGTTTAATGCCAATCAGCCGCCGCGAAGCTCCATGACCGGCGAGGACACGCGGGCAGCAGTGACCGGACGTGCGCCGGCGTGCATCATTCCACTGAGTAGGCGTGCAGCGCCGAGGTGTCGACCTCGACGAAGACATGGGTGCCGACCTTGACGTTGGCACGCAACTCTGCGATCGACTGGCCGAGGCCGGGATGAAGCACTCCGAACCCGCCCACCGAGCCGGACCGATCAGAATCGATGTCAGTACCGACGGGCTGAGCGCGGCGAACCCCGGCCAGATCGGCCAGGTCCACGTCGAGTGCGAGCCCCATCTCCGTGTCCACCGGCGACAGCTTCGCCTGCAGACAGGATCCGCGATCGCGGAGTCCGATGACGATGGCTTCGAACACCGTCGCCGAGGTGAACGCCGGGTCGTGTTTGTCCAGTGACAGGAGGGCACTGCGCCACCCGAGGGTGACGAAGACCTTCCCATCGAGTTCGGTCCGAGCCTTCACCGCAGAGTGGCCGATCGACAGCCACCCCTTCCGCGCCAGCCCGGAATAGACGTTGACTCCGCTGAGTTCGGCAGGCAGGGAACCCCTGGGCTCCGTGACGACCTGCTCCAGAGTGCCGAACGCGACGAGCTCGCCCTTTTCGATGTCGGCCACCCCCGCCTCGGCGACGGTGAAGTCGGTCAGCGTATTCGAGGAGAAGACGATTCCGCGGCCGTGTGCGGCAGCCAGATCGGCCAAGCGGCCGCGCAGACCTGCGCGCACATGGCCCGGAACGGAGGCGAAGGGGTCGATGAAGGTCAACCACGTCGCTCCAGTCGACCACGCCGCGACTAGGCAAAGTTTTGCCTTGTCGCTGACATCGAGTTCGCCGAATCGACGTCTCAGCACATCGGGTCGAAGCCCGAATTCCGTACACGCTTGTGCCAATGCCGCCTCCCCAGATCCGGCATTGGCTTCGCGAAGATATGACTTGACCCACTTGCGCACACGCGTGAGACCCGATCGGATTCCGGTTGGAAACTGTGGCGCAGGCGCGACGTCAGAGCGCGCAGCAACGGACAGCACCACCTCAGTGGTGCTGTCCGTGCTGCCCATGAGACCGAGTATTGTCCCTGCTCGGAGACGACCGAGATCGATCTGGTGTCCGCCGAGGTGCAGCCCCGCTAGGGACAATTCATCGTTCAACGGATCTTAGAACTCCGCAGGATCGTCGGAGGCGGTCATCCGCCGACGGGTGATGACGACGGCCGCGGCACCCACAACGAGGAGGCCGACGCCGAGCGCGAGCCCGGTCATCTCTGCACCTGTGCGAGGCAGGTCGCTGCCGCTGTCGTTGCCGTTCTCTCCGCCCTCATCGACGGAGGTGCCGTTGGTGACGACGGTGAAGCTGCCGCCCTGTGGCTTGTCGAAGCTGTCTGCCTGAGCTGTGACGTTGTACGTGCCCAGCACGGCCTTGACCTTCGCCTGCACGCCGAAGGTCGCCTTGCCTTCAGAGTCGGCTTCCTTCGTCATGGTGTAGCGATCGACCTTGCCCTGAGCGTGCTCGACAGTGATCGTGATCTTCTCGCCAGGCTGTGCACCGGTGATGCCGAGCTTGATGCCCTCGTTGAGGAAGTCCTCGGAGCTGATCTCGGTCGGATCGATGATGAGTGCCTGGGTCGCGTTGGCCGCGGCCTTCTTCTCGCCGTCATCGGTGCCCGGGCTGGCTGGAGCTGTCGTCTCCGACGGACCTGCCTGCGGGGCCTCGGACTCATCGTCGGCATCGTCAGCTGCGGGGGCCTCTGGCTCCGCAGAATCGGTGTCGTCTGTCGCTGGAGCCTCTGACTCCGTCTCGGTCGGCTCCGACGTCTCGCTTGCGGACTCAGTCGGCTCAGGAGATTTCGTCTCAGTTTCAGTGGGCTTGGGAGCAGCGGGCTTCCGAGCTTCCTTGGTCTCAGTCGGCTTTTCGCTGGGCTCTTCCGACTTGGACTCAGTGGGAGTCGGCTCGGCAGTCTTGCTCGGCTCCTCAGTCTTCGTCTCAGACGGAGTCGGCGCAGCGGATTCGCTGGGTTCGTCGGTCTCGGACGGGTCCGAGGCCGGGCCGGTTGCCGGGGTGCAATCGGGTGCCTTGGCATCCTCGTCGAGGTCCTTGGCAGAGCCGACGACCTCGAAGGTGACCTTCGAGGAGTCCTTCTCGGTCTTCTCATCGGTGAGGTAGAGAGAGTAGTTGCCGGTCGGAACCTTGGCGTTGTCCGTGACCGAGAAGAAGTAGGTGCCGGACACCTTTCCCTTCTCGTCGACGGTCAGCTTGGTCTCTGGTGAGTACTTGGACCCATCGGTGCCGACGACCGTGACGGTCGCCTTGTCGTCGGGAGTGAATCCCGTGCCGGAGAATCCGATGCCCTTCTTGCGGTCGGCAATATCAGCTCGGGTGACCTGTGCCGCGGACAGTGTCGCCTGCGGGTCTGAGCTGTCGGGAACCTTGGAATCGGGGTCAGTTGACTGCTGTGCGTCATCATACGCACAGAGCGGGCCTGCCGGCACCGGAGCGGACTCTGTCGCTGCGAACGCGGGAGCGCCAGCAAGACCTGTCAATGCAACGGCTACTGCGGGGGCAAGCACAAGACGCGAGGTCTTCACAGTAATGCCTTTCGTTTGTTGTCAACCCACGAAAGACGATGGACTCCCGGCATTCCTTGGCTTAAGAAGAGGAAGGCACCATCGTGCGCGGGTTCGTACAGCTCCTAACTCTAAAGCATTCACCAATGCCTATGGGGAGACACACGGGAGAAAACCAGCAAAAACTGCGGTTATCGTTATCGAGTCGTTACATAAGTACGGCGTGTCGGAGCTGCTGTGACATTTTTCGCCCCCGTATAAGCCCAGCTCACTGCACTCCAGAGTCCAGGGCGACTACCATGTGATACGTGACTCTCCTTTCCGATCGCGACATCCGCGCCGAGCTCGACTCCGGACGCATCGCCCTCGACCCCTATGACCCGTCTCTGATTCAGCCCGCCAGCGTCGATGTGTGCCTGGATCGCTATTTCCGTCTCTTCGACAACCACAAGTACCCAGTCATCGATCCGAGCCTCGATCAGCCCGAGCTCACCCGTTTCATCGAGGCAGCACCGGGGGAGCCCTTCGTGCTGCACCCCGGCGAATTCGTGCTGGCCTCCACCCACGAACTCGTCACCCTGCCTGATGATGTGGCAGCCCGGCTGGAGGGTAAGTCATCGCTGGGACGTCTCGGACTGCTGACCCACTCCACGGCCGGCTTCATCGATCCTGGATTCACCGGTCACGTAACGCTTGAGCTCTCGAATGTCGCCACCCTGCCCATCACGCTGTGGCCGGGAATGAAGATCGGCCAGCTCTGTTTCTTCCGCCTCAGCTCGGCTGCGCTCAACCCCTACGGTTCGCAGTCCACCGGCAATCGCTATCAGGGCCAGCAGGGTCCGACGGCCTCCCGTTCGCATCTCAACTTCTACCGGAGGGACATGTGACCACACGCCGAGAGCTGCGGATGCGGCGTCAGGCCGCCGAGCGTGTCAGTGACACAGGCGTCGATACCGACGTCTCGGCAGACCTGCGTGGATTCCATCTGCTTCTCCTCGACGAAGGGGTCGAGGTCTCCGATGTGCTCGCACTCGTGCACAACAGGCTTCCCGACATCACGCCCCGCTTGGACGCCAATGGTCAGCTGAAACTGAGCCGACACTCGCGCCTGAGCGAGGGGGTCGACCTCGACGCGGCCACGATCGCTGCGCTCGAACTGCCCGATTGGGCCCACCATGCGGTCGTCATCGACTGCCCCCGAGACCGTGAGCCGGTTCCGCCGCCGGACTGGTTCAGCGACGCCGACGGGCTCAACACAGCATTCCCCTCAGGCCTGCCCGACCGGGAAGAAGAGCGGATGCTCAGTCTCATCCTGGGTGTCGCATCACGCCTGCACACGGGTGTTCGGTTGGCGGACGAGGCTGGTCTGCCGACCCGGGTCCTCGTGCCCGACCCCGAAGCGAAGATCGACCTCTATCTCTATTCGACCTACTGGCTCGAGCCCGAGGTCGCACTCTCCCTCGTGCGCAAGCACGCCCCGCACGCCTTCCAGCAGGCGCTGCCGACACCTGACGAGGCGGTCCTCGCCCAGGCCACGATCGACGATCCGCTCTTCGACGCCTCGGCGCCGGTGATCCTCGACGGCTATTCGCTCCTCGTCCCGCTCGGAGATATCAGCGAGGCGGCCGGCATCATCGAGGTGCGCGTGTCTGAGGCCGACTGGGTGCCGCCGATCATCGCCAAACATCTGCAGATGCCGCTGGTCGAATACCACGTGCATTGGATGGACACTGAATCGAAGCGATACCAGCCGGCCCAAACCCGACGGTTCCGGCGGATGCGCAATCAGGTGGCCAGCCTCGTCGACAGCATCGGCGCGGAGCTGCTCATCGGCAGTGACGGGACTGGCCTGGATGAGACCGGGTTCCTCGTCACCAGCAGCCAGCTTCGCAGCTGATTCGTCCCCTCGGCGAGCGAAAAGAGCCTGCCCCGCCCGCCGATCCGCTGCCATCGGAATTCGCGCGGTGAGCGTGCGGCCTTGATGGGGCAGCCGAGCAGAACGTGTTGAGAATGACTGCCGATTACCAGTCCGCTGATTGGGAGATACACGGTGTGTCGTGAGAAAATACTGGTGAGCACTACATTCTGGCAAATCGTATAAATGACGGAGGTGTCCGCCGGTGATATTCATGACAGGAGCCTTTTTCGGGGCTGCTGTCATTGCGTTCCCACTGGTCAAGCGCCTCGGTCGCAACGGGTTCTTCCTCCTTGCCTTGGTGCCGCTTGCCGGTCTGATCCTCAGCCTGGCCAAAGTCCCCGACATCTTCGGAGCCGCAGGGGCACCCTGGGTCGAGAGCATGGGCTGGCTGCCGGCACTCGGCCTCGACGGCATCTTCCGCCTCGATGAGCTCTCCTGGATCATGAGCCTCCTGGTCACCGGCGTCGGGGCCCTCGTATTCATCTACTGCGCCCGCTACTTCCCGCCCGATGAGCCGGGATTGGCCAGGTTCGCCGCGGTCTTCATGGCCTTCGCCGGAATGATGTACGGACTCGTCCTCGCCGATGAGCTCCTCATGCTCTACCTGTTCTGGGAAGGCACCACCGTCTTCTCCTACCTGCTCATCGGCCACAGCCAGTCCCGCCGCCGTTCCCGCCAGGCTGCTCTGCAGGCCCTCATCGTCACCACAGCCGGCGGACTGGCCATGCTCGTGGGCATGATCCTGCTGATGGCCACGACCGGAACGGGCCAGATCTCCACCCTCATGGAGCGCGCGAGCGAAGGCATGGACACCGGGCCGGTCATCGTCTCGGCCGTAATCCTCATCCTCGTCGGTGCCGTGTCGAAGTCCGCGCTGATTCCCTTCCACTTCTGGCTCCCCGGCGCCATGGCCGCACCGACCCCGGTCAGCGCCTACCTGCACGCGGCAGCGATGGTCAAAGCCGGAATCTACCTCGTCCTGCGTCTGGCCCCGGGCTACCACTCTCTGCCTGGCTGGTCGGAGACCCTGCTCACGCTGGGTCTGCTCACGATGTTCATCGGCGGTTGGCAGTCGCTGAAACAGACCGACCTCAAACTCCTGCTCGCCTTCGGGACGGTCTCCCAGCTCGGATTCCTCACGACCTTGGCCTCGTTCGGCACCCCCGACATCACCAAGGCCGCCCTAGCCATGCTCATCGCACACGCGCTGTTCAAGGCCTGTCTGTTCCTGTGCGTGGGCATCATCGATCATCGCGCCGGCACGCGTGACCTGACGAAGCTCTCCGGAGGCTGGAAGGCCTTCCCGGTCGTGGCCGTCTGCGCCACGATCGCCGCAGCCTCGATGTCGGGTCTGCCGCCGCTGTTGGGCTTCGCAGCCAAGGAAGCGGTCTATTCGACCCTGCTCGCTTCGGGTGACAAGGCATCGATCATCGCCCTGATCGGCGTGATGATCGGTTCGATGCTCACCGTGGCCTATTCGGCCCGCTTCGTCTGGGGTGCGTTCTCGAGCAAGGAAGGCGTCGACGACATCGCTCGACGCGACGAGAAGATCACACTGATCATCTCCCCGGTCATGCTCACCGTCCTCACCGTCGCACTCGGCCCGGCAGTCGGACTCATCGACGGCTACTTCGGAGCTTGGACCTCAACGCTGCCGGTCATCGACCCCGGCGACGGCAACTACCACTTGGCTCTGTGGCACGGGCTGGAGCCGGCCCTGGCACTGTCTGCCGTGACTATCGCAGTGGGCCTCGGTCTCTTCTTCGTCCGTGACTCCTTCGCCAAGGTCCAATCGACGTTGCCCTCTGGCCTCGATTTCCACGACCTCTACCGCAAGATGATCAGCTCGATGGAGACGCTGGCTCTGTGGGTCACCTCCCGGACCCAGCGAGGCTCGCTGCCGTTCTACCAGAGTGTGATCTACCTCGTCCTCGTCGCTGGTGTCGGACTCGCGGTGATTTCGAACGACACGTGGAACATCGGCTTCAAACTCTTCGACACCCCGCTCGACTTCATCGTCGCCACAGTCCTCATCGTCGTCGCCGTGGCTGCGACCCGGGCCAAGAAACGCTTCACTGCCGTCGTCGTCACCGGAATCTCGGGCTATGCGATGGTCGCCTACTTCGCCTTCGTCGGCGCCCCGGATCTGGCCCTGACTCAGGTTCTCGTCGAGACGATCACCATCGTCGTCTTCGTGCTCGTCCTGCGCCGACTCCCGGCTCGGATCGGGCAGAGCACCGGACGCTTCACCCCGGCCTGGCGTGCCATCATCGGCGCAGCCGTCGGCATAACCATGATGGTGGTCGTGCTCATCGCCGCGGGAGTGCGCATCAGCGACCCGGTCTCCGTCGACTTCGGCCAGCTCGCCTACGAACTCGGCCACGGCAAGAACATCGTCAACGTGACTCTCGTCGACATCCGCGTCTGGGACACCCTCGGTGAGATCTCGGTCCTCGTTGCCGCCGGCACCGGCGTCGCCGGACTGATCTTCGTCCGTGGCCGTGAAGGACACCTCCACCGCTTCGTCTCCCGCAGGGACGGCACCGAAGGACAGGGGCGCGTGCGCTTCCAGCCAGTGGCCGAGGAGATCGGCGACTTCCACTACCACGATCCCGAGCACGAGGACGTGACCCAGCGCCGAGTCTCCTGGCTCATCGCCGGACGCACACTGGCCCCACGCAACCGGTCCATCATCCTCGAAGTCACCGCCCGTCTGATCTTCCACGCGGTCCTCATCTTCTCCCTCTACCTCCTCTTCGCCGGCCACAACGAGCCCGGCGGCGGCTTCGCCGGTGGTCTCGTGGCTGGTCTGGCACTGGTCGTGCGCTACCTCGCCGGCGGCAAATTCGAACTCGCCGAGGCGGCCCGCTTCACCCCCTCAGGCCTGCTGGGAACCGGAATGATCATGGCCGTACTCACCGGTGTCGGCGGTTGGATCTGGGGCGACACGGTGTTCAAGTCCGTCTACCTCGAAGGTGACATTCCAGTGCTCGGGCACCTGTCCTTCGGGACCTCCACGTTCTTCGACATCGGCGTCTACCTCATCGTCGTCGGCCTCATGCTCGACATCCTCAAATCCTTGGGCGCCGAGGTGGACCTGCACCAGGAACGCGATGAGATGGTCCTGACCAACCGACTCAACCAGTCATACAAACTCTCGGAGAACTTCAGCGCCGAGGCCGAACACGATGCAGTCTCCTCGATCCTCGACCGTGTCAACCACCTCGACGTGGACAACGGCGCGGAAGGGGGACGACTATGACTCTGCCCTTCATCATGGTGCTGGCGATGGGATTCCTCTTCGCCTGCGGCATCTACCTCATGCTCGAGCGGTCGCTGACCCGCGTGCTGTTGGGATTCATTCTGCTGGGCAACGGCGTCAACCTCCTCATCATCCTCACCGCAGGAAAGGGAACGCCACCGCTGACCGATGGAGAGAACCTGTCCACGGCGAGCATGTCCGATCCGCTGCCGCAGGCGCTCATCCTCACCGCCATCGTCATCACCTTCGCGGTCACAGCCTTCCTGCTGGCCATGATCTACCGCTCCTGGAGACTGGTGCGAGCCGATTCGCTGCAGGACGACACCGCCGACCTGCAGGTGGCGATCACGAAGATGATCGACTCCGAGGCGGAGGCGAGCACGGACTACGACGACACAGAGTTCGGTGACGAGGCCGAGAGCCCCATCACCGGTGCCATCGATCTCGACGATGACGGCAAGCCCCACGAACGAGAACCCGAGACCGACAGCACCGGTGCGGACGGAAACAGCTCGGTCACGGGTAGGGCCGGGACCACCTCGGCGACCAAGAATGACGACGGTTCGAACGGAACCGAGACGGAGGAGAAGAAATGACAGATCTCCTCCCCGTGCTCGTGCCGCTGCCCGTTCTCCTGCCGCTCATCGGCGCCGGCCTGGCGCTGGTGCTGTCGAAGCACTCGCGGGCCCAGAACATCGTGTCGATCCTGATCCTCAGCGCGGTCATGGTCATCTCGCTCATCATGCTCTTCGGTGTCGATGCCCACGGTCCGCAGGTCGTGGCGATCGGCGGCTGGGAACCGCCGGCGGGGATCGTGCTCGTCGCCGACAGGCTCTCCTCGCTCATGCTCGTCGTCTCCTCCCTGGTCACCCTGTGCGTGCTCATCTACGCACTCAGCCAGGACGCCAACGACGATTCGAACGAGACCCCGATCTCCGTGTTCAACCCCAGTTATCTGGTGCTGTGCGCGGGTGTCGCCAACGCCTTCCTCGCCGGAGACCTGTTCAACCTCTACGTCGGCTTCGAGATGTTCCTCCTCGCGTCCTATGTGCTGCTGACGCTGGGAGCCACAGCCGAGCGGATCCGGGCGGGCGTGACCTACGTCGTCGTCTCGCTCGTGTCCTCGGTCATCTTCCTGGCGGCGATCGGCGTCATCTACTCGGCCACCGGAACCGTGAACATGGCGCAGCTGTCCGAGCGGCTGAGCGACCTGCCCCCAGATGTGCAGATGATCCTGCATGTCCTCCTGCTCATCGGCTTCGGCATCAAGGCCGCGATCTTCCCTCTGTCCTTCTGGCTGCCCGACTCCTATCCGACTGCTCCGGCGCCGGTGACGGCCGTGTTCGCAGGCCTGCTGACGAAGGTCGGCATCTATGCGATCATCCGCACCGAGACGCTCCTGTTCGCCGAATCCTCCCTGCGGGTGCCGCTGCTGATAGCCGCGGCATTGACGATGGTGATCGGAATCTTAGGCGCGATCGCCCAGTCGGAGATCAAGAGGATCGTGTCCTTCACCCTCGTCTCCCACATCGGCTACATGCTCTTCGGTGTGGCTTTGGGAACGACTGTCGGACTCTCCGCCGCGATCTACTACACGGTCCACCACATCATCGTCCAGACTGCTCTGTTCCTGGCCATAGGCATGGTGGAAATGCGCGGCGGGTCGACGTCGACGAGATCACTCGGCGGACTCATGGTGCTCTCACCAGCACTGTCGATCATCTTCTTCATCCCGGCACTCAACCTCTCCGGCATCCCGCCGTTCTCCGGGTTCATCGGCAAGGTCGCCCTCTTCGCCGCTGGCTTCGCCGATCACGACTGGCTCGCAGTCTCCCTCATCGTCGCCGGCACCGTGACCAGCCTGCTCACCCTCTACGTCATCGGACGTACCTTCAACCTGGCCTTCTGGCGCGACCCCGCGGATGCGGAGGAGCCGAGCGAAGAGCTCGTGGCAGAGTTCGCCGAACGCAAGAAGGCCAAGCTCGCTGGCAAGCCCTGGAAATCTCAGATCGGCGTCCCGGGATCGATGTTCGCAGCCACCACGGTCGTGGTGATCGCCTCGATCGTCCTCACCGTCTTCGCCGCTCCATTGTGGGATCTGTCCGACCGTGCCGCGCAGAACCTGCAGTCTCCGCTGAGCTATGCGACGAAAGTACTGGGCGGTGATGACCAGTGAACGCCAGACGACCCCGGATGTCGAAGGGCCGCAGCTTCGTCCAGCAGCTGGTGCTGGTGTTCTTCCTCGTCGTCCTCTGGGTGATGCTCTGGGACTCCGTGTCGCTGATGCACATCATCACCGGCGTGATCTTCTCCTTCGTCGTGACACGAGTCTTCTACCTGCCGCCGGTGGTGCTGTCCGGACGTTTCAACATCATCCACGCCCTCAACTACGGACTGTGGTTCCTCTATTCGCTCATCATCGCCTCGGTCGAGGTGGCTTGGTACGCATTCCGGCGCCGCGCTGTGGGCGCCGGATCGGTCATCGCGTGTGATCTGCGCACGAGTTCTGACCTGCTGATGACACTCGTGGCAGACACCGCCAGCCTCATCCCCGGATCGATCATCGTCGACAGCGACCGGGCGTCGGGTGTCCTCTACCTCCACGTCCTCGACTGTGATTCCGAAGAGAAGGTCATCGCGGCCAAGAAGCTCGTCTACCACATCGAAGAGCTGCTCATCAAAGCCCTCGGCTCCCACCGTGACCTTGCTGCGCTGAAGATCAACCCCGACCCGATGGTCGATGAAAATGGAGGTGCCCGATGAGCCAGATCGTGCTCGACACCCTCGTCGTCGTGGCCTCGGTGCTGCTGGCCGCCTCGGCGATCATCGCCCTCTACCGCATCGTCCGCGGACCCTCGATCCTCGACCGCATGATCGCCACCGACGTCGTGCTGGCCTCCATCATGTGCGGTCTGGGCGGGTTCATGGCCCTGTCGGGTCGCACCGATCTCCTGCCCGTACTCATCGTGCTGGCGATGCTCGGATTCGTCGGATCCGTCAGCGTGTCCCGGTACGTGTCCAAGTCCGATTCCATGACCCCCGGCGCCGAGGTGGGTTCACTCAGTGACTTCTCCAGCTCCGACTGGCACATGCCCAAGGAGTCGCAATCCGCGACCGCGAGTGGAATGCCAGATGAGAACGCGCAGTGGCCCGACGATGTGGCCCGCGGGATCGCCGATGTCTCCGATGGCCCCGATGCTGTCACCGTCCAAGAGGACGAGGAGAACCATCCCGTGACTGTCGGACTCGATCAGGGCTCTGATCCCGGCGCCGTCCCCGCCGACGGTGAGGATGCGGGCGCCGAGTTCGAACCCGCCGACGAGGGCCCCAGCATGGAGGATCCCAACGGTGCGGATCCGGATGTCGACGGAGAGGGAGAGGGAACCGGCCCCGATGCGGGACCAGATGACTCCGATGACGGTGCTCGCACCGGTCCCGAACCCGACGACGAAGGGAGCCGCCGATGATCCTCGACATCATCTCTGCGCTGCTCATCCTCCTCGGCGGGGTGCTCTCACTGGCTGCCGCAGTGGGTCTGCTGCGCTTCGGCGATCTCCTCTCACGCATGCACGCGAGTGCAAAGCCGCAGGTGCTGGGGCTGCTGATGGTGGCCGTTGCGATCGCCATCCAGTATCCGACCTGGTCGACGGTGACGACTCTGGCGATCATCATCTCCTTCCAGCTCGTTACGATTCCCGTGGCTACGCACATGGTCGGACGCGCCGGTTATCGCACCAAGCACCTGCGTCGTTCTATGCTGTACCGAGATGAGCTCGCCGAGGCGGTCGATCGGGCAGAGGCCAGAGAAGTCGCGTGGGAACGCAGAAAAGGAATCGGAACGGACCCCAATGACGGTTGACAATCAGCACGAACCCCAGCCCCTGGTTCTGGTCGCCGATGACGAGCCCGATGTCCTCGGCGCCGTCGTCCCCTTCCTCGAACGCTCCGGTTTTCGGGTCCTCGCCGCCAGCGACGGCCTGCTGGCTCTCGACGAGATCCACCGGCACAACCCCGACGTCTGCGTCCTCGATGTCCTCATGCCCGGTGCCGACGGCAGACAGGTCCTGCGCCGACTGCGCCAGGAAGAGAACTGGGTCCCAGTCCTGCTGCTGACACAGGTCGGCGAAGCCGTCGAGCGGGCCATGGCACTCGAAGAGGGCGCCGATGACTACCTCAACAAACCCTTCGACCCGCACGAACTCGTCGCCCGCATCCGAGCGGTGCTGCGACGGACCCGCACGGACGGGCCGCCCCTGGCGACTGCCCCCGTGCTCGCCTCGAGCTTCGGCCTGCGCGTCGATCGCGTGGGCAGGCGCGCCTGGATGGGCAACCGCGAACTCGTGATCACCCCCAAAGGCTTCACCCTGTTGGAATACCTCATGGTCCACAAAGACGAACTCATCGAACGTTCCCGCCTGCTCGAGATCCTGTGGGGCTTCGAGGAGGCCGTGGGCACCCGCGCGGTGGATTCGCGTGTGGCCGAACTGCGTAGAGTCCTCGGCGAGGACGCTGCCGAACCGCGATGGATCGCGACCGTGCAGGGCCGCGGCTACCGGTTCGTCGGTGAGGTTCGAGGCGAAGAGGGTCAGAGGACCCTATGACGAACTTTCTGGTCTTCGAGATCCAGATCTGGCTGTTCCTGCTTCTGCTGTTCCTGGTCCTGGCAGGCCTGGCAGTCGGTGCCTTCTTCGCCTGGAGGTATCTGCGCAAGCGAGAAGCCACGCTGCGGGAATCGATCGAGACAGCGTCCAACGAGGACTCCCTGGCCAAACGTAACCGGATGCTCATCCGTTTGGACCATGAGCTGAAGAACCCCCTGACCGCTCTGCGCACCTCGGCCGCGAGCATCCGCGACGTCGTCCGCGAAGGCGGATCCATCACCGAGGTCGAATCCTCGGCCAAGCAGGTCGACATCTCCTCCCGCCGCGTCGCACGCCTCCTGGCCGACCTGCGTAAACTCGCCGACGTCGAGACTCGGATCATCGAATACTCCCGCGTCGACCTCGACCGACTCATCCACCAGGCCGTCGAGGACGCATCGACGGCGCCCGGGGCCGAGGACCGCATGATCGTGGCCACCGTCGCCCGCGCCCCCTGGCGTCTGCCCGACGTTGCCGGCGAAGAGGACCTGCTGCTGACGGCTATCCTCAACCTGCTGGGCAATGCGCTCAAATACTCCTCCCAAGCCGAAGTCGTCGAATTGCGTGCCAATGAGCAGATCATCGACAGCCACAGGTGGGTCGTCGTCGAGGTGGCTGACACGGGCAGCGGCATCCCGCTGACAGAGCAGGAACAGGTGTGGGACGAACTCTCACGCGGTTCCCGCGTCCGTGCGGTGGCAGGCTCAGGCATGGGGCTGTCCTTGGTCCGGGCGATCGTGACCCGGCATGGCGGCTCCGTGCAGCTGTTCAGTCAAGAGGGTGTGGGCACCTCGGTGCGCATGGTGCTGCCAGTGCTCGGCGATGCCGCACAGGTGACCGTGCCGCCGATGAACGATCAGGTCGGGCACGCAGCGGCCGGTTCTTCTCCGGTCCAACCCGTACAGCTTCCCGACTCACGTCAGTCACCCGGGTTCGTGCCGCCTCGGCAGCCGAACGAGGCCGAGCTGCAGGGCCGGATCTTGGGAACTCCTCGTCGAACCTCGAAACGCCGCCTGGAACGAGTCGACGGCAACCTGGTCAACCGCTCGACCGGAGAGTCGGTCAGCGGTGGGTTCCCGCCGGATTCCGGTCAGCATTCCCAGTTCAAACCGGGCCCCGGCATGCGCCGGACACCGGCAGCTCCTCAATCGGGCCCACCATCGGGACCGCAGTCCGGCCCGCAGCCAGGACCCGTCTCAGGATCTCAGTCAGGACCTGTGCAGGGGGCGGGCAGCCAGCCAGTGCCCCAGCAGCAGTACGGGAGTCAGCCAGGACCCCAGCACGGGTATGGAAGTCAGCCCGGGCCACAGCAACAATACGGCAGCCAACCGGGTCCACAGCAGGTGTGGCAACAGCATCCGCCACAGCCTCAGCGACCGCCTGAGCCTTCCCCGCAGACCCAGCAGCCTGATTCCGGACAGCAGCCATTGACCCGCAGGGAGCTGCGGTCGAGGGACGAACGGTGATGAGGCACGCGTCGAAGGTGCGAACAGTCGCGGCGGGAGCCGCACTGCTCGGCCTCGTCCTCAGCGGCTGCTCCGCACTGCAGATCCGCACCGCGGAACGCGATTCCGGTCCCGTTCGTGTGGCCGTGGAGGAGAAAGCCGGCGAGAACCCGACGACTGCGCCTCCTGATGACGGCATCCCCGAGGGAATGAAGAAGATCTCCGTCAACCTCGGCGCCGAATGCCCGGTCGACGTCAGCCTCGCCATGACTGATGACTGGACGGAGGGGTCGGTGACCGATGACTTCCACTCGTTCTCGCGCGGCACCTCGATTGCCGACAGCGACATGACCCTCGTCACCTGCACCAAGGGCTATGACGATTCGCCGCAGTCGCTCGTCGATTCACGGAAGAAGTACACGTTCTCCGAGAAGGACTCCTCGGTGCTCGCTCAGCGTTCGGGCAACCTCGCCGCCGGATACTACTGGTCCTACCAGGGTGTGCTCGGCCCGACGGAGATCTTCGCCATCAACCAGAAGCCGACGGTCATGTACGGAGTCGTGATCGGCTACAAGACCAATGGGCGTCTGGTCGAGATCAAAATTGATATGCGCGCCCTCGAAACTGACCCGGAGGCTGCCGAGGAGTTCAAGAAGATGCTCCCCACCGTCACCCTCGACGGAGAGAAGGTCCCCACACCCAGATTCAAATAGCGGTTTGCGGGCCCGAAGATCGGTGATGATCCTAGGATGGGTTCATGATGACCAACGACGCTGTGACGACTCTCCTCGATGCCCGCCGACTGCAAGGCCTCCTGACGAACAAGAGCGACCGTGTGATCGCCCAGTACTCCTTCCTCAACGCCGAGTGCAACACCTATCTCACCCATCTCGCAGACATCAGCGGTGAGAGCCCGCGCCGCCTCACCCGCGGTGACCAGCCGATCGGAGCCGCCGCGCTCAGCGAATCCGGAACACTGTACTTCGCGGCCAAGCGCACCGGCGAGGACGGCAAGGACGCCGAGAGCCCGAGCCTCTGGTCGCTGCCGGAGACAGGAGAGGCACGCAAACTCGCCGATCATGACGGCGGCTTCTCCCGCATCGACGTCAAGGGTCAGTCCATGATCGTCCAATTCCCCACTCACACATGGGCCGCGACCGAGGACGAGCACCGGGACTACAGCCAGGAGCGCCGCGACTCCAAGGTCAGCGCCATCCTGCACTCCGGCTTCCCCATCCGCCGCTGGGACCACGATCTGGGCCCAGGGCAAGAGACCCTGGCGATCGCAGACCTGAGCACCGTCGCCGACGAGTTCGCCGACGACCTCACGACCGACACCGCTCGGTACGAGGCCGACTCCACCTCGAACACGGCTGCTGGCACCGGAGCCACAGGTGCCGCTGCCACCGGCGACAGTGAGGATTCGACTTCCACACGCCCTGCCGACCTGGCCTTCCGCTACCTGTCGCTGCCACCCGGTCGGCTCGTGGACTGGGCCGTCGATGATGAGGCCCGCTTCGTCCTCGTGCAAGTCGAGAAGCCGATCCCAGGTCAGCTCGAGGCCAGCGAGATCTGGCAGATCGACGTGCACAAGCATGGGGCACCGCGCCTCCTGATCGGTGCCGCGGTCGACCACGCGTACAGCATCGACGCCATCAGCCCCGACGGCACCCGGGCACTGCTCACTCGAGAGCAGTTCTGGACGTCGACGACGAACCTGTCCGCGGCACTCATGGTCCTCGACCTCGATACGGAGACGCTGAGCCCGGTGTGGCCGGATGCCGACCAGTGGTTCGACCCCGTCTGGGCCGACGATTCGACGATTGTGGCGACCGCAGACGATCTCGGTCGGGGCAGCGTCTTCATCGGCGATGTCAACGACGAACAGCCTCGGCGACTGGTCGGCGGTCCCGGTCAGAAATATGCTTTTGCCGGACTCCACGTTCAGGGACTGCGGGTCGTCGCGACCGCCTCGGCGATCGACGTCGCACCCCTGCCCATCGCCATCGACCTGGTCTCCGGACAGATCAGCGAGCTGGCCAACCCCGCCGACGTCATCGACGGGACAGGCACCCTCACCGAGGTGGCCGCTGAAGGTGATGACGGCACCGAGGTGCGCGCCTGGTTGGCTCTGCCCGACGGGGAAGGGCCGTTCCCCCTCGTCGTGTTCGCCCACGGTGGGCCCTGGGGGTCCTGGAACGCCTGGACGTACCGGTGGAACCCGGGACCGTTCACCGCAGCCGGATACGCGGTGCTGCTGCCGGATCCGGCGATCTCCACTGGCTACGGCCAGGCGATGATCGATCGTGGTCAGCAGGAGCTGGGTGGGGCACCGTTCACGGACATCCTCGCACTCACGGATGCGGCGATCGAGCGGCCCGACATCGACGAGCAGCGCACGGCTCTGGCCGGCGGATCCTACGGCGGGTACATGGCGAACTGGGTCGCGGGACATACCAGTCAGCGCTTCGCGTGCATCGTCACCCACGCTTCCCTGTGGAACACGACGTCGATGGGCCGGACCACGGACAACGCCTCCTGGGACGTGGCCATGCGGAAGCAGTCGTCGACGTACTCACCGCACCTGTTCGCCGACCGGATCGAGGTGCCGATGCTCGTCATCCACGGTGACAAGGACTACCGGGTGCCCATCGGTCAGGGTCAGGAACTCTGGTACGACCTGCTCACCCGGTCCAAGACACCCCTGGACGCGGACGGACTCACCCAGCACCGCTTCCTGTATTTCCCCGACGAGGGGCACTGGATCACCGGTCGCGGCAACGCCGAAGTCTGGTACCGAACTGTCCTGGCCTTCCTCGACAAACACGTCCTCGACATCGACGCCCAACGCATCCGCGCCCTGGGGTGACGACTCAACTGCAGCGATGACCTTGGAGAATACTCTGGTGAGCAACATGATGCCCGCAGACACGATCACCCACAACGCCGTCATCCTCGACGGCGATCCCACCGGGGTCGGCTCGGACGGGTCCATCTCGGACGGCCCTACTCCGGCCACCGGGGATGACTGGCTCGCGTCGGCGGGGGGAACCGTCATCGCCCGCGGACGTGGGACGGGCTGGAAGGACCTGAGCACCTCGGCGACGGTGCAGATCATCGACGCTAAGGGAGCGTATCTGGCACCCGCCTACGTCGACATCCACTGCCACGGGGCCGGCGGCTCCAGCGCCGAGGATGGGGAATCCGGGCTCGTCGAGGTGCTGGCAGTTCACCGCCGGCACGGAACCCGGGCCCTCGCCCTGTCTTATGTCTCCGATACGGTCGCCGGCCTGTGCCGTTCCCTGGCCACCGGGGCCAGGCTCTGCCGCGACAACCCGGCCGTGCTGGGACTCCACGCCGAAGGTCCGTTCCTGTCCCCGGACTTCAAGGGCGCGCACGCACCCGAAGTGCTCACTGCTCCCACCCCCGAGGCGGTCGAATCGATCCTCACCGCAGCCGATGGGACACTGGCTCAGATCACGATCGCCCCAGAGCTGCCGGGAGCGATCGACGCGATCTCACGGTTCGCCTCGGCGGGGGTGAGCGTGGCCGTCGGCCACACCGCAGCTGATTACAAGGAAGCAGCACGAGCCTTCGACGCGGGCGCACGAATTCTCACCCACACGTTCAACGCGATGCCGGGCATCCACCACAGGGCACCCGGCCCGATCCTCGCCGCCGTCGATGCCGGGCACGTCAGCCTCGAACTCATCAACGACGGAGTCCACGTGGCAGCGCCACCGGCACGGATGCTTGCGAAACTGGCCCCCGGCAGGATCGCACTGATCACCGACGCCATGGCCGCGACGGGGATGGCCGACGGGCGCTACATGCTCGGTTCGCTGCCGGTGCAGGTCGAGGATTCGGTGGCACGGCTGCTGGGCGAGGACGGGGCGACGGGGTCCATCGCCGGTTCGACCCTGACCATGGACGATGCGGTGATGAGGGCGGTCGCCGAGGTGGGGATGAGCCCGTTTGAAGCCGTCCGGGCCGCGAGCCTGGTGCCCCTGCGAGCACTCGGGTTCATCGCAGAAGACGAGGGCTGTCTGCTGCGTGTCGGGATGCCCGCCGAGTACCTGCTGCTGAACGCGGACATGAGCATCAGGGCACAGAACATGGCACGATAGGACACATGGATGCCCTGCTCCTCATTGACACCGACGACGCCAGTTATATCTCCGACGAGAACGCCGAGATTTTAGTCGACATCGTCGGCCGCACTCGCACCGTCGGCGGTGTGCTCATCTTCGCCTCGACGAAGGACGAACTCGTCGACATCGACGATGAGGAACTGTCCATCTTCGTCCCCGACGAGGAAGATCTCGTGCTGCGTTCGGAGAAGCCCGATGTCTTCGACGGCATCCGCGACCTGGCGCCCGGCCTCCACGACATGGGCGTTGACCGCATCGTCATCGCCGGTGGGGACGTGACTACCGTTGCAACCCTCGAGGACGCAGACACCTCGGACGAGGCGGACGGCGCGGATGGTGCGGACGCTGCTGATGGTACAGATTCGGTTGGCGAAGCAGACTCTGCTGATGACAATGCTGGCGGCGAATTGCCGGGCTCGGTTCGTGCCTCGGCGATGGCCGCGCTGGTGTGCAACTTCGACGTCATCGTCCTCTCTGACGCAGTGATCGACCCCGAGGGCCAGCCAGTGACCTGGCTGGACGAGGCCGAAGCCGCCGGAGCCATGATCAAGAAGACCGCCGATACCTGGCTGAGGATGTAACCTCCCCATCGCTGTGGCGTCGGGAACCCACTTAGTTCTACACTGAGTAGAAGCTTTGAGTCCTCTGAGGCTCAGCCATGATGCCATTCGTGTGAGAAGTCCCAGGAGAGGAGCGGCATGACCGGGTCGAACAAGTCGGTGCGCGCTCTCTTCGCCGCACTCATGACGACCCTGCTCGCCGTTCTCATGCACGTCGGCGCCGGGGGCTCGACTTCTCCCGTCGGCATTGTGATCGTCTTCGTCTTCGCCCTGTGGGCCGCAATGATCCTCGCCGGCCGCCGGCTCGGCTATCTGGCCCTGGGATCGCTGTTGAGTCTGGGACAGATCCTCATGCACCTGTCGATGGGCTGGTTCACTGCCGCACCCGCCTCCAGCGGTGCAACGACGACCGGAACGGTCATGGGCCATCAGCACATGCACCACGGGACCGGTGCACTTGACCTGGGCCAGACAGGATCGACTTCCCAGCCGCTGTCGCACATGGCCGGTGACGGCTCGAGCGCGGGCGTGGCCATGGTGTTTGCCCACGTCGCGGCCGTCATTGTCACCGCAGTCGTTCTCAAACGCGGCGAAGACATCATCCTCACCATCCTGCAGCTGGCCCTGGGGCCGATCGCCACCGCGCTCCGAGCCCTCTCCGAGGCCCTCGGAGTTCTGGCCGAGTTCCCGACCCGACTCATCCAGGGCGAATACCAGCTGCCCCAGGCCGTCACCTCTGCCGTCGTCGGCCCGAACTATCGACGCGGTCCGCCCGCACTCGTCTGAGCTCAGAACCTCACCATCGGCGGATACTCCGCCGACCCACACATCATTGGTGACAGCCACGCACTGTCGCAGACGAGCCGTTCCGTGTGACAAATCGCGACCGATCGCATCGGGCCGCGTCGAACCGCGTCTGAGCGCGACTGACCGCTTCGGACGGCAACTGATCGCAACTGATCGCGTCCGCGCCGACACTCGTCGAGACCTGTGCCCGGCTGCACCGACAAGCTGAAAGTGCAGACGAAATGCGAAAGAACACCTCCCTGATGGCCACTGTGTCTGTTGCCTTGATGATTGGCCTCAGCGCCTGCGGCCAGAGCCAGGCGAGCGAGCCCGAAGAGACCACCAGATCCCAGGTCAGCGCCGGCTCACTGAGTCTCGACGACGCCTGGGTTAAGGCCGCCGACGACGGGATGACCGCTGTCTTCGGTGAACTGAAGAACAACAGCGATGAGGACATCAACCTCATCGAGGCGAAATACGATGACGCCGAGCAGGTCCAACTCCACGAAACTCTTGAAGACACCTCCGGAGGAATGTCGATGCAGGAGAAGAAGGGCGGCTTCACGATCCCTGCAGGCGAATCCCTGAACCTCAAACCCGGTGGCGATCACATCATGGTCATGGGCCTGACGAAACCGATCAAACCCGGTGAGGAGATCTCACTAGAACTCTTCACCGCCGATAAGCAGAGCTTCCCGGTCACCGCCATCGCCAAGGACTATTCGGGTGCGCAGGAGAACTACGCCCCGGGCGAGGCCGAGGACGAAGGCGACGGAGCCGACCACAAGGACATGGACCACGAAGACATGAACCATGACGAGATGGACCACGGGGATCACGGTGACCGCTGAGTCCCAGCCGAAGGACTCCTCGGCCCGTGCTCACGGTTTCAGCCGCCGAGGCCTCATCGCCTCGGCGGCTGCGGCCGGAGGAGCGGGAGTCGTCGGCGCCGTCGCAGGCTTCGGCGCTGGGCGAGCCGAATCCACAGACCGTGCTGAGGCCGCGCCATCCCGAGATCTCAACGGAGCAAACGGTCCGATCACCGAACCGTTCTACGGTCCTCACCAGTCCGGAGTAGAAACGCCTCCTCAAGCGCACGCGCACTTCCTGGCGTTGACGTTGAAAACCGGAATCAACGCCGACGAGGCGGTCCGCTGGCTGCGACTGCTCACCGCAGATGCGGCGGCGCTGACCCAGGGCAGCGGGCCGCTGGCTGACTCGGAGCCCGAGCTCGCCCACGATCCGGCCCGCCTGACCGTGACCTTCGGATTCGGTCGCAGGCTCGTGAAGCTGGCGGGCAGGAAAACGGTACCGGAATGGTTGGGTCCGCTGGAGAAGTTCTCCATCGATGACCTCGATCCAGACCGGTGCACCGGGGATCTGCTGCTGCAGATCTGCGGTGACGATCCGCTGACCTTGGCACATGCCAGACGGATGCTGTGGAAGGATTCCCGGAACTTCGCCGAGGTGGCCTGGCAGAGGGGTGGGTTCCGCCGTTCCTACGGCAGCAAAGAAGAAGGGAAGACCCAGCGGAACCTCTTCGGACAGTTGGATGGGACCGCCAACCCGGGATCCGGATCCGACGATTTCGCGCGCATCATCTGGGGTCAGGGTACCGGGCGGACGGATGCGGTGTACTCCGCGCGCGGGGAACCGCCGGACAACCTCGGCGAGCATCTGCCTGACTGGATGCGCGGGGGAACGACCCTAGTGCTGCGCGATATCGCGATGAATCTCGACACTTGGGACAAGGCCGACCGGCCGGCACGGGAGTTCGCGACGGGACGGACGCTTGATTCCGGCGCACCGCTGTCTGGCACAGATGAGTTCGATGTTCCCGACTTCACCGCGGTCGACAAGCGGGGTCTGACGAAGATATCTGCGGCCTCGCACGTGGCCAGGGCTCGTGATGGACTGGGCCCGGAGGCGCAGATCCATCGGCGAACGTTCAACTACGAGACAGGTGCGGAGGAAGGCGCAGGACTGCTGTTCGCTTCCTTCCAGGCCGACATCGAACGGCAGTTCCTGCCGATCCAACGCCGCCTCGCCGAGGTGGATCTGCTCAATGAGTGGACCACGCCGATCGGGTCGACCGTGTGGGCGATCCCGCCCGGCATCAGCGAGGGGGAATACGTCGGGCAGAACCTGTTCGAGGGGTGAGCGACTGATGCGGCCGCCGGATCCGCAGAAGCGGCTGCGGCGGCCGCCGCGGCCGGGCCGCGGCTCAGTCGGTGATCTCCGTGTCGAAGGCTTTCGGGTTCTCCTTGAGCCACTGATCGACTGCGTCGCTTTCTTCACCGTCCTCGTACTCGTTGACGACGAGGTTCTCGAGGTCGCCGTACTGCTTGTCATCGAGCTTGATGCCCTTGACGAGATCTGCGGCTTCGGGGAACTCGTCGCTGAATCCCTTGGTGCCGAGGAAATGCATGCCCTCCGGATCACCCATGGCGTGCTTCGGATCCTTGAGGTCCTTGACGTCATAGGCGTTGTTGGCCCAGAACGGTCGCCAGAGAGTGACGACGATGTCTTCCTTCGCTTCGATCGCATTGCCCAGCTCGGTGAGCATCGCGGGGGTCGAAGAGGTCACGAGTTCGAAATCTTTGTCGAGACCGTAGGTCGGTATCACCGAATCCTTGACCATCGCGGTGAGGCCGGCACCGGGTTCGATTCCGATGATCTTGCCGCCGAATTTGTCAGCGTTGTCGACGAGCTCATCCATCGAATCGATGTCGACGTAGGAGGGTACGACAAGGGTGTTCTTCGCCTCGTCGAAGTATGTGCCGAGATCCTCGATCTTGTCGCCGTACTCATCCATGTATTTCTTGTGTGTGCGTTCAGGCCACGCCGACGGGTAGACGTCGATGTCACCGTTCGCCACCCCGGCGTAGACGATCGCAGCCTCGGACATGGACTCCAGTTCGACGTCGAAGCCGAGCTTCTCGAATTGGTCTTCG